>NZ_JACAPX010000037.1:0-111609 GCF_013385435.1 Pseudomonas sp. F9001
ACATTGATGGGTGCGAAGAGGATGCTCATGGACTCTTACGCACACATCTTTACTTGTACATACAAGCATATGCAAGGTTGTTGCCAACTCGACGTGTCGTTAAACAGAGAGGCCTGTAAGGCGCTGAAACACTTGAGTTGCGAGGCCAGCCCTCCGCGAACCCATTGCGCGAATCAACCTTGGCGAGGAACTTGCGCACGGTATTGAGGCACAAAGTAACAATCTGCCAGAAGCTGGTGCGCGCACGAGTAACATCCCACGGCATTGACCCGCGCGCGTGCACCTGTGGTCACAACCCGTTACTGTCGACCCTGGAAAGATCAGGCCCGCGGCGAAAACACGCACTCAAGGCTTTTGAGATTTTCGTGCCAAACCACGGTTTTTCGTACCCAGCCCAGAAATTTGAGAGAAAATGCAAACCCAGCACACGGTCCGTTGTCATTTGCCCCATGCGTAAACTTCTTGGCTTCACCCTCATCATGGCCCTGGTCGCCGCCGTTTCCGCCTATCTGGTCTGGACCCAGGAGCGCCCCGTGGGCCATTACCTGTCCGACCTGCGGATCAACCTGGCCGTCGACCAGGGCGTGCCCGCCGACCGCGGCAACCTGCTGGGCATCCAGCCGGAACTGTTCCCCGCCGACTACCAGAGCCTGGAACGCCTGCACCTCAAGCTGGCGGCCTACCTGCAAAACGCCCGTGACCAGGGCCTGATCAACGACAAGACCATCGTGGTACTGCCGGAACATATCGGCACCTGGCTGATGGTCAGCGGCGAAAAGAACGAGCTGTACCAGGCCACCAACCTCAAGGAAGCGATGAACTGGTTGTCGGCGAGCAACCCACTGCTGTTCCTGCGGGCCTTGATCAGCGCCAAGGGTGACGACCGCATCGACGACGCCTACCTGCGTATGAAGGCCCCGGCCATGGCCCGCGACTATCAAGTGCTGTTCGGTGGCCTGGCCAAGGAATTCGGCGTAACCCTGGTGGCCGGCTCCATTGCCCTGCCCAACCCGAGCGTCAGCCAGGGCCAGCTGCAGATCGGCCATGGCGCGCTGTACAACACCAGTGTGGTCTTCGACCGCGATGGCTTGCCGCTGGGCCAGCCGCAACGCCAGCTGTATCCGATTTTTGACGAGCGCGGCTTTATTGAGCCGGGCGATGAAAACAGCGTCAGCGTGGTCGACACCCCGGCCGGGCGCCTGGGCATCCTGATCGGCAGCGACAGCTGGTACCCGGACAACTACCGCAAGCTCAACGAGCAAGGCGCCCAGTTGGTGGCGGTGCCGGCCTTCGTGATTGGCCGCGAGACCTGGGACAAGCCGTGGCGCGGCTTCAAAAGCGTGTCGACGCCGCCGGAAATCAGCCTCAAGCCCGAAGAACTCAGCGAAGGCGAAGCCTGGCACCGCCTGACCCTGATCAGCCAACAACCCATCAGCCAGGCCACCGCCGGCATGAGCGTGTTCCTGCGCGGGCAGTTCTTTGACATGGGCAGCGCCGGGCAAAGCTTCCTCAGCAGCAACGGCCAGGTGTTCGCCGACGGCAATGCCCGTGGCGCGCGCCTGCTGAACGTGTGGCTGTAACACGATGAAACCGGTGCGGCTTGGGGATTTGTCGGTGGGCTTCGTCCACACCTTGGCCGATGCGATCCACAGCCATGGCCTCGACCCGCAACCGTTGCTGCTGCAATACGGCCTTGACCCGGCACGCCTGGCCGAGGCGGGTGCACGCTTGTCGATCCCGCGCTATATGCGCCTGGGCTTTGCGGCCATCCAGTTGACCGGCGACGCCAGCCTGGGCCTGCGCATGGGCCAGCTCAGCCGCCTGAGCCAGGCCGGGCTCGCCGGGGTCACCGCCGCCCAGGCGCCCACCGTGCGCGAAGCCGCCCGTACCCTGACGCGCTTCGAAGCCTTGTACGGCTCCAACTATCGCGGCCAGTCGAGCTTTCACGAGGACACGGATGGCGCCTGGTTGCGCTTCTATTCCATCAGCCCCTACAACGCCTACAACCGCTTTGTGGTGGATTCGATCATCGCCGGGTGGCTGCATCAGTTGTCGAGCCTGAGCCTGCAACCGGTGCAGGCGCAACGCATCGAAATCGAATTCGAAGCACCGGACTACAGCGAGCGCTACAGCGTGCTGGGGGACTGCCCGATCCAGTTTGGCGCCGAGCACAACCAACTGCGCCTGAGCCAGCAAACCCTGGCCCTGCGCAACCCGGAACACTGCCCGAGTACCTGGCAATTACTGGTGCAATTGTGTGAACGGGAACTGGAGCAGTTGACGCGCACCCGCAGCCTGCGCGAGCGCATTACCCGCTTGCTCGGGCCGATGCTCAATGGTGGCCGGGAACCCGACCTGGAAGAAGTGGCGTCACGCTTGAAACTGCCGACCTGGACCCTGCGGCGCAAGCTGGCGGAAGAAGGGACTCAGTTCCGGGCGATTCTCAACGACACTCGCCGCGACCTGGCCATGACCTACATTCGCGATACCGAACTGGCGTTCGGTGAAATTGCCTATTTGCTCGGTTTTGCTTCAGCGGAAGCCTTTCAACGGGCGTTCAAGCGCTGGAACAGCCAGACCCCAGGGGAATTTCGCCGCAGTCAGCGGCATTCCGCCTGACGTCTGTCTTACAGCTCGGTGGCATCATCGGCCGGATCCAGCGGATCCAGTTCAAAGGCGTGGTACTCGAGCAATTCTTCCTGGTAATCGTCCATGGTTGACTCCTTGTTTTATGAAAAGGGGTTGCTTAGTGACCTGCACAACCAGCCTAAAGTGCCGTCATGACGAAAAAATGTCCGTGGCATGACGTTCCTGCACTTCAGGATTAAACGTAGCAGGATTGCCTTGATTTAGCCGGATGAATTTTAGATGCAACTGCAATCATTGCAATTGCAATCGTAAGCCGAATTCCTTTAGGGTATGGGCACCCGTTGCCAAGCGACCCTGCTCATGACTGCCAGCACCGAACGCTCTGCCCTGATCTGCATCGACGCCCTGAATGCAACGCAGCAGCCCCGCTGCTCGCCCCTGTATAGCGTGATGACCATGGCCAACACCCTGGAGTCCAGCCGGCAGGCGTGGGTGATTCGCGGCCAGTCGCGCTCACGCCGAGTGGTGAGCTGGCCCACCTGGTTCGCGCGCAATACCGGGGAAAAACCCATGCTGTACCTGCACACGGCCGCATCATCGGCGCAGTTGCGCGCGCTGTCCGGCGAGACCCGTCAGCGGGGCATCCTGTGCAACGACAATGCAACCCAGCCCTCCCCTTCACTGCCCTTATGGCTGGCCAGCAATCCTCACTGCACACCTTATGACCCGGCCTCCGGCGAGGAAGCCCGGGCGATTGTGCTGGCGGGTTTGCAGGCGCTGTATGTCGACGGCGAGCCGGGGTTCTACTACCTGGCACTGCACGATCAACACGAAGGGCCAGGGCTGAGCCCGCAGGATAGTGAGCATGCGCTCAGGGGCATGTACCGGGTCCGGCGCTCATACACGAGTGAATTGAGGGTGCGGTTGCTGGGTGCGGGTCGAGCGTTTGAAGAAGTCGTGCACGCCGCGCAGTTGCTCGAGACGGATTGGAACGTCGAGGCGCAACTGTGGAGTTGCCCCAGCTATACACGGCTGGCCCGCGAAGCGGATGCAGCGCAACGCTGGAATCGCCTGCACCCGTTGGCACCGAAGCGCAGTTGTCATCTAAGGGATTGCCTGGCTGGGGATGGCGCGCCGGTGGTCGCAGTCACCGGGAATCCGCAGCCTATCGTTGACCAGTTGGCAGGGCATGTGGATGCGCGTTTTGTAGCGTTGGGTGCGGGCTCCGTGGAAACGTCAGCACCCAGTCGATATTGGGTAGCGGTGCTGGCATTGAAGGCGTTGGCGGATGACGGCTGGATCGAAGCAGAACAGGTGGAGACCGCCCTGAATCGATATCACCTGAAATGACGATCTGCAATCCATCGCAGATCAAATGTGGGAGCGGGCTTGCTCGCGAAGACGGTGTGCCTGTTGATATTACTGTTGCTGACACACCGCTTTCGCGAGCAAGCCCGCTCCCACACGGAATCCGCGTCGCCTGGAGTCTTTGCTTCAGGTCTTACGTCGCCCGCGGGTCTGCACGCCCGCCTCCATCGCCAGCCCCGCGGTACGTTCCAATGCCTCGGCAAAAACCCGGCGTTGCTCGCTGTCGAGCTGCGACAAAAACAATTCATCCACGCTGCTTTCGTAGATTTTCCACATCTTTTTACGCAATACCCGGCCCGCGTCGGTAATTGAGACAAAGGCAGCACGCCCGTCACCGTCGGAGCGCGAACGCACCACCAGGCCGTCCTTTTCCAGGCGGTCGACCAGGCGCGTCAGGTTGTAGCGTTCGATGGCCAGCACATCGGCCAATTCGTGCATGCGCCGGGTGCCATCGGGGCCACTTTCCAGGCCCCACAAAGCGTCGTACCAGGCATACGGCGGCAGACCGGCATCGGCCAGGCGCCGTTCGATTTCACGGATGACCGTCCTGTGGGCCCGAACAAAACGGAACCAGACATCAGGCTCTTTCGACGACATGCAACACCATCCGGGGAATTTCAAGAAGGTTGCAATAGTAGCTCATCCCGCGCTAGATTCAGCCATGTAGTTGCAATTGCAACTACATTCGCAAAGCTCCCACAAGGAGCCCACACGCTGAAACCCGTCCACCCTGGAGCCTGACATGACCCCGAACACTGCAGTACGCCTCGACGACGATCCACAGGAAACCCGCGAATGGCTGGAGTCCATCGAATCGGTGCTGTCCACCGAAGGCCGCCCGCGCGCGCATTACCTGATTGATCAGTTGCTGGATTTCGACGTGGCGCGGCATGGCGACTTCTACGGGCGGGTGACCACCCCGTACGTCAACACCATCCCGGTAGACCGCCAGTTGCCCTACCCCGGCAACCTGGCCACCGAGCGCCGGCTGAATGCGTTTATTCGCTGGAACGCCATGGCCATGGTGCTGCGCGCGGGCAAACATTCCGGCGTGGGCGGGCATATCGCAACCTATGCGTCGGCTGCGGTGCTGTATGACGTAGGCTTCGACCATTTCTTCCGTGGCCGAACTGAAAGCTTCGATGGCGACCTGGTGTACATCCAGGGCCACTCCGCGCCGGGCATTTACGGGCGGGCGTACCTCGAAGGCCGGATCAGCGAAGCGCAGCTGGACAACTTCCGCCGGGAAGCCGGTGGCGACGGTTTGTCATCCTATCCGCACCCTCGCCTCATGCCAGACTTCTGGCAGTTTCCTACGGTTTCCATGGGCCTCGGACCGATTACCGCCGCGTATCAGGCGCGCTTCATGCGCTACCTGGAGTTCCGCGACCTCAAGCAGCACCAGGGCCGCAAGGTGTGGGCGTTCCTCGGTGATGGCGAGATGGATCAGCCGGAATCCCTGGCAGCCATTTCCCTGGCCGGGCGCGAGAAGCTCGACAACCTGATCTTCGTGGTCAACTGCAACCTGCAACGCCTGGATGGGCCGGTGCGCGGCAATGCCAAGGTGATCCAGGAATTCGAAAGCCTGTACCGCGCCGCCGGCTGGAACGTGATCAAGGTAATCTGGGGCGGCGGTTGGGATGCGCTGCTGGAAAAGGATAAAAGCGGCTTGCTGCGCCAGCGCATGATGGAGTGCGTGGACGGCGACTATCAGAACTACAAATCACAAAACGGCGCCTACGTGCGGGAACACTTCTTCGGCAAATACCCGGAGTTGCTGGCGCTGGTGGCAGACATGTCCGACGACGACATCTGGAAACTCTCACGGGGCGGCCATGACCCGGACAAGGTCTACAACGCCTATGCCGCCGCCGTGCGTCACAGCGGCCAGCCGACGGTGATCCTGGCGAAAACCGTCAAGGGCTTCGGCATGGGCGAGGCCGGCGAAGGCCAGAACATCAACCACCAGCTGAAAAAGATGGGCGCTGAAGCCGTCAAAGCCTTCCGCGATCGCTTCGGGCTGGAAGTGGCCGACGACCAACTGGCTGAAATCCCGTATCTCAAACCGGCCGCCGACAGCGAAGAGGCCCGCTATTTCGCCGCCCGCCGCCAGTCACTGGGCGGCTACGTGCCGGCTCGCCATAGCGCGGTCGAGTCGCTGAAGATCCCGGAACTGGATGCCTTCGCCACCCAGCTCAAGGACACCGGCGAACGCGCGATCTCCACCACCATGGCCTTTGTGCGCATCCTCGGCACCCTGCTCAAGGACCCGAACCTGGGCAAACTGATCGTGCCCATCGTGCCGGACGAGTCCCGCACCTTTGGCATGGAAAGCCTGTTCCGCCAGATCGGCATTCACTCCGCCGTCGGCCAGCTCTACACCCCACAAGATGCCGGCCAGCTGTCCTACTACAAGGAGAGCAAGGACGGACAGATCATGCAGGAAGGCCTGAATGAATCCGGCGCCATTTCCTCGTGGATCGCAGCAAGTACGTCCTACGCCAACCACGGCTTGATGACCGTACCGTTCTACATTTTCTATTCGATGTTCGGCTTCCAGCGGGTCGGCGACCTGGCCTGGGCCGCAGGTGATGCACGGGCGCGGGGCTTTCTGCTGGGGGCGACGGCCGGGCGCACCACGCTGATGGGCGAAGGCCTGCAGCATGACGATGGCCACAGCCATGTGCTGTCGTCGGTGATCCCGTGCTGCATTTCCTACGATCCGACGTTTGCCTTCGAGCTGGCGGTGATCATTCGCGAAGGCATGCGCCGGATGTACGTCGAGCAAGAGGACATCTACTACTACATCACCCTGCTCAACGAAAACTACCCGCACCCGGCGATGCCCGAAGGCGTCGAGGACGGGATTCTCAAGGGTATGTATCGGTTGAAGGCGGCTGAAGACACCACGCAACCACGGGTACAGCTGATGGGCAGCGGTTCGATCATGCGGGAAGTCATCGCCGCCGCGGACCTGCTGCGCGATGATTTTGCCGTGGCCAGCGATGTGTGGAGTGTCACCAGCCTGACCGAGCTGCGCCGGGAAGGCCATGCCGTGGAGCGCTGGAACCTGCTGCATCCTGAAAGCGAACCGCGTACCAGCTATGTCGAGCAGTGCCTTGAGGGCCAGCCCGGACCCGTGGTGGTCGCCACCGACTACATGAAAATCTTTGCCGATCAGATTCGCCCGTTTGTACCGGGCCGGCGCTTTGTGGCGCTGGGCACCGATGGCTTCGGGCAATCGGATACCCGCGAAACCTTGCGCCAGTTCTTCGAGGTGGACCGGTATTTCATTGCCCTGGCGGCCTTGAAGGCGCTGGCGGATGACGGCCTGATCAGCCGCGCCAGGGTGGCGGAGGCGATCAGCCGCTACGGGATCAACGTCGACAAGGCCAACCCCGTAGCGGTGTAGTTACTGCGCAGGCGTCGGCAGAGGCGGAATCGCTTCGGTCGGCGCCGGCAGCGCAGGACTGGTGGCCTCTGGCGCAGGTGCCGGGGCTTCCTTTGGTGCAATCGGCGCAGGTTCCGCCGGTGGTACCACCGGCTCCGATGCCGCTGGCACTACCGCCGGCGTCACTGGGGCTGCCGGTGTGGCCGGCGCTTCTTTTGGCACTTCTTTCGTCGCTTCAACCTTATCGGCCTTATCGGCCGCCGGAGCTGCCTTAGGTTCCGGGATGCCCAGGTCAGCCTTGGGCTTCTCTGGAATATGCGCTGCCTTTTTCACTTCCTGGGGCAGGAAAACGTCCACCAGGGCGAAATAACGCTCATAAAATTTCGGCGCAGACACCGTCTCGCTGGCCACCTTGACCATGGAGTCGTCGGTGGAGCCAATCGGCATCGACACCGAACCCAACACACCCACACCGAGGCTGGCGGAGTTGTTGACCTTCTTCAAGGCGTAGCGATCCTGCAAGGCGTTGGCGAACATCGTCGAGTGATGATTGCCGCTGCCATCGTCGGCACACACCACGTTGAAGCTGATCTGCAGGTGAGTTTCGCCGGTCTGCTGGAAGCTCTTGTTACCCGCCACCAGCTTTGGATCGCTGCTGGTGATGATGTAACCCTGGCTCAACAGCGCACGCCGCGCCGCTTCGCAGGCCGCCGTGTCACTGACCGGGTAATCACGGGAAAACGTGCCGGAGTCGTCGAAGTTCTCATGTTCATAAATAGCGGTCTTGGGTGACGAGCAGCCCGCAGCGCCCGCCAGCACCAGCGCCAACCCGAGGCTACGCAAGTGAAATGATGTCGACATCGAAAATCCTGAGGAAAACAGTCAGGGCGGTATTGTGCAACAGAACGTGGCCTCGGCGCGCGAATTCCTGTCGGTAAAACGTCACAGCCTTACGGGACGGTGTCCGCAGGAAAAAGCCGCTCGCCCATATGGTCGATAAACACGCGCAATTTCGCCGAGGCATGGCGACTTGATGGCCAGAGCATCCAGAAGCTGCCGCTGTGCTCCAGGTAATAGTCCAGCACCCGTTGCAGCCGGCCCTGCTCCACCGATTCGCGGACCATGAAGTCTGGCAGGCAGGCAATCCCCAGGCCTTCATGGGCCACGTGCATCAGTGATTCGATGGTGGTGGAGACCAGCGGCGCACGCAGGGTCGGCTCCGGCAGGCCCGACTCCGGGCGCAGTGGCCAGGTTTCCAGCTTGCCGGTGGCGCAGAATTTGTGGCGCAGGCAGGCGTGGTCGCTCAAATCCCGGGGCTGGCGCGGCGTACCGTGCAGGCGCAGGTACTCCGGGGACGCCACCAGCACCAGGCGGTAACACCCGAGGTGGCGCGCCATCAAGCGTGAGTCCTCGGGTTTGCCGGTGCGGATCACCGCGTCGAAACCCTCCTCGATCACATCCACCATGCGGTCGGAGAAGTCCACGTCCAACTCGATCTCGGGATAGGCGCGCATGAAATCCGTCAGTACCGGCATCAACAAGCCGCGCACTTGCGGCAGGCTGACGCGCAACTTGCCTCTGGGGGTGGCGGATGCCTGGCTCAGTTCCTGTTCTGCGGCTTCGACTTCCGCCAGGATGCGCCGGGAGCGTTCGAGAAACAGCGCGCCCTCGCTGGTCAACGTGATACTGCGGGTGCTGCGATGGAACAGCCGCACCCCCAGGCGCTCTTCGATGCGCGCGATGCTTTTGCCAATCGCCGAGGACGACACCCCCAGCATGCGCCCGGCCTCGGTAAAGCTGCGGGTTTCGGCCACCTGCACAAACACTGAAATACTGCCCAGGCTGTCCATCGTCTCGCTCCCGAGGATTGCGGACATTGGCGTCCGATAAGTTCGGAACCTTAGCCTGTTTTTCTCCACCGTGCAGCACCCTACTCTGGCTCCCTGCCCTTTCGTCTGAAAACCGGAGCCAAAAAACATGAGCGACAGCGCCCTATCTTCCACGACCCCCACGGTGAGCCGTGAACGACTGCCTCTGGGCGGCCTGTTGGCATTGGCTACCGCCGGCTTCATCACCATCCTCACCGAAGCCATGCCGGCGGGCTTGCTCCCGCAAATGGGCGCCGGCCTCGGGGTGTCCGAAGCGTTGGTGGGCCAGTTGGTGACCCTGTACGCCCTGGGCTCGCTGTTGGCCGCGATTCCCCTGACCATCGCCACCCGGGGCTGGCGCCGGCGGCCATTGCTGATGATTGCCATCGGCGGGTTTGCCTTGGTCAACAGTGTGACGGCGTTTTCCAGCGATTACCTGCTGACCCTGGTGGCCAGGTTCTTCGCCGGGGTGTTCGCGGGATTGCTCTGGGCGCTGCTGGCCGGTTATGCCAGCCGCATGGTTGCGCCGCACCTGCAAGGCAGGGCCATTGCCGTGGCCATGCTCGGCGCGCCATTGGCGCTGTCACTGGGTGTACCGGCCGGGACATTCCTGGGCACCACGGTTGGCTGGCGCCTGAGCTTCGCGATCATGTCCGGCCTGACGGTTGTGCTGCTGGCCTGGGTGCGCTGGCAGGTCCCGGACTTTGCCGGGCAACAGGCGGAAAAACGCCTGGGGCTGCGCCAGGTGCTGGCACTGCCAGGGATTCGTCCGGTGCTGTTGGTGACTTTCACCTACGTGCTGGCTCATAACATTCTCTACACCTATATCGCGCCGTTCCTGGTACCTGCCGGGATTGCAGCGGACATCGACCAGGTGCTGCTGGTGTTTGGCCTGGCGGCGCTGCTGGGTATCTGGATCGTCGGCGCGCTGATTGATCAGCGGCTGCGCGCCTTATTGGTAATCAGCTGCGCAATGTTCGCGCTGTCGGCCCTGGCGCTGGCGTTCTGGATCACCTCGGCGACGGTGATCTACACCACGGTGGCGTTATGGGGGCTGGCGTTTGGCGGTTTGCCGGCATTGCTGCAAACGGCGCTCGCCAAGTCGGCCAGGGATTCAGCCGATGCCGCGCAGTCGATGCTGGTGACGGTGTGGAACCTGGGCATCGCCGGTGGCGGACTACTCGGCGGCATGTTGTTGCAAGGGTGGGGAGTGACATCGTTTCCATGGGCGGTCGCCGCGTTGGTCGTACTGGCGCTGATCGCGACGCTGCGTTTAACCGATGTTTAAACGAAACGTGACGTGATGTTTCTTAACTCTTATGATCGCACCGGGTGCGCTGCTGCATACGGCACAGCGCAGGTTAAAGTATAAGCATTGGTCGGGCCGCCAATGGAGACTTGTCGTGCCTGATAAACACCCTGCTATTCCGCGCCCCCAGGTTCTGGTCGAAGGCGCCCTGTCCGCATTGGAGCGGTTTTCAAGGATCGAAGCAGTCAGCGGTATCGTGTTGCTGCTGGCAGCGATCGTCGCGCTGGTCTGGGCCAACAGCCCCGTCGCAGATTCCTACGAACACTTCTGGAACACCCCACTCACTATCGGGCTGGGAGACTTCACGGTCTCGCGCTCGTTGCACTTCCTGGTGAACGATGGGCTGATGACCATCTTCTTCCTGGTGGTGGGCGCCGAGATTCGCCAGGAGATCAGGGACGGCGCACTCGCCAACCTGAAACTGGCCACCCTGCCCCTCGGCGCTGCGCTGGGTGGCGTGCTGATGCCGGCACTGATTTACACCCTGCTCAACCATGGCACGGTAGCGGCCAGTGGCTGGGCAGTGCCCACTGCCACCGACATTGCATTTGCCGTGGGTGTGCTGGCGCTGTTGGGTAAATCCATCCCCGCCGGCGTGCGCATCCTGCTGCTGGCGCTGGCGATCATTGATGACATCGTCGCCATCCTGATCATCGCGATTTTCTATACCGCCAGCCTGGACTACATGGGCCTGGTGATCGCGGCCTGCGGGCTGGCGCTGGTGCTGATTTTTCAGCGGATGGGAATTGGCAAGGCGGTGGTGTACCTGTTGCCGGGGGCGATTGTCTGGTTTGGGCTGCTCAAGACCGGCGTGCATCCGACGCTCGCGGGCGTAATGCTTGGCCTGATAACGCCCGTGACTTCCAGACCGACTCGGGAACGCCCTCTGGACACCATCGGGCGCACGTTCAACGAGCTGATGGAGCGGCTTTCACAATCGGCTGAAAGTGCCCATCAAGTCGCCAAACCGTTGAAGCAATTGAGACAGGCCCAGCGGGAAATGCTGCCGCCGGTGCAACGTATTCAAGCGAGCTTGCACCCCTGGGTGGCCTTTGGCGTCATGCCACTGTTTGCCCTGGCCAACGCCGGAGTGAGCCTGCAAGGGTTCAACCTGGACGATCCACTGCCCCACGGCGTGTTCATGGGGGTCATCCTGGCCCTGGTGCTCGGCAAGCCGCTCGGTGTGATGCTGGCGAGCGTGGTGCTGGTCAAACTGAACATCTGCCAATTGCCGGAGGGCGTGACCTGGAACGGCGTCGCCCTGGTGGGCCTGCTGGCGGGAATTGGTTTCACCATGTCGATTTTCATCTCGTCGCTGGCCTTCTCCGATCCGACGCTGCTGTCGGCTGCCAAGCTGAGTGTGCTGAGCGCTTCGACCCTGGCGGCTGTGATTGGCCTGAGTTGGGGCAAGCTCAAGTTTGCGCGTTGAATCAAGACTGGTTGAGTCAGCTGATTAGTGGATAAAAAAAGACCCCGGCCTCTTCAGGCCGGGGTCTTTTTATTCAGGCTGTTACGAGATCAGAACTTCTTGATCTCAGCCTTGGTTTCCAACTGCTTGCGATAGGCGGCGAAGTCTTGCTGGCCGACACGGGACGCGAGGAAGCGGCGGTACTGAGCCTTCTCGTCATCGGTCGGTGCAGCGGCTTCATTGACCGCGTTCAAGCGCACGATCACCAGGCTACCGTCTGGCAGGGTCACGCTGGTGAAGGTCGGCTTGTCCTTGGCCGCAGGCTTTGGCATACGGAACAGGGCTTGCAGCACGGCTGGCTCGACGCCTTCCTGGCCACGGGTGGCCGCTTCGGTGACTTTCCAGGCCTGGCCATCCACCGGCTGGTTCAGCGGTGTCTTGCCATCACGCAGGTTGGCAATCAGCTCGTCCGCGTGAGTCTTCGCCGCAGCGCTCGCGCGCTCCTTGGTCAACTGGGCACGGATGGCAGTGGCAACGCTTTCCAGCGGCAGCTGGGTAGGCTTCAGGTGCTCTTTGGCACGCAGCACCACGATGGTTTCCGGATCCAGCTCGATGGCGGTGCTGTTGGCACCTTCATCCAGTACTTCAGGGCTGAATGCAGCGGTCACTACGGCACGGTTGGCAGCGATGCCTTCGCCACCTTCACGGCCAAACGGCGCGGAAGTGTGCACGGTCAGCTTCAGGTCCGACGCCGGCTGGGCCAGGTCGGAAGCTTCGAATGCAGCGTCTTCCAGTTGCTTGGTCGCATCGACGAAACGCTGTTCAACCTGTTGGGTCTTGAGCTCGCGGGTCAGCTTGTCTTTCAGGCTGGCGAACGATGGCACTTCTGGTGCTTCAACGCCCAACAGCTTGATCAGGTGCCAGCCGAAGCTGGAGCGCACCGGTGCCGAGACCTGGTCCTTGTTCAGTGCATACAGCGCTGTTTCGAAGGCAGGGTCGTAGACACCAGGGCCAGCGAAACCGAGGTCACCGCCGTTGTTCGCAGAACCCGGATCCTGGGAGAACTCCTTGGCCAGGGCTTCGAACTTCTCGCCCTTGGCCAGGCGCGCCTGGATTTCTTCGATCTTGGCCTTGGCCTGCTCGTCAGTGGTCTTGTCGTTGACTTCAATCAGGATGTGCGCCGCGCGACGCTGTTCAGCGAGGTTGGCGGTTTCTTTCTGATAGAGGGCTTGCAGCTCATCGTCCTTGACCGCGACCTGGTCGAAGAAGGAAGCCTTCTTCAGCTCCAGATAGTCGATGACCACCTGGTCCGGGGTCATGAACTCCTTGGCGTGCTGGTCGTAGTAAGCCTTGACCTCGTCGTCAGTGATCTTCACTGCTGCAGGGTCGGCCTTGACGCTGACGGTGGCGAAATCGCGGGTCTGTTTTTCCAGACGGGCGAACGCGAGCACTTCGGCATCAGTCACAAAACCGCTGCCGGCAATGCCTGCACGAACCTGGCCGATCAGCATTTCCTGGCTCAGCATCTGACGGAATTGCATACGGCTGTAGCCCAGCTGACGGATCACCTGGTCGAAACGCTCAGCGTTGAACTGGCCATCCACCTGGAATTCCGGCGTCTGCAGGATCACTTGATCCAGCGCAGCTTCGGAGAAAGCGAATTTCGAATCGGCCGCGCCTTGCAGGAGCAGCTTGCGATCGATCAGGCCCTTGAGGGCGGCGTCGCGCAGCAGCTTTTCGTCCAGCAAGGAAGCATCGAAGTCCTTGCCCAGCTGTTGCATCAGCTGGCGACGTTGCATGTCGACGGCCTGGCCCAGTTCGCTTTGGGTGATTTCTTCACCGTTGACCTTGGCCACGTCCTGCTTGTTGTTGGTCGAAGCCTGAAAAATAGCCTCGATACCGGTGAACGCCATCAATGCGACGATGATCCCGATAATGGTCTTGGCAATCCAGCCTTGTGAATTGTCCCTGATATTCTGCAGCATGCGTCCCCCAGAAACGGTTGAACTTCAAAATTAGGCAACCGTGGAGCGTGGGTAGAGTCCGGATAGAAGAAAGGCGCATCCGAGGATGCGCCTTCTCGTAACTGGCGGAGCGGACGGGGGTTTGAACCCACACCCCCGGCGTGGCGACCCGATGGATACTCGGGTCAGCTGCCGCTCCGCTGCCAGGTCAGACCTGCGTCCGACCCGGATGGGTAAGGCTTGAGCGAAGCTTAGTTAACGGCTTCTTTCAGGGCTTTACCGGCTTTGAAACCTGGTTTTTTGGCAGCGGCGATTTGCAGAGCCTTGCCAGTCTGTGGGTTACGGCCAGTGCGAGCTGGACGATCGGTCACAGAGAAAGTACCGAAACCAACCAGTACCACAGAGTCGCCGGCCTTGAGAGCGCCAGTGACGGATTCGATTACTGCGTCCAGCGCACGGCCAGCAGCGGCTTTCGGGATATCAGCAGATGCAGCGATAGCATCAATCAGTTCCGACTTGTTCACTCTAAGTCCCCTTATATCTATTGAGTATGATTCTAAGTTTTTTGGTGAAAGCAAAAACCAGTGCTGAATGGCCTACAGACACTTAAGAGCCGCTTTATAACAAGGGCTCTAAAAAGCTGTCAAGGAAGCCCCCAGGCTTAAACGTATTAATGCGTGCTAATTCTTTCCTTAGAGTCAGTCTCGCGTTTTTCATCCTTTGCAACTATCTCCGGAGCCACATCCGGCAAGGGCTCCGGCGCGTATTGCAGCGCAATTTGCAGGACCTCGTCAATCCATTTAACCGGTTTAATCTGCAGATCCTGCTTGATGTTGTCAGGAATCTCCTTCAAGTCGCGAACATTCTCTTCAGGAATGATCACAGTCTTGATACCACCGCGGTGTGCAGCCAGCAATTTCTCTTTGAGGCCACCAATGGCCAGTACCTGACCACGCAGGGTAATTTCCCCGGTCATGGCGACATCGGCGCGCACCGGAATGCCGGTCAGGGCTGATACCAGTGCCGTGCACATGCCTACGCCTGCGCTAGGACCGTCTTTCGGCGTTGCCCCTTCCGGCATGTGGATGTGGGTGTCGTGCTTCTCGTGGAAGTCCAGGGGGATCCCCAGGCTCTTGGCGCGGCTGCGCACCACGGTCTGCGCGGCGGTGATGGATTCAACCATCACGTCACCCAGGGAACCGGTCTTGATCAGTTGCCCTTTGCCCGGGATCACGGCGGCCTCGATGGTCAGCAATTCGCCGCCCACCTGGGTCCACGCCAGGCCAGTGACCTGGCCTACCTGGTCCTGCTGCTCAGCCAGGCCGTAGCGGAATTTGCGCACGCCCAGGAAGTGTTCCAGCAGGTCAGCGGTGACCTTCACCGAGAAGCGTTTTTCCAGCGCATGTTCCTTCACGGCCTTGCGGCAGATCTTCGCCAGTTGACGCTCAAGGCCCCGTACACCGGCCTCGCGGGTGTAGAAACGAATGATGTCGCGGATCGCGTCGGCATCAAATTCGATCTCGCCTTTTTTCAGGCCGTTGGCCGCAATCTGCTTGGGCGAGAGGTATTTGACGGCGATGTTGATCTTCTCGTCTTCGGTGTAACCCGGCAGACGAATCACCTCCATCCGGTCCAGCAAGGCTGGCGGAATATTCATCGAGTTGGAGGTGCACAGGAACATTACGTCGGACAGGTCGTAGTCGACTTCCAGGTAATGGTCGTTGAAATTGTGGTTCTGCTCGGGGTCGAGCACTTCCAGCAAAGCAGACGCCGGGTCGCCACGCATGTCGCTGCCCATCTTGTCGATTTCATCGAGCAGGAACAGCGGGTTGCGCACACCCACCTTTGTCATCTTTTGAATCAATCTTCCTGGCATCGAACCGATGTAAGTCCGGCGATGACCACGGATTTCCGCTTCATCACGCACACCGCCCAGGGCCATGCGCACGAATTTGCGGTTGGTGGCGTGGGCAATCGACTCCGCCAGCGAGGTTTTACCCACACCAGGAGGACCGACCAGGCACAACACCGGGCCACGAATCTTCTTCACGCGCTTTTGCACGGCGAGGTATTCGAGAATGCGTTCCTTGACTTCTTCGAGGCCGTAGTGATCGGCGTCGAGAATATCTTCGGCGCGGGCCAGGTCCAGGCGCACCTTGGTCTGGGCCTTCCACGGCACCTGCACCAGCCAGTCGATATACGAACGAACCACGGTGGCTTCGGCCGACATCGGCGACATTTGCTTGAGCTTGTTCAGCTCGGCAGTGGCCTTGGTCAACGCGTCTTTCGGCAGGCCGGCGGCATCGATGCGCTTTTTCAGCTCCTCGATTTCGTTGTGGCCTTCCTCGCTGTCGCCCAGCTCTTTCTGAATGGCCTTCATCTGCTCATTCAGGTAGTACTCGCGCTGGCTGCGCTCCATTTGCTTTTTGACACGGCCGCGAATGCGCTTCTCAACCTGCAGCAGGTCGATTTCGGCATCCAGCAGCGCCAGGACGTGTTCGACCCGGGCCGACAAATCGATGATCTCGAGAATGTCCTGCTTCTGCTCGATTTTCAGCGCCATGTGCGCGGCCATGGTGTCGACCAGGCGGCTTGGCTCATCAATGCTGTTGAGGGAAGAAAGGACTTCTGCGGGGACTTTCTTGCCCAGTTGCACGTATTGCTCGAACTGGGACAGCAGGCTGCGAACGAACACTTCGGATTCGCGCTCAGGGGCGTCGACTTCGTCGATCAGCGCCACTTCGGCACGCAGGTGGCCGTCCACTTCCATGAAGCGCTCGACCGCACCGCGCTGCTCGCCTTCCACCAGCACCTTGACGGTGCCATCAGGCAGCTTGAGCAGTTGCAGGACAGTTGCAACGGTACCAACGCGATACAGGGCATCTTCGCCCGGATCATCGTCAGCAGGATTTCTCTGGGCCAGCAGCAGGATCTGCTTGTCGCCCGTCATCGCGGCCTCGAGGGCTTCGATAGACTTCTCGCGCCCCACGAACAGCGGGATAACCATGTGCGGATAGACGACGACATCACGCAACGGCAGGAGAGGCAATTCGATGGTTGTCTTCATGATTTCGCCTCTATGACAGATGAAAGTAAGCTTGAAACCAAGATGGGGGCTGCCTGCAAAAAAAACAAGCGTAATGGCATCAGTTAAACGCAGTAAAAACAAAGGGGCCCCTTAAGGCCCCTTTATTTTGTACAGCTCGGCGGTGCAACGCTTACGCGTCTGGCGCAGCCTTGGCAGCCGGCTCACTGTTTTCGTAGATATACAGTGGCTTGGACTTGCCTTCTATAACGCTTTCGTCGATCACCACTTTACTCACCTCGGACTGCGAGGGGATTTCGTACATGGTGTCGAGCAGTACGCCTTCGAGGATCGAGCGCAAACCACGGGCGCCGGTCTTGCGCTCCAGTGCCCGCTTGGCCACCGATTTGAGCGCGTCAGCACGGAACTCGAGGTCCACACCTTCCATCTCGAACAGCTTGGCGTATTGCTTGGTCAGGGCGTTTTTCGGCTCGGTGAGGATCTGCATCAACGCAGCCTCATCCAGCTCGTCCAGCGTCGCCAGGACCGGCAGACGGCCAACGAATTCCGGGATCAGACCGAACTTGACCAAATCGTCAGGCTCGACTTCACGCAGGGATTCACCGACTTTCTTGCCTTCTTCCTTGCTGCGTACTTCTGCACTGAAGCCAATGCCGCCACGGGTGGAACGGTTTTGAATAACCTTTTCCAGGCCGGAGAACGCACCGCCACAGATGAACAGGATGTTGCGCGTATCAACCTGAAGGAATTCCTGCTGCGGGTGCTTGCGGCCGCCTTGTGGCGGTACGGAAGCAACCGTGCCTTCGATCAGTTTCAACAGCGCTTGCTGCACGCCTTCACCGGAAACGTCCCGGGTGATCGACGGGTTGTCGGATTTGCGCGAAATCTTGTCGATTTCATCGATGTAGACAATGCCCATCTGGGCCTTCTCCACGTCGTAGTCGCATTTCTGCAGCAGCTTCTGAATGATGTTCTCGACGTCTTCACCTACGTAACCGGCCTCGGTAAGAGTGGTTGCGTCGGCGATGGTGAAGGGAACGTTCAGCAGGCGAGCCAGGGTCTCTGCAAGCAGGGTTTTACCCGAGCCTGTAGGGCCGATCAGCAAGATGTTGCTTTTGCCGAGCTCGACGTCGTCACTTTTCTTGTCACGCTGGTTCAGACGCTTGTAGTGGTTGTACACCGCTACGGCCAGAACCTTCTTTGCACGCTCTTGACCAATCACATACTGATCAAGGATGCCGCTGATTTCTTTAGGCGAAGGCAATTTATGCGCGCTGCTTTCGGCCTGGGCTTCCTGCACCTCCTCACGGATGATGTCATTGCACAGGTCGACGCACTCGTCGCAGATAAAGACCGAGGGGCCGGCAATCAACTTGCGTACTTCATGCTGGCTTTTGCCACAGAAGGAGCAATAGAGCAGCTTGCCGTTGTCCTCGCCGTTGCGGGTGTCAGTCATTCGTTCGATCCAAATCCGATAGGCTTGCAACACAAGATGAAGGCTATTGAGGGCTTTTTCAAGTCCACTGGTGGTCGGACCTGCCGACCAGCCCTATTTTGAGCTGCTTATATTAAGCGGGGCGCTTTTCGATCACTGCGTCGATCAACCCGTATTCACGAGCCGCTTCGGCGCTCATGAAATTGTCACGGTTGGTATCGCGCTCGATCTCTTCCAGGGTATGCCCGCTATGTTTGGCCATCAGCGTGTTGAGACGCTCACGAATGAAGAGGATTTCCTTGGCATGGATTTCGATGTCCGATGCCTGGCCCTGGAAACCGCCCAGTGGCTGGTGAATCATCACGCGTGAGTTCGGCAGGCAGTAACGCTTGCCCTCAGCACCAGCGGTCAGCAGGAAAGCACCCATGCTGCACGCCTGACCGATACAGGTGGTCGATACGTTCGGCTTGATGAACTGCATGGTGTCGTAGATCGACATGCCCGCTGTCACCGAACCGCCCGGGGAGTTGATGTAGAGATGGATGTCCTTGTCCGGATTTTCCGCTTCAAGGAACAGCAGCTGCGCACAAATCAGGTTGGCCATGTAGTCCTCTACCGGACCAACCAGAAAGATCACTCGCTCCTTGAGCAGGCGCGAGTAGATGTCATAGGCGCGTTCGCCACGAGCAGATTGCTCGACAACCATCGGGACCAGGCCGCCAGCGGCCTGGATATCAGAGTTCTGCTGAATATACGAATTACGGAACATGCTCTGCAGTTACTCCCAAATAGTCATGTCTTGAATACGCATAAGCCAGCGCGAGGCTGGCTTATGGGTGTATTTTCAAACGAGTTGAGCGATCAGTCGGCTTGTGCTGCTTCAGCCGGCTTGACTGCTTCTTCGTAAGAGACCGCTTTATCGGTCACCTTAGCCTTCTGCAGAACAGTATCCACAACTTGCTCTTCCAGCACAACCGAACGCACTTCGTTCAGCTGCTGGTCGTTCTTGTAGTACCAGGACACAACAGCCTCAGGCTCCTGGTAGGCCGAAGCCATTTCCTGGATCATTTCGCGAACGCGGGTTTCGTCAGGCTTGAGGTCGAATTGCTTGACCACTTCAGCCACGATCAGACCCAGTACAACGCGGCGCTTGGCCTGTTCTTCGAACAGTTCGGCCGGCAGTTGGTCAGGCTTGATGTTGCCGCCGAACTGCTGAACAGCCTGCACGCGCAGACGATCAACTTCGTTGGACAGCAGGGCCTTCGGCACTTCGATCGGGTTGGCAGCCAGCAGACCGTCCATCACCTGGTTCTTGACCTTGGATTTGATGGCCTGGCGCAGTTCACGCTCCATGTTCTTGCGAACTTCGGTGCGGAAACCTTCGATGCCGGTTTCCTTGATGCCGAACTGGTTGAAGAACTCTTCGTTCAGTTCTGGCAGCTTGGGCTCGGAAACGGTGTTGACGGTCACGGTGAACTCGGCGGTTTTGCCAGCCAGGTCCAGGTTCTGATAGTCAGCCGGGAAAGTCAGGTTCAGAACGCGCTCTTCGCCGGCTTTGGCGCCAACCAGGCCGTCTTCGAAACCAGGAATCATGCGGTTGGAACCCAGCACCAGCTGAGTACCCTTGGCGGAGCCGCCAGCGAATGCTTCGCCGTCAACCTTGCCTACGAAATCGATGTTCAGCTGGTCTTCGTTCTGGGCAGCACGATCGGCCACTTCAAAACGGGTGTTCTGCTTGCGCAGGATTTCCAGCATGTTGTCCAGGTCGGAGTCAGCAACATCAGCGCTCAGGCGCTCGATGGCGATCGAATCGAAACCGGCAACTTCGAACTCAGGGAACACTTCGAAGATTGCAACGTATTCCAGATCCTTGCCTGCTTCCAGGGACTTGGGCTCGATGGAAGGCGAGCCAGCCGGGTTCAGCTTTTGCTCGACAACGGCTTCGTAGAAGGAAGCCTGGATCACGTCACCTACAGCTTCCTGACGTGCATCAGCACCGAAGCGGCGCTTGATTTCGCTCATTGGCACTTTGCCTGGACGGAAACCAGCGATCTTGGCCTTTTGGGCAGTCTGCTGCAGACGCTTGTTGACCTGGGTCTCGATGCGCTCGGCCGGCACGGTGATGCTCATGCGGCGCTCAAGAGCAGAAGTATTTTCAACAGAAACTTGCATGGATATTCCTCGTTGCACAGACGTTAGCTGGCCGTTTCCGACCCCAGAATCAAGGGCATGCATTCTAGTGGGTCAAACTCAAGAAGTCACCCTACTGAAAACGGGTAAAAAAACAGCAGGCAATTTATAGGTGCGAATGCACGAGTGCAGCTCGCCCCGGTGGCAAATACATCCCATCATGCCAGGGCTCTGCGCCAACCCTTCTATATATAGAAGCGGTTGCCAATCATCTCCCTGACAACCGACCCTGCGGACAAGGCCGGCAAGCAGTGCGGCATCATCGCGAAACATAAATACGACGAAACGCCCTGCCCTGCAGCCCAACACCTGCGACTGCGTTGAAACTCAAACCGCTGAAACAAAAAAGGCGCCAGACTATTAATCTGGCGCCTTTCGAAATATGGGGTGGACGAAGGGGATCGAACCCTCGACAACGGGAGTCACAATCCCGTGCTCTACCAACTGAGCTACGCCCACCATATTGCGTGACCAAAAAGCCCGTCAAAAAGGCTATTTGTTGAGCTTCGCGCCGACCCGCAGGCCTTCACGAAACTTTATTTGGTGCGGATGAAGAGACTCGAACTCTTACACCTTGCGGCGCTGGAACCTAAATCCAGTGTGTCTACCAATTCCACCACATCCGCGCTTGAAGCTTTTAAAGCAAAGGCGCCAGACTATTAATCTGGCGCCTTTTTAAATATGGGGTGGACGAAGGGGATCGAACCCTCGACAACGGGAGTCACAATCCCGTGCTCTACCAACTGAGCTACGCCCACCATATTGCGCTACTTGTGCCAAAGCTGCCTAATGGCGCACCCGGCAGGACTCGAACCTGCGACCATCCGCTTAGAAGGCGGATGCTCTATCCAGCTGAGCTACGGGCGCCTTATTAATCTGTACTCTTGGAGGATTACAAACTAACCAGTGCTAGGCTGTGCCCGACAAGTGCGACGAATAGTATAGATGGACCCGAAACCCGTCAAATCCTTTTTATAAAAAATTCATTTTATTTAAGGGGTTAGGGGAATTTGCAGACCAAGCGCCTTTGCCCTCACGCCATGGCATGCGAGAATGCGCGCACTTTTCTTCCCCCTCTCGATGGTTAATCACGCGTAATGACTGCACAACTTATCGACGGCAAATCAATCGCCGCCAGCCTGCGCCAGCAGATCGCCAAACGAGTCGCCGAGCGCAGCCAACAAGGCCTGCGCACGCCGGGCCTCGCGGTGATCCTGGTCGGCAGCGATCCTGCCTCTCAGGTTTATGTCTCGCACAAGCGTAAAGACTGTGAAGAGGTCGGCTTTATTTCCAAAGCCTACGACTTGGCTGAAGACACCACCCAACAGGCCCTCACCGACCTGATCGACAGCCTCAACGACGATCCGGCCATCGACGGCATCCTGCTGCAACTGCCATTGCCCGAGCATCTGGACGCGTCGAAATTGCTCGAACGCATCCGTCCGGACAAGGACGTCGACGGTTTCCACCCTTATAACGTCGGCCGCCTGGCCCAGCGTATCCCGCTGCTGCGCCCGTGCACCCCGAAGGGCATCATGACCCTGCTGGAAAGCACCGGCGTCGATCTGTATGGCCTGGATGCCGTCGTCGTCGGCGCCTCGAACATCGTCGGTCGCCCGATGGCCATGGAACTGCTGCTGGCCGGCTGCACCGTGACCGTCACCCACCGCTTCACCAAGGACCTGGCCGGCCACGTTGGCCGCGCCGACCTGGTGGTCGTCGCCGCCGGCAAGCCGGGCCTGGTCAAGGGTGAGTGGATCAAGGAAGGCGCTATCGTCATCGACGTGGGCATCAACCGCCAGGACGATGGCAAGCTCGTGGGCGATGTGGTGTATGAAACCGCCCTGCCCCGTGCCGGCTGGATCACCCCGGTACCCGGTGGTGTCGGCCCGATGACCCGTGCCTGCCTGCTGGAAAACACCCTGTACGCCGCCGAAACCCTGCACGTCTAATAACCAGCCGTTCTGAAAGAGCCCTGCCTTATCGCAGGGCTTTTTTATTGGCCGAAAAAAAGTAGTTTTTTCTTTGTTTTTAAGGGGTTTCATCTGTTTCTAGAAGAACATTCGACAGTTTCTGATCCATACTTCTAGAATGTAACGTTATTTGTCAGAACCTCCGTTGCAGAACGGTATATCCCTACTTTTTTTAGCGAGTTCATCCGCGTGAAAATTCATCTTTCCATTGTCAGCCTATTTTTTGCATTGACAGGCACCTTCGCGAGCGCAAGCGAAACCACCACCGCTCCCCGCGACATGTCCACCCTGCACATCGCCTCCGGCAGTGCGATGGTGGTAGACCTGCAGACCAACAAAGTCATCTATGCCAGCAACCCGGATGTCATCGTGCCGATCGCCTCGGTGAGCAAACTGATGACCGGCCTGATCGTGCTGGAAGCCAAGCAGAACATGGATGAATACATCGACATCAACATCAAGGACACGCCAGAGATGAAAGGCGTGTTCTCCCGGGTCAAGATCGGCAGCGAGATGCCGCGCAAGGAGATGTTGCTGATTGCCCTGATGTCCTCGGAAAACCGCGCCGCCGCCAGCCTGGCCCACCACTACCCGGGCGGCTACCCGGCCTTCATCGCAGCGATGAACGCCAAGGCCAAGGCACTGGGCATGACCAGTACCCATTATGTGGAACCTACCGGCCTGTCGATCCATAACGTGTCCACCGCCCGCGACCTGAGCAAGCTGCTGGCCGCCGCACGCAAGTACCCGATGCTCAGCCAGTTGAGCACCACCAAGGAAAAGACCGTCTCGTTCCGCAAACCCAACTACACCCTGGGTTTCTCCAACACTGACCACCTGATCAACCGCGCCAACTGGGACATCAAGCTGACCAAGACCGGCTTTACCAACCAGGCCGGCCATTGCCTGGTGCTGGTGACCAGCATGGGTAATCGCCCGGTGTCGCTGGTGATCCTCGATGCCTTCGGCAAATTCACCCACTTTGCCGATGCCGGGCGCATCCGCAGCTGGGTCGAAACCGGCAAGAGCGGCTCGGTGCCAGACGTCGCATTGCGCTACAAGGCTGACAAGAACCTGAAGAACCGCCCACGGGCGAATGTTCAGGTCACCGAGTCCCGCTGATCCGTAAATAGCGACATAAAAAACGGCGCCCTTGAGCGCCGTTTTTTTATTTGGCCTGACTGGCCAGTGCCTTGACTGCTTGGGCCGCCGCCTGTTCCTGGCCCGCCTGGGCTGTGGCGCTGGCAGCCTGCTGCCAGCGCTGGGCGTCGACCTTGACCGGCAACTGGGTGGGCCGCTGAATAAGTACCGCCCACTTGCCGCCGTCTTTCCACGCCGACTCAAACGCACTGAAATCCATCGGCATGCGTCGCGCCAAGCCTGAACGCAGCAGCACCATGCTCTTCTGCTTGTTATAACCCACCACCACGACATACCGCGGACCGGCCCAGAAGGTCGAGCCCTGGGTGATACGCGCCATCACCGGGTACCCGGCCGCGACCTGTGCCAGCAGCGCCGGCAGCTGATCTTCCAGCGGGTACACCAACATCCCGTATTCACGGGCCAGCACCTGCATGTTGCGCTCAAGGTCCGCTTCAGCGCCCGGCAAATGCAGTGGCTTATCCAATAGCCCCGGTGTAATCACAATGCCTTGTTGAGACAGCATGCTGGCCAGAGCGGCTGGGCCACCGAGGTAAGTCTCACCGCGAAACGCCGGCACGCCCTTGAGCTCGACACTCTCCGGCAGGCCCGGGATGCTCGTGGGTTTTGGATGCGAGGAACAGGCCGCCAGCCCCATGAAACAGGCGGCGACCCACCAGGAGGTTTTAATGTTCGAGGGAAACCGCAACTTCTTCACTCACTTGATCAACGGTCGACGTGGGCCCTGATCATAGGACGCTCCGGGGCGCGGGTATAGCCTTGCAGCGCAGTAAAAGGCCGGCGATAGAGCAAACAAGTTGGACGCACACGACCATTGGTCAATAGCAGGCAACCTGCGGATAGCTAGACTGTCCATTGAGAAGACAGTGTGTGCCCGGCACCGGGCGAAAGGAGGCACTTATGAGCCTGACAACAACGATTCTGCTTTTGATCTGTGGCTGGCTGGCCGTCGCCGCCGCCATGCTGTGGGGCGTGATGCGCGTGACCCGCCGGCACCATCACCCACACGTAAAACCCGCAGCACCCGGCAAGCTGCACAAACCCGCCGGGCACCACGCCTGACGCCTTAGCCAGGCATGCAACTGAAGTCTTCGGTCTGCGCCAATTCCTTGCCGTGGCTATCCTTCAACTCGGCACGCACCGACGTACCCAGGCTGGATTCCACCAGGGTGTAATGCTCGCCGGCCTTGAAGTTGCCGTAGGTCACATGCCCGCGACAATCCTGCTGGTTATCATCCCCCGCCTCTTCTTCAAACAAGGTGACGTCCAGGCGATGCGCGCCGGGTTTCACTTCGAAGTAGCGGCCATCATTAATGTTTTTACCGTCTACCCGCTCGGCCATCAGGTCGTTGGGTGCCTCCTCTTGCAAGCCGATCCAGGCTTCGCTCGGGTCCGCCTTCGGCATCGGGCCGGCACACGCCGACAACAACAGGACCGCACTCAAGGCCGGGATCAACAACAAGGGTTTAAGAGACATGGCAGAACTCCAAATGGATAAAGAGTGAACAGGCGAAACAGCTCCCGTTCGATCGGTATCCAGCTTGTTACTGTCACCATTGTTGAACAAATGAATACATATGAAAGGATCTTCAGCCGTTAACTAAATCTTCCTTCACCTGGCTGAAAGGTGCGTGTTAGGTGGGTCCGTCAAGACTGCGAGCGTTTGCAATCCAACTCCTTTGGAGGTTACGGCATGCTCGGGCTGGTAAAGACCGCACTGCTCAAGCCCTACACGTTTATCGTGCTGGCAATTTTCATCTGCATCATCGGGCCCATGGCGGCCTTGCGTACCCCCACTGACGTATTTCCCGATATTGGCATCCCCGTCGTTGCGGTGGTTTGGCAGTACAACGGCCTGTCTCCGGACGCCATGGCCGGTCGCGTGATCTACACCTACGAACGCTCGCTGAGTACCACCGTCAACGACATCGAGCACATTGAATCGCAGTCGTTACCCGGCATGGGCATCGTGAAGATTTTCTTCCAGCCCGGCGTGGATATCCGCACCGCCAACGCCCAGGTAACAGCGGTGTCACAAACCGTGCTCAAGCAGATGCCACCGGGCATTACGCCGCCGCTGATCCTCAACTACAGCGCCTCTACGGTGCCGATTCTGCAGATGGCGTTCTCCAGCCCCAGCTTGTCGGAAGCGAAGATCCGCGACCTGGTGCAGAACAACATCCGCTTGCCCCTGAGCGCCCTGCCCGGCCTGGCCATGCCCACGCCAATGGGCGGCAAGCAACGCCAGATCACCCTCGACCTCGACCCACAGGCGCTGGCCGCCAAAGGTCTCTCGGCGCAGGACGTAGGCAACGCCCTGGCCCTGCAGAACCAGATTATCCCGGTGGGTACCGCCAAACTCGGCCCCAACGAATACACGATTTTGCTCAACAACAGCCCGAAGGCGATTGATGAGCTCAACGACTTGCCGATCAAGACAGTCGACGGTGCGATCATCACCATCGGCCAGGTGGCCCACGTGCGTGACGGCTCGCCGCCGCAGACCAACATCGTGCGCGTCGACGGCCACCGTGCGGTGCTGATGCCGGCCCTGAAAAACGGCAGCATCTCCACCCTGTCGATCATCGACGGCATCCGCCAGATGCTGCCGCGCATCAATGAAACCCTGCCGCCGTCGCTGAAGACCTCGCTGCTCGGCGACGCCTCGGTGTTCGTCAAACAGTCGGTGGGCAGCGTGGCCCAGGAAGGCATCATCGCCGCCTTGCTGACCAGTGCGATGATCCTGCTGTTCCTCGGCAGCTGGCGCTCGACCATCATCATCGCCGCGTCGATTCCCCTCGCGGTACTGTCGGCCATCGCCCTGCTGGCGGCCACCGGGCAAACCCTCAACGTCATGACCCTCGGCGGGCTGGCGTTGGCGGTGGGGATCCTGGTGGACGACGCCACAGTGACCATCGAGAACATCAACTGGCACCTGGAACAAGGCAAGGCGGTGAAGGACGCGATCCTCGACGGCGCCAAGCAAATCGTCGGCCCGGCGTTCGTGTCCCTGCTGTGTATCTGCATCGTGTTTGTGCCGATGTTCATGCTGCAAGGCATCGCCGGCTACCTGTTCCGCCCGATGGCATTGGCGGTGATTTTCGCCATGGCCAGCTCGTTCATTCTGTCGCGGACCCTGGTGCCGACCCTGGCGATGTTCCTGCTCAAGCCGCACGTGCCGGAGCAAGGTGAAGGTCATCACCCGGAAGATGAATTCATCAACCATCACGAGGGCGACCAGCACAAACCGCAGCGCAACGCGGTGCTGCAATCGGTGCTGAATTTCCAGCAGGGTTTTGAGCGTCACTTCTCCAACGTGCGGGACGTTTATCACGGCCTGCTGACCCTGGCCCTCGGCGCCCGCAAGCGCTTCATCATCGGCTTCCTGGCGTGCATCCTCGCCTCGTTCCTGCTGCTGCCAAGCCTGGGCCAGGACTTCTTCCCGGCCACCGACGCCGGGGCCATGGCCCTGCACGTGCGCTTGCCGCTGGGCACACGCATCGAAGAGAGCGCGGCGGCCTTTGACCGGATCGAAGCGCGGATTCGCGAGATCGTTCCGGCCGACGAACTGGACACCATCGTCGACAACATCGGCATCCCGCTGAGCGGCATCGACATGGCCTACAGCAGCAGTGGCACCATCGGCCCACAGGACGGCGATATCCAGGTCACCCTGAAAAAGGACCATGCGCCCACCGCCGACTACGTGAAAAAACTGCGTGAAGCGTTGCCCGAAAGCTTCCCCGGCAGCCAGTTCGCATTCCTCCCGGCAGACATCAGCAGCCAGATCCTCAACTTCGGTTCGCCGGCCCCGCTCGACGTGAAAATCTCCGGGCGCAGCGATGAAGAAAACCGCGCCTACGCCATCGAACTGGAACGTCGCCTGAAACACATACCGGGCATTGCCGACCTGCGAATCCAGCAGTCCACCGGCTACCCGTCACTGCAAGTCAACGTGGACCGCATGCGTGCCAACGGCCTGGGCATCACCGAGCGTGACGTAACCAACAGCATGGTTGCGTCCCTGGCCGGCAGCTCGCAAACCGCGCCAACGTTCTGGCTCAACCCGGCCAACGGCGTGTCGTATTCGATCGTGGCAGCCACCCCGCAATACCGCCTCGACAGCCTGCCGTCCCTGGAAGCGTTGCCGGTAACCGGTGCCGATGGTCAGTCGCAGATCCTCGGCGGCGTGGCGACCATCTCGCGGGTACAAAGCCCGGCGGTGGTGACCCACTACAACATCGAGCCGACCCTGGACCTGTACGCCAACGTGCAAGGCCGCGACCTCGGCGGCGTCGCCAGCGATGTGCAAAAAGTGCTGAACGACATGGCCCCGATGCGCCCCAAAGGCGCGACCATCAGCCTGCACGGGCAGATCGATGCGCTGCATGAAGCGTTCAACGGCTTGAGCTTCGGCCTGCTCGGTGCGGTGGTGCTGATCTACCTGCTGATCGTGGTCAACTTCCAGTCCTGGACCGACCCGTTCGTGATCATCACCGCACTGCCGGCAGCGCTGGCGGGGATCGTGTGGATGCTGTTCCTCAGCGGCACGTCATTGTCGGTGCCCGCACTCACGGGGGCCATCCTCTGTATGGGCGTGGCCACCGCCAACTCGATCCTGGTGGTGAGCTTCTGCCGAGAGCGCCTGGCCGAACATGGCGATGCACTCAAGGCCGCACTGGAAGCCGGCTACACCCGTTTCCGCCCGGTCTGCATGACCGCCCTGGCGATGATCATCGGCATGTTGCCGCTGGCCTTGTCCGAAGAACAAAACGCGCCGCTGGGACGTGCCGTGATCGGCGGCCTGATCCTCGCCACCACTGCCACTTTGCTGTTTGTACCCGTGGTCTTCAGCCTGGTCCACGGTCGTCACCCTACTCGCGCTGCTGCTGGAGAAACTTCACATGTCGTCTGATCACAAACCCTCGCGCAAGCGTCTGATGCTCATGGGTGTCGGCGGCCTGACACTGGCCGCCCTGTTGGTCGCCAACGGCCTGCACGCCCGTACGATGCATGAAAAATCCGTCACCGCCTGGACCGAAACCGCCGCCGTGCCGCAGGTGCTGGTGTTCCAGCCCAAACAGAACGCGGCCGGCGACACCCTGCGCCTGCCCGCGCATCTGGAAGCCTGGAGCAAGGCACCGATTCATGCGCGGGTCAGCGGTTACCTGAAAGACTGGAAAGTCGACATCGGCAGCCAGGTCAAGGCCGGGCAGATTCTCGCCGAGATCGACAGCCCCGACCTCGACCAGCAAGTGGCGCAAACCCACGCGCGCATGGTCCAGGAACAGGCCAACGCACGCCTGGCGCAAACCACCGCCACCCGCTGGAAAAACCTGCTGGACAGCCATTCGGTATCGCGCCAGGAGGCCGATGAAAAAACCTCGAATGCCCTGGCCGCCAAGGCCAACGCCCAGGCCGCCGAGGCTGACTATGCGCGGCTCTCGGCGCTGGAAGACTACAAGACCATTCGCGCGCCATTCGCCGGTGTGATCACCGCGCGCAACACCGACATCGGCCAGTTGATCAAGGCTGACAGCGACAGCGATCCGGAACTGTTCGACATCGCCGACACCCACCAACTGCGCCTCTACGTGCCGGTGCCGCAGAACTACGCCGCGGTGATTCATCCCGGGCTGGCCGCCCAACTGACGGTACCCGAGCACCCCGGCGAACACTTCAGCGCGAAGCTGATGGGCGACTCCACCGCCATCGACCGCCGCTCCGGCACCCTGCTCGCACAGTTCGTGGCCGACAACCCGGACGGCAAGTTGCTGCCCGGCGACTACGCCGAAGCCACCCTGGCGATTCCGGCGGATACCCATGGCGTGAGCATCCCGGCCAGCGCCCTGATCTTCCGCGCCGAAGGTACCCAGGTCGCAGTACTGGACGCCAAGAACCACGTGCACCTGCAAGACATCCACATCGGCCTCGACCTCGGCGAGCGCCTGGTGATTGACCAGGGCCTGAAACCCACTGACCGCGTAGTCGACAACCCACCCGACGCACTGCGCGAGGGCGACGCCGTGCAAATGGCCGATGCCGGAGGTGCCCATGCGCCCAAGGCTTAAACCCCTCGCGGCCCTGGTATTGGTGGCACTGCACGGTTGCTCGCTGGCGCCCACCTACAAGGCGCCGACCATCGACCTGCCCGCCAAGTACCGCGAACAGACCAGCGACGGTCCGTGGCACAGCGCACAACCGTCCGACCAACTGGCGCCGAAGTGGTGGCAGCTGTATCAGGACCCGCGCCTGAACGACCTGCAGGAACAACTGCTCAAGGCCAACCCGGACCTGGCCGCAGCGTTGGCGCATTTCGATGCGTCACAAGCGTATGCCAGCCAACTGCATGCCGGGCTGTTCCCGCAAATAACCGCCAGCGCGCAACCGTTGCGCCAGCGGCAATCGGACAATCGGCCACTGCGGGGTGATACCCAGCCTTCGGTGTACAACAGCAACACGGCGGGGTTTGCGCTGAGCTTCGATCTGGATCTGTGGGGCAAAATCCGCAACCAGGTGGCGGCTGGCGATGCACAGGCCCAAGCCTCCGGGGATGACTTGGCGGTGGCACGCCTGAGCCTGCAGCATCAGTTGGCGACGCTGTACGTGCAGCTCAACGGGCTGGATGCCCAGAGCCGGATTCTCAGCAGTTCGCTGGATGATTTTGGCCAGGCGCTGAAACTGACCCGCAGCCGGTACGAGGGGCAGATCGCCTCGGAGCTCGACCTGACCCGGGCGCAGAATCAGCTGGCTGAAGCACAGGCGCAGCTTGACGATGTGCGCGGTCAACGCAATCTCACCGAGCATGCGATTGGTGAATTGGTGGGCGTATCCGCCAGTGAATTCCAGCTGCCGCCGAGCCAGCAATTGATCGCGCTGCCGGGGATTCCGCAACAACTGCCGAGCCACCTGCTGCAACGCCGGCCGGATATCGCGGCAGCCGAGCGACGGGTGTTTGCGGCCAACGCGAATATCGGCGTGGCCAAGGCGGCGTGGTACCCGGATTTCAGTTTGACCGGCTTGATTGGCGGGCAGACCCAAGGTGTGGGCAACTTGTTCTCCGCCGCCAATCGGTATTGGGCGCTGGGGCCGCTGGTGAATCTGCCGATCTTTGATGGCGGTCGGCTGAGCGCCAATGAGCGCCAGGCCAAGGCAGAGTTTGAAGAGGCTTCGGCGCACTATCGCAGCCAGGTGTTAAGAGCCGTGCGTGAGGTGGAAGACAACCTTGGGCAACTGCGCGACTTGCAGCAGGAGGCGATGGACGAACAAGCCGCCGCGAATGCCGCCGAGCACACACAGGCACTGGCGATGAACAGTTATCAGGCGGGGGCTGTGAGTTACCTGGATGTGGTGACGGCGCAGACGGCGGCGTTGCAGGCGCAGCGCACGTTGCAGGCGGTGCAGACGCGGCAATTGCAGGCGAGTGTGGGTTTGGTGACGGCGCTGGGCGGCGGCTGGTTGCCTGGGGCGTGAGGTTGCTTCCTACAACCGGGATCACATACGGGAGTTTTGTTGATCCGGACGTCAGGGCGCCAAGTAGGCTCCCACAGCCTCGAGTGCTCGAAGCTTCAAATAATCCGCCTTGATGACCGCGTTGTCGGCATGCACCAAATAAATGGTACCCGGTTGGCTGAATACGTCTTTGGTCATGCCAATCGGCTGCCCGCTGCCAACGTAGAACACCGAATAAAAATAGGACTCGAGCTTCAGAAGCTCGCTTAAAAACAGCTCTTTGGTGAAACAACCCGGCGAACGATTGATTAGGCAGACGTTATAGCTGTGCAGCAACAATTCATAACCTACCTGGGCGTCAAGCAAGCGCTCAAATTGTTCCGGCTCAACGATGGACATAACCGTGGCGCGAATCTGCCCCAGTCCTGTCGTCTGTTCGGATACTTCAGGACGAAGAATTCCGTCGGTGCGCGCTGCGATCTCCACAAGTCTGGGACCTTTTTCGGTCAGCATAACCTCCGCGTGGCTAGGGCCATTTTCAATGCCCAGGCTTCTGACGACCTTGCGGGTGTAGTCGACCAGCAGCTCACACTCAGGCTCGGCAGGGCTGACCAGTTCATCAACGTCGTAAATGACGCTACCGCTGTCCAGCCGCTCCTTTCGGTATCTCACCACTTCAGTGACCATCTGCCTCGCGCCCAGGGAGACCATATTCACAACATATTCCACACCAACTAAATATTCCTGGATCAGGACCTGAGCGTTCCTAATATTGAGTCGATTGGTCGTTCCCAAAACCTTTCCGAAGGCGACCTCACAATCTTGCAAATCATCGCAAATATAAACCCCATCCGCGCCTGCACTATCCAGAGGTTTCAGCACCACGGGAAACCTGCCATGCCCCAGGATCCAGGCCTTGGCCGCATTCCATGACTCAACGATAGCCTGTTGCGCGGCTGGCAGCCCAGCGTCGGCGACACAACGGATCATTTCAAACTTGTTCCTGCGCGCCTGAGTTCGGTTGAATTGGTTGCGATAAGGAAGATTGAGCTGCTCGTTGAGCCAATCAGACAACAACACACCGGTTTCAGCCCCAGCGATGATGTACTGGGGATCGAACGTCGCAACGCGTTCGACCGTCGCTTCCAACTGCTTATTGACGATCAGACATTCATAAATCGAGGCATCGAAACCCATGTAGTAATAATCATCGAGCGTCGCGGACGACGCCACATGGATCAACGTACAGCCTCGCTCACGCAACGCTTTCGCGACAAACTTACCGGATGAAAAACCATCGACTATCACGACTCTGCTCATCTCAATCCCCGCCTTTCGAGATACAGACTTGCGATTGCTCGTCCAGAGAGTAAAAAAATAATGACGCCAACCGCCGTGACACTGGCTGCCGAAAACTCCACTCGTGTGTCGAGATATTGAAGCAGCAGGACAAACACCGGCAGTGTCAGCAGTAACAGCGATACATGGATAGCACTGAGATAATGAATGGTTTTTTGAATCAGATAAATCGGCAGCAAATGGCCAATCACCACTAACGTCAGCATCGGCCAGAACAGCTCAGGGCCCAAGGCAAAACCGACACCCGTCGCGGGAATCAAGACGACACAGGCAATGATCGTCACCACATTTCGGACCGCCAGAATTTCATAAACAGCCCACTGTCGAGCGAATAGCTTTTTCGAGACGATCGTATACATCACGGTGCCCAACGCGCACACCAGAACGCTGACGATGCCAAGCATTCGCTGCCCGGTAGTGGTGGAAGACACACCACTGTCACCCATGAATGACTTGAACAACATGATTCCCACGGAAATCAGTACCAGCCAGGAAATCAATGTATCCGCCAACGCGGTTTTAACCCTGTTGTTATCAAGAGCAGAGAGGATGAGCGTTAGCGCCGGCCCGCATGCCACTGAGGCCACGCCGACAACGGCAGGTTCCAGATAACGGAGTGCGTAGAATAGGCCGCCCCAGTTCAATAGAACTGCAACATTGACTAAAAAAACTAACAATATGTTTTCGCACAGTTTTAAGATAAGTTTTTTGTTACTTCGCAAGAGCGTAAAACTTAGAAAAAAGGCTCCTGAAAAACTGAAGCAGTAAAAAATGACTACCAAGGGATTTATCATTTGGGTAACAAAAGCCACATACACGTCAAATGCAGCACTGATAAAGCAAAAAATCAGCCCAAGCACCATTCCGCGCCGCATCAAGCTACTCATTTAAATCACCAGATGGTGTGCAACCTTGACGGGCTTCGAATTGTTTCATCGTATCGATGCCATGCTTTAAGAAGTAACGTATCTTCTATATCACCTAGCTTCATTACTCCTCCTTCAATCCAAAAATTTATTCCGATGCATTTAACCCTATCAAAACATTGCAAAAGTAAATAGCTAGCAAAACGGTTAGGTGCTTGCAAAAAAACTAACACCTTCAGGTAGCACCGATAACGGAAAAATGAAAAAGGGAACTTTCACACAAGCTGCTCGGATGTGACCTTCATACTATTTAACCCATTATCTGCAGTTACCAGTACCCACTGGGCTCTGGGGCCCTTGGTAAACCTGCCGATCTTCGACGGCGGGCGCCTGAGTGCCAAGCCAAGGCCGAATTTGAAGAGGCCTCGGCCCACTACCGCAGCCAGGTTTTACGCGCCGTGCGCGAGGTGGAAGATAACTAGGGGCAACTGCCGGATTTGCAGCAGAAAGCGCTGGATGAACAGTTATCTGGCGGGGCTCTGAGTTATCTGGATGTGGTGACGGCGCAGACGGCGGCGTTGCAGGCGCAGCGCACATTGCAAGCGGTGCAGACGCGGCAATTGCAGGCGAGTGTGGGTTTGGTGACGGCGCTGGGCGGAGGCTGGAAGCCCGACGCCTGATACAAATCTCGAGCCCACCCTGGATCAAATGTGGGAGCTGGCTTGCCTGCGATAGCGGAGTGTCAGACACTGCAACTGTGTCTGAAACACCGCTATCGCGGGCAAGCCCGGCTCCCACATTTGAGAGGAGTGAAGCCTGTCGACTCAGGCGGCCGGTTTGCCGCTGGCAATCGCCACCGACGTGGGTCACGTCAAACATCTCTAGACTGACCCACCGCCAATTTCAATCTTCCGGCCGACTATTCAGAAAAACACTCACCGCTGTGTAATCGCTGCCATCGGCATGTCGATACAGCGAACTGCTGTGATAGTCGGATACATCCCCCACCACCGACACATTGATCGTACGGCCCTGAACATCAACTTTTGCCGATGCGTCACGCGTAATTAGAAATGGACTGGCATCCCTCAATGCAGCCAATACTTCACTGTCGTCCTCCAAGGCGCGGTAAACGTAATATCAATAGCTGAGATGATGAGAGGCCGATGAACAAAGGAGACTTCGTACAAAGGAGCAGGACATGCCTTACAACCCATCCTCGAAGCGACATATTTCCTACGCTTCTTTCGGGTTGCTGGTCGGAACGGGCACCACTAGTCTTCGCCAGTCGCTGCCAATTCAGCGACCGGACGTGAGAAATCCGAACGACTCCATTGGCGCAAAAGCGCCCGCCGTATACAGTGCAGGCGCTTTTTCTGTGCTCGCTGTTATGGCGGCTGTGCGCGGGCACGCTTCGGCGTGGCCAAGCTCCTGGGGTCTTGGTTTTCTCACTCCGCGTACAGCTGCCACCTTCGTTCGTGAGAAAAACCTGGTGGTAGTCTCTAACTCTCCAGGAACTGCATCATGATCAAAGACAGTCCAAATCCTCCTTCCGATTCAAACCTGCTCTTCACCCTCCGCCCTGGTCTCGATACCGAAACCCTGCTGCTTAATGCCTCTCAGGATCTGGAATCCATCAATGCCATCGCCGCGCACTTGGCCTTTGAGGTTGATGGTTCACAGCGCAGCGTGATGCTGGGGATGTGTCGGATGCTGGAGGGTGTGCAGTTGCTTGTAGATCGGGTGGTGGATGCGAGGGTAGCCGTGAGCTGACCCATAAATGTGGGAGCTGGCTTGCCTGCGATAGCGGAGTGTCAGGCACTGCAACTGTGTCTGAAACACCGCTATCGCGGGCAAGCCCGGCTCCCACATTTGAGAGGAGTGAAGCCTGTCGACTCAGGCAGCCAGTTTGCCGCTGGCGATTGCCACCGAAGCTGCCACCATCGCCCTCAGCAACACCGCACACCCCGCCGCCAAATCATCCGGCGCCGCGTTCTCGATTTCGTTATGGCTGATGCCACCTTCACACGGCACAAAGATCATCCCCGCCGGCCCCAGTTCCGCGACGAAGATCGCGTCGTGCCCTGCCCCGCTCACGATATCCATGTTGGACAACCCCAACCCATTGGCCGCATCACGCACGGCATCCACGCAGCCTTTGTCGAAGTATAGCGGCGGGAAGTCAGCGGTGGGTGTCATCTCGAACGTGAGGCCGTGCTTGGCGCAGGTTTCGTCAATCACTTTGCGCACCTGGGCAATCATCGAATCCAACCGCGCCGGTTCCAGATGGCGGAAGTCCAAGGTCATGCGCACTTCGCCAGGAATGACGTTGCGTGAGCCCGGATACGCTTGCAGGCAACCGACGGTGCCGCAGGCGTGAGGCTGATGACCCAACGCCGCCGCGTTAACTGCAGCCACCACGGCCGCGGCACCGACCAGGGCATCCTTGCGCAGGTGCATCGGGGTCGGCCCGGCATGCGCCTCGACACCCCGCAGTTTCAGGTCGAACCATTTCTGGCCAAGGGCGCCCAGCACCACACCGATGGTTTTCTTTTCATCCTCAAGAATCGGACCTTGCTCGATATGTGCTTCGAAATATGCGCCCACCTTGTGCCCGCTCACCGGGCGTGATCCGGCATACCCAATGGCATTCAGCGCATCGCCCACGGTCACGCCGTCGGCATCCGTCTTGGCCAGCGTGTCGGCCAGGGTGAATTTCTCGGCAAACACCCCGGAGCCCATCATGCATGGAGGAAAGCGCGAGCCTTCTTCGTTGGTCCACACCACCACTTCCAGCGGCGCTTCGGTTTCCACCTTCAGGTCATTGAGGGTGCGCAATACCTCAACGCCCGCCAGCACACCAAAACAGCCATCAAACTTGCCGCCGGTGGGCTGGGTGTCGATATGGCTGCCGGTCATCACCGGCGGCAACTGGGGATTGCGCCCGGGCCGGCGGGCGAAGATATTGCCGACGCCATCGATGGTCACGGTACAGCCCGCTTCCTCGCACCACTTCACAAACAGGTCGCGGGCCTGGCGATCGAGGTCGGTCAGGGCCAGGCGGCAGACGCCGCCCTTGGGGGTGGCGCCGAGCTTGGCGAGTTCCATCAGGGACAGCCACAGACGATCGCGGTTGATGTGCTGATGGGTGGATTGCAGAACATCTATGGCAGCGTTCATGGGGATCTCCTCAGGCAGTAGTTCTTATGAATTTGACCAGACTCTCACTGGAGGACTGCGATCAAAAATGTGGGAGCGGGCTTGCTCGCGAAGGCGGTGATTCAGCTAACACATCTGGCGACTGGCACACCGTATTCGCGAGCAAGCCCGCTCCCACATTTGATTGCATTCCACATCGATTAAAGCGGTGTTTTCACCGCAACCACACGAGCCCCGCGTTTCATGCAGAGGGCGTAATACAACAGGCCACCGAGCGCCGAGCCGGTGAACCAGCCATAGCTGTAGAACCAGCTGAACGCATCGCTGCCCAGGGACAGCAACGTCAGCACCACCGGCACGCCAAACGCCAGGAAGCCATGCCAGTTCCACGCCGGGTACACGTCATCGCGATACAAACCGGCGAGGTCCAGTTGCTGTTTCTTGATGATGAAATAGTCCACCACCATGATCCCGGCGATCGGCCCCAAGAGGCTTGAGTAACCCAGCAACCAGTTGGAATAGACGGTTTCCAGGCTCACGTCGGAGATGATCAGCCCGAGCTTTTTCAGCAGCTCATGGGCCATCAACGCCAGGCCCACCAGGCCGGTGAGCACCACCGCCGTGGTGCGGTTGATCAGCTTGGGCGCGATGTTCTGGAAGTCGTTGGTGGGTGAGACGATGTTCGCTGCGGTGTTGGTGGACAAGGTGGCGATGATGATCAGCGCCATGGCCACGGCTACCCACACCGGGCTCTGGATATGGCCGATCAGGGTCACCGGATCGGAGACGCTGACGCCCACCAGTTTTACCGAGGCGGCGGTCATGATCACGCCGAGGGCGGCGAACAGGAACATGGTCAGCGGCAGGCCGAAAATCTGCCCGAGGATCTGGTCTTTCTGGCTCTTGGCGTAGCGGCTGAAGTCGGGGATGTTCAATGACAAGGTGGCCCAGAAACCCACCATCGCCGTCAGGCCTGCCATGAAGTAGCCGGTGAGGCTCGCGCCTTCGGGACGCTTGGGCGGGATCGCCATCAACTCGGTCAGCGAGACATTCGGCAGCGCCCACACCAGCAGCCCGATTCCCACCGCTACCAGCAGCGGAGCAGACAGGGTTTCCAGCCATTTGATCGACTCGGCGCCACGCAATACCACCCACAGGTTCAGGGTCCAGAAGATCATGAAGCCGATCACTTCACCGGTGCCACCAAGGGACTTCCAACCCTCGAAAACCGAGCCCAGGAACAGGTGAATCGCCAACCCGCCAAACATCGTCTGGATGCCGAACCAGCCGCACGCCACCAGGGCGCGAATCAGGCACGGCACGTTGGAGCCAAGCACACCGAAGGACGAGCGCAGCAACACCGGGAACGGGATGCCGTACTTGGTGCCGGGGAAGGCGTTGAGGGTCAGTGGGATCAACACCACGATATTGGCCAGCAGGATCGCCATCAGCGCCTCGCCCACCGACAACCCGAAGTACGCGGTGAGCACGCCGCCCAGGGTGTAGGTCGGCACGCACACCGACATGCCGATCCACAGCGCGGTGATGTGCCACTTGTTCCAGGTGCGTTCGCGCACCTTGGTCGGTGCCATGTCGTGGTTGTAGCGGGGGCTGTCGAGGACGTCGGGGCCGGCGTCGAGTTCGTACAGGCCGTTGCGCTCAATGACTTGCGATCTGTTCTGTTGCATGGCCGCTCCACGGTTTTTTCGAATTATTTTTGCTCACCCCGTGACGTGCACGGGATGGCCGGAGTACCTCGTTGACAACATGACATCCGGGACCCGGCCAACCGCCACCGCACTCAATAACCGTGCCGTAAACCGTCAACCTGCCCGCACCGCTTATATAACTTGCTGATGTTTATCAGCTTTATTGTCTCGACCGAAGAGCCCCTCGTTACTTTCAGCGTTACTCAGGCCAACTAACGCAGAAGTTGTCCGAACCCTCAGGACTCAATCTGGTGCAACACAATTATTTTTATTTACCGGCCCCGTCAAGAGGCATGTCTCAAGCGTCTGATTTGCAATAGGAAATGTTGCTCATATTGGGAACCTGTCAAGTGCGTCAAAATGGTGAGAGGCCGCTACATTTTGGTGATTTTGATTTTTTATCGTTAAAATTCAATAAGTTATTACAGACATAAGCTTATAGAAAATATTCTTGCTCATTCGAAAAACTCGGGCTAGTTTCTATTCCTGTCACCGCTGACAGGAATTAATTTTCCAGCGGCGCGATGCATGACAACACTTAGAACTGGCACAAGCCGGTCAAGCCTGTGAGGAACTCGACATGTCGCTGTTGATCCGTGGCGCTACCGTTATTACCCATGATGAAAGTTACCGAGCCGATGTTTTATGCGCAGACGGTCTAATCCGCGCCATTGGCACTGATCTGGATATTCCCGCCGGCACCGAGATACTCGACGGCAGCGGTCAATACCTGATGCCCGGCGGCATCGACCCCCATACCCATATGCAGCTGCCCTTCATGGGCACCGTGGCCAGTGAAGATTTTTTCAGTGGCACGGCCGCCGGGTTGGCGGGCGGCACCACGTCGATCATCGACTTCGTGATTCCCAACCCGCAGCAATCCCTGCTGGAAGCCTTCCATCAGTGGCGCGGCTGGGCCGAGAAGTCGGCGTCCGACTACGGCTTTCACGTCGCCATTACCTGGTGGAGCGAGCAGGTCCGCGAGGAAATGGCCGAGTTGGTGAGCCAACACGGCATCAACAGCTTCAAGCATTTCATGGCGTACAAGAACGCGATCATGGCCGCCGACGACACCTTGGTGGCGAGCTTCGAACGCTGCCTGGAACTGGGTGCGGTACCGACGGTGCATGCCGAAAACGGCGAGCTGGTGTATCACCTGCAACGCAAGCTGATGGCCCAGGGCATTACCGGGCCTGAAGCGCATCCGTTGTCGCGGCCTTCGCAGGTGGAAGGTGAAGCCGCCAGCCGGGCGATCCGGATTGCCGAAACCATCGGCACGCCGCTGTACCTAGTGCACGTGTCCACCAAGGAAGCGCTGGATGAAATCACCTACGCCCGCAGCAAGGGCCAGCCGGTGTACGGCGAAGTATTGGCCGGGCATCTGCTGCTGGACGACAGCGTGTATCAACACCCCGACTGGCAGACCGCCGCCGGCTATGTGATGAGCCCGCCCTTCCGCCCGCGCGGGCATCAGGAGGCACTGTGGCATGGCCTGCAATCGGGCAACCTGCACACCACCGCCACCGACCATTGCTGCTTCTGCGCCGAGCAAAAAGCCGCCGGGCGGGATGACTTCAGCAAAATTCCCAATGGCACTGCCGGTATCGAAGACCGCATGGCGCTGTTGTGGGATGAGGGCGTGAACACTGGGCGCTTGTCGATGCAGGAATTCGTTGCGCTGACGTCTACCAACACCGCGAAGATCTTCAACCTGTATCCACGCAAAGGAGCGATCCGCGTGGGGGCCGATGCTGACCTGGTGCTGTGGGACCCGCAAGGCACACGGACCATTTCCGCGAAGACTCACCACCAGAAAGTCGACTTCAACATCTTTGAAGGCAAGACCGTGCGCGGCGTGCCGAGCCATACCATCAGCCAGGGCAAGCTGGTCTGGGCGGATGGGGATTTGCGCGCCGAACGGGGTGCGGGTCGGTATATCGAACGGCCGACGTATCCGCCGGTGTTTGAGCAGTTGAGCAAGCGGGCGGAGCGTTCCAGGCCGGTTGCTGTGAAACGCTGAGGCCGCCATTCGCGAGCAAACCCGATCCCACATTCGCCCCCATTCCAACAGGATAAATGCAGTCGAATGTGGGAGCGGGCTTGCTCGCGAAGAGGCCGGTACAGGCAACAAAAAAACCACTGCCCACCAGAGGCAGCACCTCAAAAACCGTGAGGCCAATACCGTGATCCAGACCCTGAACCATCTTCCCCACCCCCATGAAGATGCGGCGACCCTCGCCGCGCATTTCACCGACCTGGCGCCGCCGCTCAATGCCCGGCAAGCCCAACTGGAAGCCTCGCGCTGCCTCTACTGCTACGACGCGCCGTGCGTCAACGCGTGCCCCAGCGAGATCGATATCCCGTCGTTCATCCGCAATATCCACACGGAGAACGTCCAGGGCGCCGCACAGAAGATTCTCTCGGCGAATATCCTCGGCGGCAGTTGCGCCCGGGTCTGCCCGACGGAAATCCTCTGCCAGCAAGCCTGCGTGCGCAACAATGCCGAGGAATGCGCCCCGGTGCTGATCGGCCTGTTGCAGCGTTACGCGGTGGACAACGCGCACTTCAGCGAACACCCGTTCCAGCGCGCCGCGCCCACCGGCAAGCGCATCGCGGTGGTCGGCGCCGGGCCTGCGGGTTTGTCCTGCGCCCATCGCAGCGCCCTGCACGGCCATGACGTGGTGATTTTCGAAGCCCGGGAAAAAGCCGGCGGCCTGAATGAATACGGGATCGCCAAGTACAAGCTGGTGGATGACTTCGCGCAAAAGGAACTGGATTTCCTCCTGCAAATTGGCGGCATCGAGATCCGTCACGGCCAGCGCCTGGGCGACAACCTGACCTTGAGCGAACTGCACCAGCAGTTCGATGCAGTGTTCCTCGGCCTTGGCCTGGCTGCCAGCAAACAGCTCGGCCTGCCACACGAAGACGCCCCCGGCCTGCTCGCCGCCACCGACTACATCCGTGAACTGCGCCAGGCCGACGACCTCAGTCAACTGCCCCTGGCCGACCGTTGCATCGTGCTCGGCGCCGGCAACACGGCCATCGACATGGCGGTGCAAATGGCCCGCCTCGGTGCCCGTGACGTCAACCTGGTGTATCGCCGTGGCCTGGCTGAAATGGGCGCCACCGGCCATGAGCAGGACATCGCCAAGGCCAACCAGGTACGCCTGCTGACCTGGGCCCAGCCCGAAGAAGTGTTGCTCGACGACCAGGGCCATGTGCGCGGCATGCGCTTCGCCCGCACCCGCATGGTCGATGGCCGCCTGCAAGCCACCGGCGAGACCTTCGAACTGGCCGCCGACGCGATCTTCAAGGCCATCGGCCAAGGCTTCGACGACGAGGCGCTGCACGACCCGCTGGCCCACCAACTGCAACGCCAGGGCGATCGGATCTTCGTCAACGAACAGCTGCGCACCAGCATCCCCGGCGTGTACGCCGGCGGCGATTGCGTCAGCCTCGGCCAGGACCTCACCGTCCAGGCCGTGCAACACGGCAAGCTGGCCGCTGAAGCCATGCACGCCCAACTCATGCTGAATGTGGAGGCTGCGTAATGGCCGATCTCTCGATTGTATTCGCCGGTATCAAAGCCCCCAATCCGTTCTGGCTGGCCTCCGCGCCGCCTACCGACAAGGCCTACAACGTGGTCCGCGCCTTTGAAGCAGGCTGGGGCGGCGTGGTCTGGAAAACCCTCGGCGAAGACCCGGCAGCGGTCAACGTCTCATCGCGCTACTCGGCGCACTTTGGCGCCAACCGTGAAGTGCTCGGCATCAACAATATCGAGCTGATTACCGACCGCTCCCTGGAGATCAACCTGCGGGAAATCACCCAAGTGAAAAAGGACTGGCCGGACCGCGCGCTGATCGTGTCATTGATGGTGCCGTGTGTTGAGGAGTCGTGGAAGCACATCCTGCCACTGGTGGAAGCCACCGGCTGCGACGGCATCGAGCTGAACTTCGGCTGCCCCCACGGCATGCCGGAACGCGGCATGGGCGCGGCGGTGGGCCAGGTGCCGGAGTATGTGGAACAGGTGACGCGCTGGTGCAAGACCTATTGCTCGCTGCCGGTGATCGTCAAGCTCACGCCGAACATCACCGACATACGCGTGGCGGCGCGGGCAGCGTATCGTGGGGGCGCGGATGCGGTGTCGCTGATCAACACCATCAACTCCATCACCAGTGTCGACCTGGAGCGCATGGTCGCCCTGCCGATGGTCGGCACCCAAAGCACCCACGGGGGTTACTGCGGCTCGGCGGTGAAACCCATCGCGCTGAACATGGTGGCGGAGATTGCCCGGGACCCACAGACACAAGGCTTGCCGATCTGCGGGATTGGCGGGATTGGCAACTGGCGCGATGCAGCGGAATTCGTCGCGCTGGGCTGCGGCGCGGTGCAGGTGTGCACGGCGGCGATGCTGCACGGGTTTCGGATTGTCGAAGAAATGAAGGACGGGCTGTCGCGGTGGATGGACAGCCAGGGTTACAGCAGCCTGCAGGAATTTTCCGGGCGGGCGGTGGGCAATACGACGGATTGGAAGTACCTGGATATCAATTACCAGGTGATCGCCAAAATTGACCAGGCGGCATGTATTGGCTGTGGGCGTTGCCATATTGCCTGTGAAGACACGTCGCACCAGGCGATTGCCAGCTTGAAGCAGGCGGATGGGACACATAAATACGAGGTGATCGATGATGAGTGCGTGGGGTGCAACCTGTGCCAGATCACCTGCCCGGTGGCGGACTGTATCGAGATGGTGCCGGTGGATACCGGGAAGCCGTTTTTGAACTGGACGCAGGATCCGAGGAACCCCCACCGCGAGGCGGTGTAGCCTGAATGATCGTTCCCACGCTCCGCGTGGGAATGCATCCGTTGACGCTCCGCGTCACGACCTTAAGAACGGACGCAGAGCGTCCAGGCGGCATTCCCACGCGGAGCGTGGGAACGATCTAGGGCTCCAACCCGATCCCCCGCAGGATCACACTCGTCACCGTCTGCACCGCCCGCTCGAACTGCATGTCCGACAACGGCTGATGGTCATTCAGGATCTTCACCTGATGGTCAAAGTCGGCATAGTGCTGGGTCGACGCCCAGATCATATACAGCAGGCTCGACGGCTCCACCGGCAAAATCCGCTTGTCCTCCACCCACTGGCGAATCTTCGCTTCCTTCATCTTGGCCCAGTCATACAGGCTCACATCCAGCGCCTCCCCCAGGGTTGGCGCGCCGTGGATGATTTCATTCGCCCAGACTTTCGAACCATAAGGCCGGCTGCGGGAATGTTGCATCTTGGCGCGGATGTAGCTGCTGAGCACCACCCGCGGGTCGTCGAACATCTCGAAGCACAAGGCGTCCTGCTTCCACACCTCGAGCAGGTCGAACAACACCGCGCTGTACAGCTCGCTCTTGGTACTGAAGTAGTAATGCAGGTTGGAGCGCGGCAGTTGCACTTCTTCAGCGATGTCGGCCATGGCGGTGCTGCCATAGCCCTTCTCGGCGAAGACCTTTTCAGCCGCCAGCAGAATCTTTTCGACGTTGACCCGACGAATACCGATCTTGTGATTGCCCATAAGGGCTCCCTGACAACAACATGGCTTCAAGACTACCATCCGCTCTAGATCGCGGCGACACGCCACTGTGAAACTTCGTACAAGAACCTTCCCCGTCGATAGCGGATTGGTTAGCATCGCCATCCCCTCGAAGGATCATCCCCCATGACTATTCGACAGCGAAGCGCGTGCGACGACCCGGTGCTGGGTGCACTGTGGGAACGCTCGGTGCGCGCCACCCATGACTTTCTCAGCGAAGACGACATCCAGCGCCTGCTGCCCCTGGTACGCGACTGCTACCTGCCGATGCCCGCACTTGAAGTGTGGGTGTACGAAGATACCCAAGGCATTGGCGGCTTCGTCGGCACCGGCGGCAATAATGTCGAGATGCTGTTTATCGACCCGAACCGACGCGGCCAGGGCATCGGTCGCCAGTTGCTGGACTTCGTACGCGCCCGCCACGACACCCTGCGGGTCGACGTGAACGAGCAGAATCCACAGGCCGTGGGTTTCTACCTGCACTATGGTTTTATCCAGACCGGGCGCTCGCCCGTCGATGGCGAAGGCAAGCCCTTCCCCTTGTTGCACATGGCACTACCGAACGACTGACTCTCACCTGAAGGTATTGAACAATGTTGATCAAGAAGACCCTCACCACCGTTGCCCTGCTCGCTTCCCTGCTGGGCGCCTCGGCCGCGTTTGCCCACGCCCACCTGAAAAGCTCGGAGCCTGCCGCCGACAGCAGCGTCGCCGCGCCCAAGGACCTGCGCCTGACGTTCAGCGAAGGCGTTGAAGCGACCTTCACCAAGGTATCCCTGAGCAAGGACGGCACCGAAGTCGCGATCAAGGGCCTGGAAACCCCGGACGCCGACAAGAAAGTATTGGTGGTGACACCGGCCGCACCCTTGGCCGCCGGCACCTACAAAGTGGTGTGGAACGCGGTCTCGGTGGATACCCACAAGAGCAACGGTGAATACAGCTTCAAGGTCGGCCAATAATCCATGGCCACCCTGCTGGTGCTGTGCCGTTTCCTGCATTTCATCGTCGTGCTGTTGATGTTCGGGGCCTGTGTGTTCAGGCCCTGGCTGCTGGGCGCGGGACCGCAACCGGTGCTGGACCGCCAACTGTCGCGCATCACCCAAGGGTTGGCGTGGCTGGCATTGGTGTCGGGGGTGGCGTGGCTGCTGTTGATCAGCGCGAGCATGGCCGGTGTCGGGCTGGGCGCGCTGGAATGGTCGACCGTGCAGTTGGTGCTGGGCAAAACCTTCTTCGGCCAGGTCTGGACCTGGCACTTGCTACTGAACGTGCTGCTGGTGCTGGGCCTGATGACGCCGTGGAAGGCGTTGCGCCTGCCGCTCTGTGCATTGCTGCTGGCGACACTTGCACCGGTGGGCCATGGCGCCATGCTCAATGGCATGGCCGGACAGTTGCTGATCCTCAATCAGGTGGTGCACCTGGTGTGTGTCGGTGCCTGGCTGGGCGGCCTGCTCCTGCTGGTGTTGATCCTCAGGCAATCGCCCCGCTATCCGTTGGAACCGATCCTCAAGCGCTTCAGTGGCATCGGTTATGGCCTGGTGACAGGGCTACTGGTGACCGGCCTGATCAACGTGCGGGTGCTCACCGGGCAGTTCTGGCCGACGCCCTTGTTCACAGGGTTCGCCCTGATCCTGTTGATCAAGGTGCTGCTGGTGTTCGGCATGCTCGCCCTGGCGCTGCTGAACCGCCTGCGGATTCACAACTGTGAGCAGCGGCTGCCTGCCTTGAAGGCCAGCGTGATGATTGAATGGTTACTAGGTGTTTCAGCGGTAGCCGCCGTCTCGCTGCTTGGCACCTTGCCGCCCATGGTTGCAGCGGGATAACTCCTTCCCCACTGACTCCCTTCACGCAGGGAGTCATCGTATAACTTTCGATTGACAACCCCCTGAAACCTCGCAAATATCGCCCTCAATGTTGTACGACAACGTATAACAAAAAATAAAAACAACAAAAAGACAAGGGAGCGTCACTGTGAGCCAACACGTCCGCCAGTTCTCCGGCACCACCCGTTTTGCCGCCATCGGTTTGAGCAGCCTGGCCTTTACCCTCCCCGCCACCGCCTCGGCAGAAGGCTTCATCGATGACGCCACCGCCACGCTCAACCTGCGCAACGCCTACTTCAACCGCAACTTCACCAACCCCGCCTACCCCCAGGGCAAGGCCGAGGAGTGGACGCAAAACTTCATTCTCGATGCCAGGTCCGGCTTCACCCAAGGCACCGTCGGTTTCGGCCTGGACGTGCTGGGCCTGTACTCGCAGAAACTCGACGGCGGCAAAGGTACCGCCGGCACCCAACTGCTGCCGACCCGCAGCGATGGCCGCCCTGCCGATAACTTCGGGCGCCTGGGCGTGGCGCTGAAAACCAGGCTGTCGAACACCGAATTGAAAGTCGGCGAATGGATGCCGGTACTGCCGATCCTGCGCTCGGATGACGGCCGCTCACTGCCGCAAACGTTCCGCGGCGGCCAGGTAACGTCCAGGGAAATCGCCGGCCTGACCTTGTATGGCGGCCAGTTTCGCGGCAACAGCCCGCGCAACGACGCGAGCATGGATGACATGTTTCTCAACGGCAAAGCCGCATTCACCTCGGACCGCTTCAACTTTGGCGGCGGCGAATACACCTTCAACGACAAGCGCACCCAGGTTGGCGTGTGGTACGCCGAACTCAGTGACATCTACCAGCAACAGTATTTCAACCTGACCCACAGCCAGCCCGTGGGCGACTGGACCCTGGGCGCCAACCTCGGGTTCTTCACCGGCAAGGAAGACGGCAAGGCCCTGGCCGGCGACCTCGACAACAAAACCGCGTTCGCCCTGCTCTCGGCCAAATACAAAGGCAACAGCTTCTATATCGGCCTGCAGAAACTCACCGGCGACAGCGCCTGGATGCGGGTCAACGGCACCAGCGGCGGCACCCTGGCCAACGACAGCTACAACGCCAGCTACGACAACGCCAAGGAAAAGTCCTGGCAGGTGCGGCACGACTTCAACTTCGTGGTAATGGGCATTCCCGGGTTGACCATGATGAACCGCTACATCAGTGGCGATAACGTGCACACCGGGGCGATCACCAATGGCAAGGAGTGGGGCCGTGAGTCGGAGCTGGCCTACACGGTACAAAGCGGTCCACTGCGGGACCTGAATGTGCGCTGGCGCAACGCAACGATGCGCCGGGATTTCAGTACCAACGAGTTTGATGAGAACCGGATATTCATCAGTTACCCGCTGTCGCTGTTATAGCGGTTTACAAACAACCGGAAAGGCTTTTGTGGCGGGGGAGATTGCTGTGGGGAGGTAGATTGCTGTGGCGAGGGAGCTTGCTCCCGCTGGGCTGCGCAGCGGCCCCAAAATCTTGGGAGCGCTTCGCACTCCAACGGGAGCAAGCTCCCTCGCCACAGGACAGCGATGAGCCTCTATCAACTTCGACCAATAGTGCGTTGACAAGTGTAGGAAACCCTAAGGATACTTCGGATCAGTCATACGACAACCTACAACAATAACGGGATCACCATGACCACCACAACCGCCCCTACCCCGTTCAACCGCTTGCTGCTCACCGGTGCCGCCGGTGGCCTGGGCAAAGTCTTGCGCGAACGCCTGCGTCCTTACGCCAAGGTACTGCGCCTGTCGGATATCGCCGACATGGCCCCGGCCGCTGACGACAGCGAAGAAGTATTGCCTTGCGATCTTTCCGACAAACAAGCCGTGCACCAACTGGTGGAAGGCGTCGATGCGATCCTGCATTTCGGCGGCGTATCGGTGGAACGCTCGTTCGAGGAAGTGCTGGGCGCGAACATCTGCGGGATCTTCCACATCTATGAAGCGGCGCGCCGCCATGGGGTCAAGCGCGTCATCTTCGCCAGCTCCAACCACGTGATCGGCTTCTACAAGCAGGACGAAGCCCTCGACGCCCACTCCCCGCGCCGCCCCGACAGTTACTACGGGCTGTCCAAATCCTACGGCGAGGACATGGCCAGTTTCTACTTCGATCGCTACGGCATCGAGACCGTGAGCATCCGCATCGGCTCCTCGTTCCCGGAACCCCAGAACCGCCGGATGATGCACACCTGGCTGAGCTTCGACGACCTCACCCAACTGCTCGAACGCTCGCTGTACACACCGAATGTCGGGCATACCGTGGTCTACGGCATGTCGGATAACCTCGATGTGTGGTGGGACAACCGCTTCGCCGCGCACCTGGGCTTCACCCCGCGGGATTCTTCCGAAGTATTCCGCAAACAGGTGGAAGCCCAGCCGATGCCCGCTGCCGACGACCCGGCGCGGGTGTACCAGGGGGGCGCGTTTTGCGCCGCCGGCCCGTTCGGTGACTGACCACAGACCAACCCAAGGGAATGAGTGGCCATGCAAGCAGAACTGATTGTCGACGCCCGCAACGCCGTGGGTGAATGCCCGGTGTGGGTACCCGGGGAAAACGCCCTGTACTGGGTGGATATTCCCACAGGCGAACTGCAACGCTGGAACGCCACCAGCGGCCAGGCGCAGGCCTGGAAAGCTCCGCAGATGCTCGCCTGCATCGCCCGCACCTCGGCGGGCGATTGGGTTGCGGGCATGCAAACCGGGTTTTTCCGGCTGACGCCCCACAACGATGGCAGGCTCGACACTGCGCCCCTGGCCAGCGTCGAGCACGCCCGCCCGGACATGCGCCTGAACGATGGCCGCTGTGATCGCCAGGGCCGGTTCTGGGCCGGCAGCATGGTGCTGAACATGGCCGAGAATGCGGCCGACGGTGCACTGTACCGCTACGAAACAGGCCGGGCGGTTCACACCGCACTCAACGGTTTCATCACCCCCAACGGCCTGGCCTTCAGCCCGGACGGGCGCACGATGTACCTCTCGGATTCGCACCCGTTGGTCCAGCAGGTCTGGGCCTTCGACTACGACATCGACAGCGGCACGCCGTCCAATCGGCGGCTGTTTGTGGATATGCACCAGTTCCTCGGCCGCCCCGACGGAGCCGCCGTGGATGCCGAAGGTTGCTACTGGATCTGCGCCAACGATGCCGGGCTGATCCACCGCTTTACCCCCGACGGCCGTCTCGACCGCTCACTGGCCGTGCCGGTGAAAAAACCCACCATGTGCGCCTTCGGTGGCAACCGCCTGGACACCCTGTTCGTCACCTCGATCCGCGACGACCACAGTGCCCAGTCGCTGGCCGGCGGCGTGTTTGCCCTCAACCCCGGGGTCACCGGATTGCCGGAGCCGACCTTCATCCTCTAGCTGCATCGCTGTGCCTTGAATAAAACAATAACAAGACTGGAGAGACACCCCATGGACTTCAAACGCACTTTGCTCCTCGCCGCACTCCCCTTCACCTTCGTCTTCGCCGGTGCCGCCCACGCGCTGGAAATCAAATTCGCCGACATCCACCCCGCCGGCTACCCCACCGTCGTCGCCGAAGAACAGCTGGGTAAAACCCTGGTGGCCGAAAGCAACGGCGGCCTGACCTTCAAGATGTTCCCCGGCGGCGTGCTGGGCTCGGAAAAGGAAGTGGTGGAACAGGCCCAGGTCGGCGCGATCCAGATGGCCCGGGTCAGCCTCGGCATCGTCGGCCCGGTGGTGCCGGACGTGAACGTGTTCAACATGCCGTTCGTGTTCCGCGACCAGGTGCATATGCGCAAGGTCATCGACGGCGAGATCGGCGATGAAATCCTCGCCAAGATCACCGACTCCGAATTCAACCTGGTGGCGCTCGCCTGGATGGACGGCGGCACGCGCAACCTCTACACCAAGAAACCGGTGCGCAAGATCGAAGACCTCAAGGGCATGAAGATCCGCGTGCAGGGCAACCCGATCTTCATCGAAACCATCAACGCCATGGGCGGCAACGGCATTGCCATGGACACCGGCGAGATCTTCAGCGCCCTGCAGACCGGCGTGATTGACGGCGCGGAAAACAACCCGCCCACCCTGCTGGAACACAACCACTACCAGAACGCCAAGTTCTACAGCCTGACCGGCCACCTGATCCTGCCCGAGCCCATCGTGATGTCGAAAATCACCTGGAACAAGCTCACCCCCGAGCAACAGGTGCTGGTGAAGAACACCGCCAAGGCCGCGCAGATCCAGGAGCGCGAGCTGTGGGACGCCAAGTCTGCCAGCAGTGAAGCCAAGCTCAAGGCTGCTGGCGTCGAGTTCATCGACATCGACAAAAAACCGTTCTATGAGGCCACCGCTTCGATTCGCGACAAGTACGGCGCGCCTTACGCCGACCTGATCAAGCGCATCGAAGCCGTCGAGTAACCCTTTTTCCTCTCATAGATAAGGCCCGGCGCGGTCGGTACCGACGCGCCCGGTTACGGTGAACGCCATGAAGAATTTACTGCTGCGCATCAACGACCGCATTTACATGAGCTGCATCTGGATCGCCGGCCTCGCCGTTCTCGGCGTCGCGCTGATCATTCCCTGGGGCATCTTCGCCCGCTACGTGCTCGGCACCGGCTCCAGCTGGCCGGAGCCCACCGCCATCCTGCTGATGCTGGTGTTCACCTTTGTCGGCGCCGCCGCCAGCTACCGCGCCGGGGCGCACATGTCGGTGGCCATGGTCACCGACCGCCTGCCGCCCGGCCAACGCCGAATCGTCGGCATCGTCTCGCAATTGCTGATGGCAACCATCTGCCTGTTCATGACGATTTGGGGCAGCAAATTGTGCCTGTCGACCTGGAACCAGTTCATGAGCGCCATGCCGACCTTGCGGGTGGGCATCACCTATATGCCGATCCCGATCGGTGGCTTGCTGACCCTGGTTTTTGTGCTGGAAAAACTCCTGCTGGGTGACCAGAGCAACCGTCGGGTCGTGCGCTTCGACCTGGTTGAAGAAAGTGAAGGGGCTGCCTGAATGGACGCATTGATTCTGTTGGGCAGCTTTATCGCCCTGATCCTGATTGGCATGCCGGTGGCCTACGCCCTGGGGCTTTCTGCGCTGATCGGCGCGTGGTGGATCGACATTCCGTTCCAGGCCCTGATGATTCAGGTGGCCGGCGGGGTGAACAAGTTTTCGCTGATGGCGATTCCGTTCTTCGTGCTGGCCGGGGCGATCATGGCCGAGGGCGGCATGTCGCGCCGGCTGGTGGCGTTTGCCGGGGTGCTGGTGGGCTTTGTGCGCGGCGGCCTGTCCCTGGTGAACATCATGGCCTCGACGTTTTTTGGCGCGATCTCCGGCTCGTCGGTGGCCGATACGGCGTCTGTCGGTTCGGTGCTGATTCCGGAAATGGAACGCCAGGGCTATCCCCGTGAATTCGCCACCGCCGTCACCGTGAGCGGCTCGGTACAAGCCTTGCTGACGCCTCCGAGCCACAACTCGGTGCTCTACTCCCTGGCGGCGGGCGGCACCGTGTCCATCGCCTCGCTGTTCATGGCCGGCGTGGTCCCGGGCCTGCTGATGAGCGCCTGCCTGATGGTGCTGTGCCTGATCTTCGCGAAAAAGCGCAACTACCCCAAAGGCGAAGTGATCCCCCTGAAACAGGCACTGAAAATCTGCGCCGACGCATTGTGGGGCCTGATGGCCATGGTGATCATTCTTGGCGGGATTCTGTCGGGCATCTTCACCGCCACCGAGTCGGCGGCGATTGCGGTGTTGTGGGCGTTCTTCGTGACCATGTTCATCTACCGCGACTACAAATGGAGCGAGCTGCCCAAGCTGATGCACCGCACGGTGCGCACGATCTCCATCGTGATGATCCTGATCGCGTTCGCCGCCAGCTTCGGCTACATCATGACCCTGATGCAGATCCCGGCGAAGATCACCACGATGTTCCTGACCCTGTCGGACAACCGCTACGTGATCCTGATGTGCATCAACGCCATGCTGCTGTTGCTGGGTACGGTGATGGACATGGCGCCGCTGATTTTGATCCTCACGCCGATTTTGCTGCCGGTGATCCTGGGGATTGGCGTCGACCCGGTGCACTTCGGCATGATCATGCTGGTGAACCTGGGGATCGGCCTGATCACCCCGCCGGTGGGTGCGGTGTTGTTTGTGGGGGCGGCGGTGGGCAAAGTCAGCATCGAGAAGACCGTGAAGGCGTTGCTGCCGTTTTATGGCGTGCTGTTTTTGGTGCTGATGGCCGTGACCTACATTCCGGCGTTGTCGTTGTGGTTGCCGGGGTTGGTGTTATAAGCCCCACACTGCGTGTAGCGAGGGAGCTATTGTGGAGAGGGAGCTGCTGTGGCAAGGGAGCTTTCTGTGGCGAGGGAGCTTGCTCCCGCTGGAGTGCGAAGCGCTCCCGCTTTTTTGGGGCCGCTCCGCAGCCCATCGGGAGCAAGCTCCCTCGCCACACAAGCATTCATCATTCAATAGGTCTGCTGACACTCATGATGCTTGAACTCGAAGACAACCTGACCCACCTGACGCTGGCGCCAGCGTTGGGCGGGAGTATCGTCAACTGGACAGTACGCAGCAGCGGCCAGCCCTTGCTACGCCACACCGATCAACAGTCGCTGGCCAGCGGCCTGCCGGGGAAGCTTGCGTGCTTCCCGCTGGCGCCCTGGTCGAACCGGGTTGCCGAAGGTGGCTTTGATAACCCATCAGGGTGGTTGGGACTTGAGCCCAACAGCCCGCTGGACCCGCTGCCAATTCATGGCAGTGCCTGGCAACAGGTGTGGCAGGTGGTCAGCCAGACGTCAGACGAAGTGGTGTTGCAACTGGACAGCAGCACACCCTTTGCGTATCGCGCCGAGCAACGGGTTCAGTTGAAGGGCGGCAAGTTGAGCATCACCTTGCGCGTCACGCACCTGGCGGAAACGGCGACGTGGCTTGGGCTGGGATTGCATCCGTATCTGCCCCGCAGGCCGGGCACGCAATTGCAGGCAAAGGCTTCGCAGGTATGGATGAGTGATGCGGCGAAATTGCCGACAGGCCTGGCTGCCGTGCCCGCCGAGTGGGATTTTCAACACCCAGAATCGTTGCCCGAGACACTGGTGGACAACGGTTTTTGCCAGTGGGACGGGCGCTGCGTCATCCAGCAGCCAGACCTGGGTTACACCCTGGAATGCCAGGCCACCGGCAGCGACTATTACCTGCTGTATTGCCCGCCGGGGCTGGATTTTTTCTGCTTCGAGCCGGTGAGTCATCCGGTGAATGCCCATCACCTGCCGGGTAGGCCGGGATTGAAGCTGTTGGAACAAGGCCAGTCGGCAGAACTCAGTTTCAGCCTGCAATACAAAACCCTCTAACAACACAAAACCCATGTGGGAGCGGGCTTGCTCGCGAATGCGGTGGATCAGTCAACACATCTGCGACTGACACTCCGCATTCGCGAGCAAGCCCGCTCCCACATTTTTGATCTCCATTGTGTCTTAGGGAGGGGTGTTTTTCAGGCGCCCCGCCGTGTCGATACTCACCACCACCGATAACCCCGGTCGCAGCCGTTCACTCTGCTCCTGCCCCGGATCCACGGTAATCCGCACCGGCACCCGCTGGGCGATCTTGACGAAGTTGCCGGTAGCATTGTCCGCCTGCAACAGGCTGAACTCCGACCCGGTCGCCGGGGAAATGCGCTGCACCGTGCCGTGAAACTTGCGGTGGTCCAGGGCATCCACGGTAAAGGTCACCGGCTGGCCAACCTGCACGTTGTCCATCTGGGTTTCTTTCATGTTGGCGATCACCCACAGCTGGTTCGGCACCAGCGCCATCAACTGCGCGCCGCTGTTGACGTAGGCCCCGAGGCGCACGCCAATCTGGCCCAGTTGCCCGTCACGCGGGGCGATGATCCGGGTGTTCGACAGGTCGATACGCGCCAGCTCCACTGCCGCATCGGCACTGGCCACCGCCGCCTCCAGCGAACCGCGATTGACGATCACTGTCTGCAAATCCTGCCGGGCGATTTCCAGGTTGGCCTGGGCCTGGGCCACGGCCGCGATGGTTTGCGCATTGGCGGCGCGGGTCACGTCCAGCTCGCGTTTGGACACCGACCCATCGCTGATCAACTCCTCATTGCGGCGCAAATCCGCGGTGCTTTTGCGGGCCTGGGCCTGGCTGTCCATCAAGGCCGCCTGGCGCAGCTTGATGGTCGCCTCGGCGCTGTTGCGTTGCTGCACCACATTGGCCAGGGACGCCTGCTGCACCGCCAGTTGCGCCTGGGCCTGATCAAGGCGCTGCTTGTAGATACGGTCATCGAGGCGCACCAGCAAATCCCCGGCCTTGACGTACTGGAAGTCCGTCACCGGCACTTCATACACGTAACCGCTGAGCTGCGGCCCGATGATCGTCACCTGGCCGCGCACCAGGGCGTTTTCGGTGGTTTCCACGGCGCTGCTGAAGGGCGGCAACTGCCAGGCGTAGAGCACGATCAGCACGCCGATAATCGCAATCGCGGCAAAGCCCATGGAAGAGATGATGCGCACCCGCAAGGAGCGCGGTTCGGTGGCCGGCATGCTCGGCGGCGCGGTGCCTTCCGGCGTGGAAGCGATGGCGTTGGTGGTGGTCGTGGTCGGTTCGGTCATGAAGAAAGTGCGCCGCTGGGTTGAACGGGAGGCGCTGCACTGGCGGCAGCTTTAGTGGTACTCATCAGCCAGAGGCTGCGGATAAAGATCCAGATCATGGTGAGTATGGCGATGATCGCGATCAGCATGAACACATCGTTGTAGGCCATCACATTCGCCTCGCGGGTGGCGGCCGTGGCCAGGCTGCGAATGCCCATGAGGTTGCGCAGCTCGGGGTCGGCGATCACCCCGCCATAGGCCGAGCCGCCGCTGGCCACCCGTGCGGCCACACGCGGGTCGAGCAGGGTCAGGTGTTCGACGATCATGCTGGAATGGAATTTCTCCCGCACGATCTGGAACGTACCGAGCAATGCCGCACCGATCAGGCCGCCGAGGTTCTGGCAGATCCCGAACAGCACCGAGAAACTCACCAGGTTCCTGGGGTTGGTCAGTACGTTCTTCGTGCCCAGGACCATGGTCGGCCCGAGGAAGAACGTGCCGCCAAAGCCTAGCAGGAACTGGCTGATGTACATGTTTTGCGGACGCGTGAGGTTGCTGGAGAAACTGTCCATCACCGAGCCCACTGCCATGAAGGCCAGGGAGATGATCAGCGGCATCAGCAAATGCGCGGGGTTGATGGTCAGCGCGCTCACGGCCAGGCCGGCAATCGCCCCCGCCAGCATCACCCAATACAGCGTGCGCATCTGCTCGTTGCTCATGTTCAGCATCTGCATGAAGCCCACGGCACCGGTGGACTGCTCCGAGAGCACCATGCGAATCAGCACCACCGCCAGCGCCAGGCGAATCATCGCCCCGCTGCCCAGCCAGCGGGTCATCAGCAACGGGTTGGAGCGGTTATGCTCGATGGCCAGGCCGGCCATGATCAGCACCAGTGAACAGGCCGAGGCGATACCAATCCACGGGGCCTCCAGCCACCAGTCGATACGGCCCAGGGACAGCACCGCGCAGAGCAAGGCGACGCCGGTGGCGAGGATGGCGAAGGTCAGGAAGTCGAGTTTTTCGAAGGTCTTGAAGCGGTCGCCCGGTGGCAGCTTGAGCAGGAACACACAGCCCAGGCAGGTCAGCGCCATGCCCAGTTCGAACAGGTACAGGCCGCGCCATTCGGCGATTTGCAGCAGGTCTTCGGAGAACAGTCGGGCCAGGGGCAACGCCAATTGCGCGGTGCCCAGGCCGAGCACCAGGGCTTTCATCCGCCACTTTGCGGGAAAGGCCTGGATCATGTAGTAAAGGCCCAGGGAACTGAGGGCGGCGCCGACCATGCCGTGGGCCGCGCGTACGGCGATGGCCGAGCTGAGGTCGTTGACGAACAGGTGGCCGAAGGTGACCAGGGCGTAGAGCACCAGGAACACTTCGGTGAACGCACGCAGGCCGAATTGCTGGCGGAATTTTACCAGCAGCAGGTTCATGGAGACGTTGGTCATGACGTAGGCGGCGGGGAGCCAGGCCATCTCGGCCGTCGTCGCGCCCAGGGCGCCCTGGAGGTACACAAGGTTGGCGATCACCAGCGAGTTGCCGAGGCCACCGGTGATTGCCACGAGTACGCCGACGAGGGCGTAGGCCCAGCGCTTGCGGGTGGAATGCAGCGGCGTCGACGGCGAGCCCGGCAGGCTCGGGCGCTCGTGGGGCTGCCAGGTGTGGGGGGTGTATTTGTCCATTCGGTGGCCTTGATGACCGGCGTTTGGGGCCGGTGGAACGGTTACTCAGGGAGTAGTAAACCTGAGTGGAGTTCAACTTGCCATCTTGGGAGGGATTTGGGCGGTTGGGGTGCATATCCGTTGCTGCGGTAACGGCTGCTTATGGTTCCGCTCTTACAGCGGCTCACTTCTTAACAGCGCAAAAGTAAGCAAAACGCTCTTGCCCCACCACTCGGCACCTCGCTAATGCTCGGTTTGCCCGCACTCCGGCCAGCGTGGTTAACGGGGCCCTAAGATCAAGATCAAAAGCANNCTACCGGCCGGCTTGAGTGTTGTAAATCAACAGCTAAAGCGGGCACGGTCAAATGTGGGAGCGGGCTTGCTCGCGAAGGTCGTTAACGATGACGCGGGCATCCTGAATGAACGCGGCGCTCTCAGGTTCTTCGCGAGCAAGCCCGCTCCCACAGAAAAGCAGCTCTGCTTTCGCTCTGGATCTTGCCTCTGTTTTTAACACTCAAGCCGGCCGGTAGGCCGCTGTGCTTTTGCTTTTGACCTTGATCTGACTGCCCCAATGAGCCCGAGGCCGAACGCAGGCAGTGCGAAGCGGGCCGCTGTAAGAGCGGAACCATAAGCGGCCGTTACCGAAATAACGGATATGCCCCCCACCTCAAATCCACCCCAACCAACTCCAATACGTAGCCGCAAACACCAACATCAACCCATACCCAATCAACGTCACCAAAATCCCGACCTTGGCAAACTGCCGCGCGGTAAACGTGCCGGTCCCCAAACACACCATATTCTGCGGCGCATTGATGGGCAGGATAAACCCGTAGCTCATCACAAACCCCAGCAACATCGTCATCCCCAGCCGACTGAACTCCCCGGGCAACGTCTGCAACACCGCAATCAAAATCGGCAACAACGCCGAGGTCAACGCCGTGGCACTGGCAAACCCCAAATGAATCACGATCAAAAACGCCCCCAGAATCGCAAACACCCCCAGCGGCCCCACCTGGTCCAACCCGGTATGCGCCACCACCTGCGACCCCAGCCACTGCCCCGCCTGGGTGGTCAGCAACGCCGTACCCAGGCTGATGCCAACCCCAAACACAATCACCGTGCCCCACGGAATCCGCGACTGCACATCCTTCCAGGTCATCACCCCAATCCCCGGCATCAGCAAGAACACCAGCCCGGCATACGTCGTCGAGGTCGTATCAAAGCTGTGCAACCGCCCTTCCGTGGCCCAGGCCAACAACAGCAACACCGACACCGTCAGCAAGCGCTTCTGCGGCCCCGTCATCGGCCCGATGTCCACCAGCGATTGCGCCACCGCCTCCTTGCCTCCGGGAATGCTGTCACTCTCCGGCGGCAGCAGCTTCAACACCAAAAACAACAACACCGCCGACATGATCAGCGCCCACGGCGCCCCGGCGATCAACCAGTCGATCCACGACACCCGCTGCCCCAGCATCTTGTCCATGAAGCCAACCGTCAGCAGGTTCTGCGCCGCCGCCGTCTGGATACCGACGTTCCAGATGCTCGTACCCTGGGCCACGACGATCATGATCCCGGCCGCAATATTCGAACGCTTGTCCACGCCAAACGCGGCAATCACCCCCATCATGATCGGCACCACACACGCACTGCGGGCCGTGGCGCTGGGCACCACCAGGCTCAAGAGGATGGTCACGGCAACTGCCCCGACGAGAATGCCCCGGGTGCTGGTACCCACCCGGGTCAGGGTGACCAACGCGATGCGCCGGTCCAGCCCGGTATGGGTCATGGCTGCGGCGATAAACAACGCGCCGGCCACCAGCGCCAGCGCCGGGTTGGAAAACCCCGTCAACGCCATGCTGATGGCCGGGCTGGAACCGATCAGGTGCGTCGGGTCTTGCAGCGACGGCGCAGTGCCGAGCAAAAACGCCATCAACGAGGTGATCATGATCGCGCTGGCCTCGTAGGAGACCGCTTCGGTGATCCATACCACCACCGCAAACGCGAGGATCGCCAGCATCCGGTGCCCGGCCACCGGCAAGTCGGCCGGCAGCGGCAACAGCAGCACGCCGACCATCACCAGTACGCCGACCACCAGGCCCAGGGGCAACTTGAATGAAGCAGCTGTTGTTGCGGGGGCACTCATGGGGTTCTCCGTCGGCCGTGAAATCTGGCCCACAGCATGAGGCAAAGCGTCACGCCCGGTGTTGACGGGTATCAAGTGGCTAGGCCAATAACTGGGTCAACACCGCTCGCAACTTGCCGGGCTTGACCGGCTTGTTCAGCAATGGCACGTCCAGGCGCTGCAATGCACGGCGGCATTGGTCGGTGCGGTCGGCGGTGATAATCACTGCCGGAATCCTGCAGCCAAAATGCTCGCGCAACTGGTGCACGACCTCACAGCCCACCACGCCATGGTCCAGGTGATAGTCCGCGAGAATCAGCTCCGGTGCCCGGCCCTGCAACGCAACCAGTGCGCCGGCCTGATCGGTCGCAGTGACCACTTCGCAGCCCCACTGCCCAAGCAGCGCGCTCATGCTGTCGAGGATGCCGACTTCGTTGTCCAGCACCAGCAGCCGCCTCCCCGGCAACGGGTTGCCGGTGCTCGGTTGCGCGGCCACCACACTGATGGGCAGCGGCATGTCCTCGCTGATGGGGACTTCGATGCTGAACATCGAACCGCGCCCCGGCCACGAACGCACCGCCACCGGATAACCGAGGACCTCGGCGATACGCTCGACAATCGCCAACCCCAGTCCCACGCCCTTGCGGTCGGCGGCGCGGCCCACGTCCAGTTGATTGAACTCCAGGAAGATGGCGTCCAGGCGGTCCGCCGCAATTCCGCGCCCGGTGTCCCACACCTCCAGGCGCAACCGCTCACCCCGGCGGCGGGCGCCCAGCAGGATGGAGCCCGCGCTCGTGTAGCGGCAGGCGTTGCTGAGGAAATTGCGCAGGATCCGCGTCACCAGCCGCAGGTCGGTGTTGATTGCGTAATGGCCTGTACGCGCCCGCAGGTTCAGCCCGGACGCCGCGGCCACCGACTGGAATTCCGAGACCAGCGGTGCGAACAGTTCGTCGAGACGGTACAGGGCGATGTCCGGCTTGACCGCCGCTTGATCGAGTCGGGAAATGTCCAGCAAGTCGGTGAGCAAATCCTCGGCGCCTTCCAGGGCCTGATGGGTGCGCTCCACCAACACGTGTTCGACGCTGGGCAAGTTGCGCTCGCGCAGGGTGGAAATCAGCAAGCGTGCGGCGTTGAGGGGTTGCAGCAGGTCATGACTGGCGGCGGCAAGGTATTTGTCCTTGCTGCGGTTGGCGGCCTGGGCGGCATCCCGGGCATCGCGCAGGTCCTGCTCGATCTTCTCGCGCTGGGCGATTTGCTGTTGCAGGTTGCGGTTGGCTTCCAGCAACTCGTCGGTACGCGCCGCGACCCGCTGTTCCAATTCGTCGTTGAGGCGGATGTAGCGATTGCGCTCGGCTTCCAGCTCGTCGAGGCGCGCGGTCAGTTCGGGGTAATGACTCTTGCGCGCCGAGTGGTTGCCCAGCCCCAGGAGCCCCGCGAGTGCCCGTTGCTGATCGTCAGAGAGCTTCGCCATAGACGACCTCGACGTCACGCTGGCTGGACTCACGCGGGTTGGTAAGGATGCACGGGTCGTGCATGGCGTGCTGCGACAGAAAGGGAATGTCCGCCACTCGAATCCCATGCAGGCCGAGGGTTTCATGGAAGCCGATCGCATGCTTCAACGCGATCAAATGGTCCACCAGCCGGCCGCAGATTTGCCGGTGGTTGAGGCCCCGGCAATCAATGCCGAAGGTCTCGGCAATCACCTTGAAACGCTCCGGTGCCGCACTGTAGTTGAACGCCACCACATGTTCCACCAGCACCGCGTTGCACAAGCCATGGGGCAGGTCGAGAAAGCCGCCAAGGCTGTGGGACATGGCATGCACCGCGCCGAGGATCGCGTTGGAAAACGCCAGCCCGGCCTGCATGCTGCCCAGCATGATTTTCTCCCGAAGGGCGATGTCGCCGGGGTTGGCGATCATCTGCACCAGGTTGCCATTGATCAGGCGCATGGCTTCCAGCGCGTGGGGATCGGTCAGCGGGCCGTGGCCGGTGGACACGAAGGCTTCGATGGCATGCACCAGCGCATCGATGCCGGTACAGGCCGAGAGAAACGGGTCCATGCTCGCCGTGGTTTCCGGGTCGATCAGTGAAACATCGGGCACCACCGCCTTGCTGACGATGGAGAACTTCATGCGCTCCTGCTGGTTGGAAATGATCACGAACTGCGAGACATCCGCCGAGGAGCCCGCGGTAGTCGGGATCAGGATCAGCGGCGGGCTCGGCACGCGGATGGTGTCGACACCTTCGAAGTCGAGGATGCTGCAGCCATGGGCGACCACGATGCCGATGGCCTTGCCGCAGTCCATCGGGCTGCCGCCACCGACGGCGACGATCACGTCGCAATGGTTTTCACGGTAGACCTCGGCGCCGAGCATCACCTCTTCAACCCGGGGGTTGGGCGAAACGGCGGTGTACAGGCAGTAGTCGATGCCGATCGCTTGCAGGCTGGCCTCGACATCGGCCACCCAGCCGACAGCAACCACGCCGGGATCACTCACCACCAACACCTTGCGCGCGCCAAAGGTCTTGGCGTAGTTGCCTACGTTGTGCCGGCAGCCGGCGCCAAAGATGATTTCAGGGGAAACGAATTTACGCAGGAGACTCAGGTTCGGGCTCATTGGTAAGCCTGTTTTTATTATTCTGGAAGATGCGCTCCACACTAACCCATCCGACACTGATTGCAATCAGACCAATGGGGGGCGCTGAAACCGCGACGTACGGCACGATCTACTACTTTGGTACTGATTCCCCTCTCTATCGTCGCATTCCCAAGGCATCGAGACTGGCATGTAATGGGCGCATGACCCTATGGATCGGACCTGCTTGAATAAGCAAAAATAATAAGGCGAACGTCCATGTACAAAATTCTGATAGCCGACGATCACCCACTGTTTCGCGAGGCGATCCACAACGTCATCAGCGACGGGTTCCCGGGCAGCGAAGTGATGGAAACCGGCGACCTGGACAGCGCCCTGGCCCTGAGCCAGGAGCACGACGACCTGGATCTGATCCTGCTGGACCTGAACATGCCGGGCATGCACGGCCTCAATGGCCTGATCAACCTGCGCAACGAGTCGCCGACGATTCCGGTGGTGATCGTGTCTGCCGAGCAGGACAAGCAGGTCGTGCTGCAAGCCATCACCTATGGCGCGGTGGGGTTTATCACCAAGTCCTCGCCCAGGCTGCAGATGACCGAGGCAATCCAACAGATTCTCAACGGCAATGTGTATTTGCCGCCGGAGATTATTCGCAGCCAGAAAATCGGCGGGCAACGGCGCATGAATGATTGCCTGGGGCTTGCGCCGGAGCTGCTGCAGGCCCTGACCCGCAAGCAATTGCTGGTGCTGGAGCGGATGACCAAGGGTGACTCGAACAAGCAAATCGCCTATAGCCTGGAGATTGCCGAGACCACGGTGAAGGCCCATGTCTCGGCGATCCTGCGCAAGTTGAACGTGCACAATCGGGTGCAGGCGATTCTCAGCGCCGGGGACATCGACTTTGGTGCCTACCTGCGGCGCTGATACCCGTAGGGGCGGGATGCTGACCGCATTTCAAGGCACCTGAATGAGGGCCCGAAACAGCATGCCCGCCGCCACCAGCACACACAGGGTGGCAAAACCCACCTGCAAGGTGCGCGCCTTGATCACCGAGCACAGACGCCGCCCCGCCAACATGCCGACAATGCTCGAACCGATAAACACCCAGCCCATCGGCTCGATACTGACCCCGGCATGAAACGCGCCGATCACACCGATCAACGAGATCAGGCTGATCACCATCAGCGAGGTGGCGACGATGCCGCGCATCTGCACATCGGTCAGTTGCTTGAAGGCCGGTACGATCAGGAAGCCGCCGCCCACGCCGAGCAAGCCCGACACCGCACCGGTCACTGCGCCGAGGGCGGCCAGGGTGGCGGTGCATTTGGCGGTCCAGGAAAAGCGCCCGGTCTGCTGGTCGAGCATGCAGTTCTTCTGGCCCCACGACGCGGTGCCGTGGTCGCTCGGCCCGGCCTCAAGCTTCTCCCGTTGCAGCATGCGCCAGGCCACCAGCACCATCAGCGCACTGAACAGACCCATCAGGACTTTCTCCGACATCTGGTGGGCGAAGAACACTCCCAGCGGCGAAAACAGCGCGCCGAGCAGCGCAATCAGCAGCGCCGCACGGTAGCGCACCAGGCCATGGCGCAAACCGTCGACAGCCCCCACGGCAGCGGCCGCGCCCACCGCGAACAACGACACGGGCGCGGCCTGGGTCATGGTCAACCCCAGCCCCAATACCAGGGCCGGGACACCAAGAATGCCGCCTCCGGCACCGGTCAAGCCCATGACCAACCCCATCAACACGCCCAGAAAACTTGCCAGCAGCATAGGGTTGCCTCAATCCACCTTGGCCAGACGGGTCAGCCACTCGCGGCCCTTGAGCATGCCGTTCCAGTAGAACCACGGCAGGAAACTCGCCTTGAGGAACCACGCCGAACGCCGCGCCACAGTCGGGTCGAGGGGAAAGGTCGGCAGCAACTTGCCGCCATAGCCGAACTCGGCCAGCACCACCTTGCCCTTCTCCACGGTCAGCGGGCAGGAGCCATAGCCGTCGTACTTGAGGGGCAACGGTGCCTGTCTGCGCAGGGCCAGCAGGTTTTCCGCCACCACCACGATTTGCTTGCGCACCGCCGCGGCGGTCTTGGCGTTGGTGGTGGAACACACATCGCCCAGGCCGAAGATGTGCGGGTAGCGCAGGTGTTGCAGGCTCTGGGGATTCACTTCGCACCAGCCGGCGGCATCGGCCAGGGGGCTGTGGCGAATGAAGTCCGGCGAGACCTGTGGCGGGACGACGTGCAGCAGGTCGAAGGTTTTCTCTTCGACGCGCACATTGCCTTCGGCGTCCTTGATTTCGAACCAGGCCTTGCGCGCGGGGCCGTCGACCTTGACCAGGTTGGAGTTGAATGCCAGTTGCGCCGAGTACTTTTCAACGTACTTCATCAGCGGCGGCACGAAGGTCGGCACGCCGAACAAGGCGGCACCAGCCAGGTTGAATTCGACCTTGATGTTTTTCAGGTCACCCTGGCGGAGCCAGTGATCGCACGACAGGTACATGGCTTTTTGCGGAGCGCCGGCACATTTGATCGGCATGGCCGGCTGGGTGAACAGCGCCTTGCCATTTTTGAGTTGCCGCACCAGCTGCCAGGTGTAGGCGGCGTGCTCATAGCTGTAGTTGGACGTTACGCCATGCCGGCCGAGGGTCTCTTGCAGGCCTTCGATCTTCTCCCAGGCCAGGCGCAGGCCCGGGCACACGATGAGGTTCTTCCAGCTGACGCGCTGGCCGCTGTCGAGCACCAGGGTTTGCTCGTCGGGCAGTAATTCGCTGACCGCGGCCTGGATCCAGGTGACGCCGTTGGGCAGCACGTCGGCCATGGGGCGCACGGTCCTGGTAACGTCATAAGCCCCACCGCCCACCAGGGTCCAGGCCGGCTGGTAGTAGTGGTGGTCGCTGGGCTCGATCAGGATGATGTTCAGGTGCGGGTCGCGCTTGAGCAGGCTGGCCAGCAGGCCGATGCCTGCCGAGCCGCCACCGATGACAACGATATCGCCACTGATGGTAGGTCCCCAGTGTTGGTCGTTCATGGTCTATGGCCTTTTTCAGTTAATGCACGCAAGGGTCGTTGCCGTATGGCACCACGCCCTAGCTGTTTGCCACCACGATGCCATCCTTTGCCTCGGGTCCTTTAATTCACTTAAGCTCACAAGGTTATGTGGAAACCTAACTGAATGTAAGTCGCCATTAGCTATCTGGGAAACCCGTCATGTCAGCGTTGATTCAATCCTTTCTGGACGAGGCGTCGTCGACCTACACCTACGTCGTCTATGAAACGGACGGTGGCCCATGCGCCATCGTTGATTCGGTGCTCAACTACGACCCGGCCTCCGGACGCACCGGCACCGGCCAGGCGGACAAGGTGATCGCGTTTGTGCGCGAGCATGGCTTGCAGGTGCAGTGGTTGCTGGAAACCCACGCCCATGCGGATCATCTGTCGGCTGCGCCTTATTTGCGTCGCCAGCTGGGGGGCAAGATCGCGATTGGCCAGTCCATCAGCAAGGTGCAGGGAGTGTTCAAGAACCTGTTCAACCTGGAGCCGGAGTTTCGGGTGGATGGGTCGCAGTTCGACCATCTGTTTGCGCCGGATGAGGTGTTTCACATCGGCAACCTGAAGGCCCAGGCGCTGCATGTGCCGGGGCATACGCCGGCGGATATGGCTTACCTGATTGATGACCAGTTGATTCTGGTGGGCGACACGCTGTTCATGCCGGACGTGGGCACGGCGCGCTGCGATTTCCCTGGTGGGGATGCGCGCCAGCTGTATGGGTCGATGCGCAAGTTGTTGGCCTTCGCGCCTGAAACCCGCCTTTATGTGTGCCATGACTATCCGCCCGAAGGACGCGCAGCCAAGTGCCTGACCACGGTGGCTGAACAGCGGGCGGGGAATATTCATGTGCATGACGGGGTGGATGAGGCGGCGTTTGTCGAGATGCGCACCACGCGGGATGCCGGGTTGGGCATGCCGACGCTGTTGTTGCCGGCGATTCAGGTGAATGTGCGGGCCGGGGTGATGCCGCCGGCGGAAGGAAATGGGGTGGTTTATTTGAAGATTCCCCTCAACCAGCTTTGAAATGCACTACAAAATGTGGGAGCGGGCTTGCTCGCGAATGCGGTGTATCAGTCTATATTTTCGGTGACTGACACTCCCCATTCGCGAGCAAGCCCGCTCCCACATTTGTTTTGTGTCGTTCGTTAGCCGAGGTTGATGCCGTTAGCCGGTAGCGGCAGTGCGGTCTTGTAGCGCACTTGCTTGAGGGCAAAGCTGGAGCGGATGTTGGCGACACCCGGGACTTTGGTCAGGAAGTCCATCATGAAACGCTCCAGGGACTGGATGGTGGGCACCAGCACCCGAATCAGATAATCGGGGTCGCCGGCCATCAGGTAGCACTCCATCACTTCGGGGCGATCCGAAATCGCCCCTTCGAATTGCTGCAATGCCAATTCGTTCTGCTTTTCCAGGCTGACGTGGATGAACACATTGACGTGCAGCCCCAGCAGGTCGGCGTCCAGCAGCGTCACCTGGTCGCGAATCAGCCCCAGTTCTTCCATGGCCTTGACCCGGTTGAAACACGGCGTGGGCGACAGGTTGACCGAGCGGGCCAGGTCGGCGTTGGTGATGCGGGCGTTCTCCTGAAGGGCGTTCAGAATGCCGATATCGATACGGTCCAGTTTGCGCATGAGACAAAACCACCTGTTTATTATGTTTATGCAGTTTTTTTATCCCCAAATGATCTCCAACGCAACGAAACAGAGATAAATATTCTCCTGAGCCGAGCCTATGATTGTTGTAGGACAAGATTTCTTCTACCCGAAGAAGGACTGTCAGCTACCGCGCCCACTACAAGAAATTCACAAGATAGAGCGTAGAAAGCCATGACTCAGCAGTACGAACCACTGCGCCTGCACGTTCCCGAACCCTCGGGCCGCCCAGGCTGCAAGACCGACTTTACCTACCTGCGCCTGACTGACGCTGGCCTGGTGCGCAAACCCCCAATCGACGTAGAACCCGCCGACACCGCCGACCTGGCCAAGGGCCTGATTCGCGTGCTCGACGATCAGGGCCAGGCCCTCGGCCCATGGGCTGAAGGCGTGCCAGTCGAGATTCTGCGCAAGGGCATGCGCGCCATGCTAAAGACGCGGATCTTCGACAACCGCATGGTGGTCGCCCAGCGTCAGAAGAAGATGTCGTTCTACATGCAGAGCCTCGGCGAAGAAGCCATCGGCAGCGCCCAGGCCCTGGCCTTGAACATCGACGACATGTGCTTCCCCACCTACCGCCAGCAAAGCATCCTGATGGCCCGGGAAGTGCCGCTGGTAGACCTGATCTGCCAACTGCTGTCCAACGAGCGCGACCCGCTCAAGGGCCGCCAGTTGCCGATCATGTACTCGGTAAAAGATGCCGGCTTCTTCACGATTTCCGGCAACCTCGCCACCCAGTTCGTACAAGGCGTGGGCTGGGGCATGGCCTCGGCCATCAAGGGGGATACCAAGATTGCCTCGGCCTGGATCGGCGACGGCGCCACCGCTGAGTCCGACTTCCACACCGCCCTCACCTTCGCCCACGTGTACCGGGCACCCGTGATTCTTAACGTAGTGAACAACCAGTGGGCGATCTCCACCTTCCAGGCCATTGCCGGCGGTGAAGCCACGACCTTTGCCGGACGCGGCGTGGGTTGCGGCATCGCCTCCCTGCGGGTGGACGGCAACGACTTTGTCGCGGTGTACGCCGCCTCCGCCTGGGCCGCCGAACGTGCCCGCCGCAACCTGGGGCCGACCCTGATCGAATGGGTGACCTACCGTGCCGGCCCGCACTCCACTTCCGATGACCCGTCCAAATACCGTCCCGCCGACGACTGGAGCCACTTCCCGCTGGGCGACCCGATCGCCCGCCTCAAGCAGCACCTGATCAAGATTGGTCAGTGGTCCGAAGAGGAACACGCGGCGGTCAGTGCCGAACTTGAAGCCGAAGTGCTCAAGGCCCAGAAAGAAGCCGAACAGTACGGCACCCTGGCCGGTGGCCAGATTCCAAGCGCCGCGACCATGTTCGAAGACGTTTATAAAGAGATGCCGGAGCACTTGAAGCGCCAGCGTCAAGAGTTGGGGATCTGACATGAACGATCACAACAACAATATCGAGCTGGAAACCGCCATGACCACCACGACCATGACCATGATCCAGGCCTTGCGCTCGGCCATGGATGTGATGCTTGAGCGAGACGACAATGTGGTGGTGTTCGGCCAGGACGTCGGTTACTTTGGCGGTGTGTTCCGCTGCACCGAAGGCCTGCAGAACAAGTACGGCACCTCGCGGGTGTTCGACGCACCGATCTCCGAAAGCGGGATCGTCGGCGTGGCGGTCGGCATGGGCGCCTATGGCCTGCGGCCGGTGGCCGAGATTCAGTTCGCCGACTACGTGTACCCCGCCACCGACCAGATCATTTCCGAAGCCGCCCGCCTGCGTTATCGCTCGGCCGGCCAGTTCACTGCACCGCTGACCATGCGCATGCCCTGCGGCGGCGGCATCTACGGCGGCCAGACCCACAGCCAGAGTATTGAAGCGGTGTTCACCCAGGTCTGCGGCCTGCGCACGGTGATGCCGTCCAATCCGTACGACGCCAAGGGCCTGCTGATCGCCTCCATCGAAAACGATGACCCGGTGATCTTCCTCGAACCCAAGCGCCTGTATAACGGCCCGTTCGACGGCCACCACGACCGCCCGGTAACCCCGTGGTCGAAACACCCGCAAGCGCAGGTGCCGGACGGTTACTACACCGTGCCGCTGGATGTGGCCGCCATCGCCCGCCCGGGCAAGGACGTGACGATCCTCACCTACGGCACCACGGTGTATGTGTCGCAAGTCGCCGCCGAAGAAACCGGCATCGACGCCGAAGTCATCGACCTGCGCAGCCTGTGGCCGCTGGACCTGGAAACCATCGTCAATTCCGTGAAGAAAACCCGTCGCTGCGTGATCGTTCACGAAGCCACCCGTACCTGCGGGTTCGGCGCCGAGCTGGTGGCGCTGGTGCAGGAGCATTGCTTCCACTACCTGGAAGCGCCGATCGAGCGCGTCACCGGTTGGGATACCCCGTATCCCCATGCGCAAGAGTGGGCGTATTTCCCTGGCCCGACCCGTGTGGGCGCGGCTTTGCATCGGGTTATGGAGGTCTGAATGGGCACGCACGTTATCAAGATGCCGGACATTGGTGAAGGCATCGCAGAAGTTGAATTGTCGGTATGGCACGTCAAGGTCGGCGACTTGGTGGTAGAAGACCAGGTGCTGGCGGACGTGATGACCGACAAGGCCATGGTGGACATTCCGTCGCCGGTGCACGGCAAGGTGATTTCCCTCGGCGGCGAGCCGGGGGAAGTCATGGCGGTGGGCAGTGTTTTGATCAGTATCGAAGTGGAAGGCGCGGGCAATACCAGGGAGTCGGCGTTGTCGGCGGTGGTTGAAGAGGTCGCGCTTGCACCGGCTCCTGCACCAAAAGTCGAAGCCAGGGCCGCGCCGGTGGTTGAACCCAAGCCGGCAGCCAAACCTGCGGTGGCGGCTGCGCAAGCGCCCGTGGCCCGCGAGGCCGATGACCGCCCGCTGGCCTCCCCGGCCGTGCGCAAACATGCGCTGGATGCTGGCATCCAGCTACGACTGGTCCAGGGCTCCGGCCCGGCCGGCCGGATTCTGCATGAAGATCTGGACGCTTACTTGCTCCAGGGTCCGGCGAAAAATTCCGGGGCCTCCAACCCGTACGCCGAACGCAACGACGAGCAGCAAATCCCGGTGATCGGCATGCGCCGCAAGATCGCCCAGCGCATGCAGGACGCCACCCGGCGCGCCGCGCATTTCAGCTATGTGGAAGAGATCGACGTCACGGCCCTCGATGAGTTGCGCGTGCACCTCAACGAGAAACACGGCGCTACCCGCGGCAAGCTGACCCTGCTGCCGTTCCTGGTGCGGGCCATGGTCGTCGCATTGCGCGACTATCCGCAGATCAACGCGCGTTATGACGACGAAGCCCAGGTCATCACCCGCCTCGGCGCGGTGCATGTGGGTGTCGCCACCCAGAGCGATGTCGGCCTGATGGTGCCGGTGGTGCGTCACGCCGAAGCCCGCGACCTGTGGGGCACGGCGCAAGAAATCAATCGCTTGGCGAATGCGGCGCGCAATGGCAAGGCCAGTCGCGATGAGCTGTCGGGCTCGAGCATCACCCTGACCAGCCTCGGTGCGTTGGGCGGGATTGTCAGCACCCCGGTGCTGAACCTGCCGGAAGTGGCCATCGTCGGGGTCAACCGCATTGTCGAGCGGCCGATGGTGATCAAGGGCCAGATTGTGATCCGCAAGATGATGAACCTCTCCAGCTCCTTCGATCACCGGGTGGTCGATGGCATGGACGCGGCGCAATTCATCCAGGCCATCCGTGGCCTGCTCGAACAACCCGCCAGCCTGTTCCTGGAGTAACCCATGTCTCAAACATTGCACACCACGCTGCTGATCATCGGCGGTGGGCCTGGCGGTTACGTGGCAGCGATTCGCGCCGGCCAGCTGGGCATCCCGACCATCCTGGTGGAAGGCCAATCGCTGGGCGGCACCTGCCTGAACATCGGCTGCATTCCGTCCAAGGCGCTGATCCATGTCGCCGAACAGTTCCAGCAAACCGTGCACCACAGCCAGGGTTCGCCGTTGGGTATCGAAGTCGATGTGCCGACCCTGGACATCGGCAAAAGCGTTGAATGGAAAGACGGCATCGTCGACCGCCTGACCACCGGCGTAGCCGCGCTGCTGAAAAAACACAAGGTCCAGGTCATCCAGGGCTGGGCCAAGGTCGTGGACGGCAAGACCGTCGATGTCGGCGACCAGCGCATCCAGTGTGAACACCTGTTGCTGGCCACCGGCTCGAAAAGTGTCAACCTGCCGATGCTGCCGATTGGCGGGCCGATCATCTCCTCCACCGAAGCCCTGGCGCCGAAACGCATCCCGAAACGCTTGATCGTGGTGGGCGGCGGCTACATTGGCCTGGAATTGGGGATTGCCTATCGCAAGCTCGGTGCCGAGGTCAGCGTGGTTGAGGCCCAGGACCGGATTTTGCCGGCCTACGACGCCGAACTGACCCAACCGGTGGCCGAATCCCTGAAGCAACTGGGGGTGAAGGTGTTCCTGAAACACAGCGTCAGCGGTTTTGAGCACAACACCCTGCAAGTGCGTGACCCCAGCGGCGAGACGCTGTCGCTGGAAACCGACCAGGTGCTGGTTGCCGTTGGTCGCAAACCCAACACCCAGGGCTGGAACCTCGAAGCCTTGAACCTGGACATGAACGGCTCGGCGATCAAGATCGACAGCCGCTGCCAGACCAGCATGCGCAATGTGTGGGCCATCGGTGACCTCAGCGGTGAACCGATGCTCGCCCACCGGGCCATGGCCCAGGGCGAAATGGTCGCCGAACTGATCAGCGGTAAATCCCGCGAATTCAACCCGGCCGCGATCCCGGCGGTGTGCTTCACCGACCCGGAACTGGTAGTGGTCGGCAAGACCCCGGACGAAGCCAGGGCGGCCGGGCTGGACTGCATCGTGTCGAGCTTCCCGTTCGCCGCCAATGGCCGGGCCATGACCCTGGAGTCGAAAACCGGCTTCGTGCGGGTAGTGGCGCGCCGCGACAATCACCTGATCGTCGGCTGGCAGGCGGTAGGCGTTGGCGTCTCGGAACTGTCCACGGCCTTCGGCCTGAGCCTGGAAATGGGTTCACGCCTGGAAGACGTGGCGGGCACCATCCACGCCCACCCGACCCTCGGCGAAGCGGTACAGGAAGCAGCCCTGCGGGCCCTGGGGCATGCATTGCACCTATAAAATGGCGAAGTTCAAATGTGGGAGCGGGCTTGCTCGCGAAAGCGGTGGATCAGCACCGAATGCATCGAATGACACGCCGCATTCGCGAGCAAGCCCGCTCCCACACAAGCCAAGAATGAAGTATTGTTGCGCCCATCCAGAAATAAACCATAAGCCTGCCTTCGACCAGGCGGTTGACAAAAGATAGAGGGTGTCATGGGTAACGAAAGCATCAATTGGGACAAGCTGGGTTTTGACTACATCAAGACCGACAAGCGTTTCCTCCAGACCTGGAAAGACGGCGAGTGGCAAAAAGGCACCCTGACCGACGACAACGTGCTGCACATCAGCGAGGGCTCCACCGCCCTGCACTACGGCCAGCAATGCTTTGAAGGCCTCAAGGCCTACCGCTGCAAGGACGGTTCGATCAACCTGTTCCGCCCCGACCAGAACGCTGCGCGCATGCAGCGCAGCTGTGGCCGCCTGCTGATGCCACAAGTGCCGACCGACGCCTTCATCGAAGCCTGCAAGGAAGTGGTCCGCGCCAACGAGCGGTTCATCCCGCCGTACGGCACCGGCGGCGCGCTGTACCTGCGCCCGTTCGTGATCGGCACCGGTGACAACATCGGCGTGCGCACCGCGCCGGAATTCATCTTCTCGATCTTCTGCATCCCGGTCGGCGCCTACTTCAAGGGCGGCCTGACCCCGCACAACTTCCTGATCTCCGGCTACGACCGTGCGGCTCCCAACGGCACCGGCGCCGCCAAGGTCGGTGGCAACTACGCCGCCAGCCTGATGCCCGGTTCCCTGGCGAAAAAAGCCAACTTCGCCGACTGCATCTACCTCGACCCGGCCACCCACTCGAAGATCGAAGAAGTCGGCTCGGCCAACTTCTTCGGGATCACCCACGACAACAAGTTCGTCACCCCGAACTCGCCGTCGGTGTTGCCAGGCATCACCCGCCTGTCGCTGATCGAGCTGGCAAAATCCCGCCTGGGCCTGGAAGTGGTTGAAGGCGACGTGCTGATCGACAAGCTGTCGGACTTCAAGGAAGCCGGCGCCTGCGGCACCGCCGCCGTGATCACCCCGATCGGCGGCATCGAGTACAAAGACAAGCTGCACGTGTTCTACAGCGAAAAAGAAGTCGGCCCGGTCACCCAGAAGCTCTACAAAGAGCTGACTGGCGTACAGTCCGGCGACGTCGAAGCGCCTGAGGGCTGGATCGTCAAGGTCTAAGCAACCGGCTGCCAGCAACACCACAAAACCAATGTGGGAGCTGGCTTGCCTGCGATAGCGGAGTATCAGTCGACACGTTTATTGACTGACCCACCGCCATCGCAGGCAAGCCAGCTCCCACATTTGGTTTCCAGCGTTTGGAAAACCGGGCTTCAGGCTTTATCCGTCGGGATGTTTTCCAGGATCTTCTTGCCCATGCTGATCCGCGGCTCCGCGCCATAACCCAGCGCCTCATAAAACCCCATCACCGCGTCATTGCCACTGGTGATCTGCAGGTTGATCTTCATGCAACCCAGCGCCGTCAACGCCTGCTCCGCATGCCGCACCAACGAGGCGCCCAGGCCCTGGCGGCGATAGTCGTTGTGCACCGCCACTGAATACAACCAGCCACGATGCCCGTCGTAGCCGGCTAGGATAGTGCCGATCACCGCCTTCTTGTCGGTGGCCACGAAGAACAACCCATCGTTGACCGCCAGCTTCTTGTCGATCGCCAGGCTCGGCAGGTTATGCGCCGCGTCATAACCAAACGCCGCCTGCCACAACGCCACCACCTGCGCCCGATGGGCCCGATCGCGATAGACGCCGATGGGATGGCGGGATGACAACGCCTTCTCCATCACCAGCGTGCGTTCATTGCCATGGTAGACATCGCGCACCGTGTGGAAACCCAGCTTGGTGTAGAACGGCTCGGCCGTCAGCGAAGACGGCACATGCAACAAGGTCACCCCGGCTTCCCGGGCGCGCAGCTCGATTTCAATCATCAGCAAGCGCCCGATGCCCTGCCCTTGCAGCGCCGGATTGACGAAGACCGAGCGCACCACATTGGCGTCAAGTGCCGCCGTGGCAACGATCACCTCATCCTGAACAGCCACCAGCACCGTTCGACGCGCGAGCAACGCCACGACAGCCTCGGGAGTAAAGTTGCTCGCCACCCGCGCAATCACATCCGCCGGATAATCCCGGGCGTTGCTGTCATGCAGGGCCGCCAGGATGACCTGGCTGATGCCCTCGGCATCGGTAGTTTGGGCGAGACGAACTTCAGTGGGCATGGTTTCTCCATCCAGACAAAAAACCTCAGGCAACACAATACCAATGTGGGAGCGGGCTTGCTCGCGAAGGCGGTGTATCAGCCACCGAATTTATTAACTGACCCACCGCTTTCGCGAGCAAGCCCGCTCCCACATTTTGATCTCCACTCACCTCCACAGCCGATTCGGCTGCCCCACCCCACTTTTCAGCTTTCCCGGCTGAGCCACCCCCTCACTTCAGCCGGGATTCTTCCTTCACACCGCACAAAATAGCCTCACTGCCCAACCCATGGACCCGTGCCCCCATGCAAACCACCAACACTGTCCTGATGATCCGCCCGGCGCACTTCGCCTTCAACCCGGACACCGCGATCAACAACCGCTTCCAGCGCGCGCCGCTCGACCCATTGGCCGCACAACAGAAAGCGCTGGAAGAGTTCGACGGCTACGTCGACACCCTGCGCCACCACGGCGTGGAAGTGCTGGTGGTACAAGACACCCCCGCTCCCCATACCCCGGACTCGATCTTCCCCAACAACTGGTGGAGCAGCCACGCCGATGGCAGCCTGGTGCTGTACCCGATGGAAGGCCAGAACCGACGACTGGAACGCGACAAAGGCGTGCTGCAAGTGCTGGAGCAACGCTTCGCGATCCACAACACCATCGACTTCAGCCACCTCGAACAACAGAACATGTTCCTCGAAGGCACCGGCAGCATGGTCCTCGACCGCCAGCACCGCATCAGCTACGCCTGCCATTCCGGGCGTACCCATCAGGACGCCCTGCGCCAGTTCGCCGAACGCCTCGACTACCAGCTCTGCGTATTCCACGCCGTCGACCGCCACCACGCGCCGATCTACCACAGCAACGTAATGATGAGTGTCGGCCGCGACCTCTCCGTGGTGTGCCTGCAAGCCCTGCCCGATGACCACGAGCGCCAGGCCCTTGAACGCTCCCTGCGCGATACCGGCAAAGACATCGTCGCCCTGGACTTCGACCAGTTGGAAGCCTTCGCCGGCAACATGCTCGAAGTCCATGACCGCGACGGCCAGCCGCTGCTGGTGATGTCGGCCAGCGCCTGGGGCTCCCTCAAGCCCGCCCAGCGCCAGCATGTGGAGCGCCACACCCGGCCGGTGGTGGTGAACATCGACAACATCGAACGCATCGGCGGCGGCAGTGCCCGCTGCATGTTGGCGGAAGTACATCTGCCCGCCCGCCCCTCATTTCAATAAGGAGTCTTCCCATGACCCGCTATATCGACGTCAACGACTTGAGCTACCTGGTTTCGCAAAAAGGCCTGCAAACCTGCATTACCGAGATGGCCGAGTACATCCGCGCCGACTACCTGCGCTGGCAGGACTTTGAAAAATGCGCGCGCCTGGCCAACCACTCGCCCGAGGGCGTGATCGAGCTGATGCCGGTGTCCGACGCCTCGCTGTACGCCTTCAAATACGTGAACGGCCACCCGAAAAACACCCAGAGCGGCATGCTCACCGTCATGGCCTTCGGCGCCCTGGGTGATGTGGACACCGGCAAACCGGTGCTGCTGGCGGAAATGACCCTGACCACTGCGATCCGCACGGCCGCCACCTCGGCCCTGGTGGCGCGCTACCTGGCCCGGGACAACAGCCGCAGCATGGCGCTGATCGGCAACGGCTCCCAGAGCGAGTTCCAGGCCCTGGCCTTCCACGCGATGCTGGGCATCACTGAAATCCGCCTGTTCGACATCGACGCCAAGGCCACCGCCAAACTGGCCGCCAACCTCAAAGCCTTCCCGGCGATCAAGGTGATCCTGGCAGGCAGCGTGGCCGAAGCCGTGAAAGGCGCCGACATCGTCACCACCGTCACCGCCGACAAGGCCTACGCCACCATCCTCACGGACGAGATGATCGAACCGGGCATGCACCTGAATGCCGTCGGTGGCGACTGCCCCGGCAAGACCGAACTGGACCGACGAATCGTCGAACGGGCCCGCGTGATTGTCGAGTACGAGCCACAAAGCCGCATCGAAGGCGAAATCCAGCACATGCCGGAAGATTCGCCGGTCACCGAGCTGTGGCAAGTGATCAACGGCCAGGCGCCAGGCCGCGAAAACGCGCGCCAGGTCACCCTGTTCGACTCGGTAGGTTTTGCCATCGAAGACTACTCCGCCCTGCGTTACGTACTGGACGTGGCCAAGGCGCTGGACGTGGGCAGCGAACTGGAACTGGTGCCGGACCTTGCCGACCCCAAGGACCTGTTTGCCCGCCTGGCCCAAGCACCGGTGGCACAGCAGAAAAAGCGCGCCTGAGACCGCTCTGGCCTGCCGCTTTGCGTGAAAGGCAGGCCGGAAAAACCCGGTCAACAAGCCGATTCAGCGGGTGCCGCAGCCGTTTCCGCTGTGATCCGCGTTTTAACAGCACATTCCGCCCGCCGCGGCAGGGGTAAACGACACAAAAAACGCACCATCTTGAAGCATTCTCTCTGACAACAAACAGCCCAATGTGGCGAGGGAGCTTGCTCCCGCTGGAGTGCGTAGCGCTCCCGGGATTTTGGGGCCGCTGCGCAGCCCAGCGGGAGCAAGCTCCCTCGCCACAAAAAGCCTCTTCACCTTAGCGTCCCGTTTTCTACTGCCCTGACATCAATTACAAAATATAGGGAATACACATGACTCCGCTCCGATCACTTTTCGCTGCGCTGCTCCTGCCATTGGCCGCAACCGCTGCCCAGGCTCAGGAATGGAAAGAAATCCGCTTTGGGGTTTTCCCCGAATACCCACCGTTTGAATCCGTCGCCGCCGACGGCAGCCTGCAAGGTTTCGACATCGACCTGGGCAACGCCATCTGCGCCAAGCTGGAAGTCAAATGCGTGTGGGTCCACAACGAATTCGACGGCATGATCCCGGCCCTGCGCGCCCGCAAGTTCGACGCCATCATGTCCTCCATGGCCGTGACCCCGGCCCGCCAGAAAGTCATCGACTTCAGCGACCGGCTGTTCCTCAGCCCGACCTCGGTGATCACCCGCAAAAGCGCCGACTTCGGCGACACCCCCGAATCCCTGAAAGGCAAACAGGTCGGCGTGCTGCAAGGCTCGCTGCAGGAAGCCTACGCCCGTGCGCACCTGGCCAAGCTCGGCGCGCAGATCAAGGCGTACCAGTCCCAGGAACAGAACTACGCCGACCTGCAAAACGGTCGTCTCGACGCCACCCTGACCGACAAGCTTGAAGCCCAGCTCAACTTCCTGTCCAAACCTGAAGGCGCCGACTTCAAGACCGGCCCGGCCTTCAAGGACCCGACCCTGCCGCTCGACATCGCCATGGGCCTGCGCAAGAACGACAAAGACCTGGTGGAGCTGATCAACAAAGGCATCGCCGCCGTCCAGGCCGATGGCACCTACACACAGATCCAGAAGAAATACTTCGGCGATCAGGATATCTACAACGAGTGACGCCTCATGTGGGAGCGAGCTTGTGTGGGAGCGGGCTTGCTCGCGAAAGCGGTGGGTCAGTCACACATGTATTGACTGAAACGCTGTCTTCGCGAGCAAGCCCGCTCCCACACAAGCTCGCTCCCACAGTAAAACTCTGCGCCCCATCGAGATACTTCCCATGAATGAACTCCTCAACTTGCAAGGCTTCGGCCCGCTGCTGGCCCAGGGTGCCTGGATGACGGTCAAGCTGGCGTTCCTGGCGCTGCTGCTGAGCCTGTCCCTGGGACTGATCGCCGCCGCCGCCAAGCTCTCCAGCGTCAAGCTGCTGCGGGTTCCGGCCACGCTCTACACCACGCTGATTCGCAGCGTGCCGGACCTGGTGCTGATTCTGCTGATTTTCTACAGCCTGCAACTGTGGCTGAACGACCTGAGTGAAATGCTCGGCTGGGCCTACTTCGAAATCGACCCGTTCACCGCCGGTGTCATTACCCTCGGGTTTATCTACGGTGCGTACTTCACCGAAAACTTTCGTGGGGCGATTCTCAGCGTGCCGGCCGGCCAGTTGGAAGCCGCCACCGCCTACGGCCTGAGCCGCTGGCAGCGCTTTCGCCTGGTGCTGTTCCCGCAACTGATGCGCTTTGCCCTGCCGGGCCTGGGCAACAACTGGCTGGTGTTGCTCAAGTCCACCGCGCTGGTGTCGATCATCGGCCTGTCAGACCTGGTCAAGGCCGCACAAAACGCCGGCAAGACCACCAATGACCCGCTGTATTTCCTGATCCTCGCGGGCCTGGTGTACCTGGTGATCACCACCCTCTCCAACCGCATCTTCAAACGCCTGGAACGGCGCTACAACGTGGGCATCAAGGGGATGGCGCGATGATCGAACTGATCCAGCAATACGGCCTGGCCTACCTGTTCACCGACGGTAACGGCTTTTCCGGGGTGGCGATGACCCTGTGGCTGTTCATTATCTCGGTGGTGCTGGGCTTCATCCTGTCGATCCCGCTGGCGATCGCGCGGGTGTCGGAACACTTCTGGATTCGCTGGCCAGTGGAGGTCTACACCTACCTGTTTCGCGGCACACCGCTGTATATCCAGTTGCTGATTTGCTACACCGGCCTCTACGGCCTGGACGTGGTGCAGGACAACGCCCTGCTCAACCAGTTTTTTCGCAATGCACTGAACTGCACGCTGCTGGCGTTTGTACTGAACACGTGCGCCTACACCGTGGAAATCTTTGCCGGGGCGATTCGCAACATCCCCCACGGCGAGATCGAAGCCGCCAAGGCCTACGGCCTGCATGGCTGGCGCCTGAACCTGTTTGTGGTAGTGCCCGCCGCACTGCGTCGCGCACTGCCGGCCTACAGCAATGAAATGATCCTGATGCTGCACGCCACGTCCCTGGCGTTTACCGCCACCATTGCCGACATCCTCAAGGTGGCCCGCGACGCCAACGCCGAGACGTTCCTGACGTTCCAGGCCTTCGGCATCGCTGCCCTGTTGTACATGCTGCTGTCCTTTGCACTGGTGGGCCTGTTTCGACTGGCCGAACGTCGCTGGATGCGTTTTCTTGTTCCTACCCGAGGCTAACCCATGAATCAGTCCGCGCAGGCCCTGGCCGCTTATCCCACCGATGTACGCCCCGCTACCCAGCCGGTCGCCGTGGCCGAAAACGCCAACGTCAAACTCCAGGTCGAAGGCCTGCACAAACGCTATGGCGAGCATGAGGTGCTCAAGGGCGTTTCACTGAACGCGCGCAACGGCGACGTGATCAGCCTGATCGGCGCCAGCGGCTCCGGCAAGAGCACGATGCTGCGATGCATCAACTTCCTCGAACAGCCGGACGCCGGGGTTATCACCCTTGATGGCATCAGCATCGAAATGCAGCAAGGCCGCGCCGGCACGCGCGCGCCGCACCAGGCGCAATTGCAGAACCTGCGCACCCGCCTGGCCATGGTGTTCCAGCACTTCAACCTGTGGAGCCACATGACCGTGCTGGAAAACATCACCATGGCGCCGCGCCGGGTGCTGGGGGTGAGCGCCGCCGAGGCGGAAAAACGCGCACGCCTGTACCTCGACAAGGTCGGCCTGCCGGGCCGGGTGGCGGACCAATACCCGGCATTCCTCTCCGGCGGCCAGCAACAGCGCGTGGCCATCGCCCGGGCCCTGGCGATGGAACCGGAGATCATTCTGTTCGACGAACCCACTTCGGCCCTCGACCCTGAACTTGTAGGAGAAGTGCTCAAAGTCATACAGACGTTGGCGGAGGAAGGTCGTACCATGCTCATGGTCACCCACGAAATGGGCTTTGCCCGCCAGGTGTCCAGCCAAGTGCTGTTCCTGCATCAGGGCCGCGTCGAGGAACAAGGCGCAGCGGATATCCTCGACCAGCCGAACAGCGAACGCTTGCAGCAATTTCTTTCCAACCGATTGAAGTGAACACCACACACCATGGATACCAAGGCCACCGGACCGAACGCCTCACCTGTGCTGGACCGCATCGATGAAGCCATCATCGACGTGTTACGGCACCAGGGACGCATCACCTACGAAAAACTCTCGTCGCTGGTGCACCTGACGCCCAGGCCGTGCCTGGAACGGGTACGCAAGCTGGAACGACGCGGGGTCATCCGGGGTTATGGGGCGATCATCGACGTGCAGATGGTCTCGCCGGGGCTGTCACTGCTGGTGCTGGTGGCCCTCTCCAACCAGAGCGGGCGCTCGGCGCAGAAGGCGTTCGAGGCATGTGTCAAAGCCTGCCCGCAAGTGTTCGAGTGCCAGTTGATCAGCGGGCCGTTCGACTACAGCCTGCGCATGCGCTGCCGGGACATGGAGCACTACCGCGTGCTGACGGAAACCTGGCTGAACAATGATGAATTGCACATCGATAAATTGGTGGCGCATCCCGAGCTGGCGGTCGTAAAAAACACCGCCACCGAACTGGCCTGAACCCGCCCCTACAGGCAATAGAGATCAAATGTGGGAGCGGGCTTGCTCGCGAATGCGGTGTATCAGTCGCTGGATGTGCTGCTGACACACCGCATTCGCGAGCAAGCCCGCTCCCACATTTAACCGTGCCCGCTTGAAATTCGCTTGCCTGGACGCGCCCCAATCATCTTCGCCTGCCCATCCCGCTGCTTGCCCGTACGCGCCTCGCTGATCAGTCCCGGAATCAACTTGCCCTCCGGCAGATTCTTCCAGAACCGGCTCGGCAAATGCCCTTCCATCACCTTCGGATTCAACCGCGCCGGGTTAAAGATATGGCTGTAGTACGTCAACCACATCGCACTGTGGGGATCCTCGACATTCTGCGCCAACGCCTGCCATTCCACCGGGCATTGCCGCTGGTGAATCAACTGCTCCCCGTCGTAATAAACCCCATCCAGGGGCGTGGCGATCATCCAGCGATGACGCCCCATGCGCCCGACAAAATGCTGGCTGGCCACCTTCAAGATATCGTGGGCCGGCTCATGCCACGCCACGTACTCCGGCAACTGCGGCCCCGCCTCTGCCGGCAATGCGATAAACCGCACAAACGCATGCAGGTGATGGGCCTCGCGCTGCACCTGCTTGATCCGCCGCTGCAATTCGCTGCCCAGCTTGTCCCCCGACATCATCGCCGTGCGGTCCCCATGGCTGACGCGCCACAGCACCTCATACAACAGGCTCCAGCGCTGTTCACCGTGATAACACGCGGCAGACTCCAGCAGCTCCAGCAGCGCCTTGGGAATCCGCGCCTGGAACGGCCCGCACTCGGCCGGGTACTGCTCGTCGGTGGCAAACAGGTCCGCCACCTCGGCCACGCCCCAACTCACGTGGCTGGGGTCGATCTGATGGCTGAGCAACCAGCGCGCCTGCTCGCGCCAGGTGCTGAACAGGTTGTCGCATTCCAGGCTGATCATCCCCACAGCCCCATTTGCTGCGGCTGCGGGCGGTCGCGCAGTTGTTCGCGCAGCAGCACGCTGGTGCTTTCCGCTTGCTGCGGGTGGTAGTCGCTGGTGATGAAAAACGGCTTGGCCTTGGTCAGCACACACCGCATGCGCGCCAGGTCTTCGAAGCGGATCTTGCGCTGGCGACGCAGGTCCACCAGCCGCTGGGTGGTGCGCAGGCCAATTCCGGGAATGCGCGCAATAAGCGTCGGCTCGGCCCGGTTCAAGTCCAGCGGGAACACCTCGCGGTGCTCCAGCGCCCAGGCCAGCTTGGGGTCGATATCCAGGGCCAGGTCGCCCGGCCCTTCAAACAGTTCATTGGCGCTGAACCCGTAGCTGCGCAACAGGAAATCCGCCTGGTACAAGCGGTGCTCGCGCATCAGCGGCGGCGCGGCCAGGGGCACGCTTTTCGGGCTGTTGGGGATCGGGCTGAACGCCGAGTAATACACCCGGCGCAGTTTGAAATTGCCGTACAACGCCTCGGCGCTGTGGAGGATGGTGCTGTCGTCGGTGTCATCGGCACCGACGATCATCTGCGTGCTCTGCCCGGCCGGCGCGAAACGCGGCGCGCGGGGTTCGTTGAGCACCGTCTGCTCACCGGTATAGATGGTTTGCATGGCCTGCTTGATCGAGACGATCTGCTTCTCGGGCGCCAGGGTTTGCAGGCTCTTGTCCGTTGGCAACTCGATATTCACGCTGAGGCGATCGGCATACCGCCCCGCCTCGGCAATCAGTGCCGGGTCGGCTTCGGGAATGGTCTTGAGGTGGATGTAGCCGCGAAAGTCATGCTCTTCGCGCAGGAGTTTGGCGACCCGCACCAGCTGCTCCATGGTGTAGTCGGCCGAACGGATGATGCCGGAGCTGAGAAACAGCCCGCTGACGCAGTTGCGCCGGTAAAAGTCGAGGGTCAGGGTCACCACCTCCTCCGGGCTGAAGCGTGCACGGGGCACGTCGCTGGAGCGGCGGTTGACGCAGTATTGGCAATCGTAGAGGCAGAAGTTGGTCAGCAGCACCTTGAGCAACGACACGCAGCGACCGTCGGGCGTGTAGCTGTGGCAGATGCCCATGCCATCGGTGGAGCCCAGCCCCGCCTTGCCTTCCGAGCTGCGCTGGGGCGCGCCGCTGCTGGCGCAGGACGCGTCGTACTTGGCGGCGTCGGCGAGGATGCTGAGTTTTTCGATCAACTGCATGGGGCTTCTACCGATACTGGTTTTTTGTACAGTATCAGCAGCCGCCCCCGCGGTTCAAGTGCAGCCTGTCAGCTGGCGGTGGCCAGCAACACGTCCTGCACCGAACGGCTCTTGCCGCGGCTGCGGTCATGTTCGTACAGCGACGCAGCAATCTCGTCGGCACGGATCGGCAGGATCGACAGCAAGGTATCGCTCAGGCCATGGCTGGCCTGGCTGAAGCCCTGCATGTAGATGCCGGCCTTGCAGCGCTCGTCGGTGACGATGCGGTAGTCGCGGCTGACTTCAAAGTCGCCCATATAGTCGGCCAACGGTGCGAGCAACTGACGATGCATCTGGCGCTCGTAACCGGTGGCCAGTACGACGGCATCGTAATGGTTGAGGCTGGTTTCGCCGGTGGCGTTGTTGCGCAGCGCCAACTCCACACCCAGCGGCCCGGCCGTGGCTTTTTCCACGGTGGTCAGGGTACGGAACGCGTGACGGGCAATGCCGGAGACTTTCTGGCGGTAGAAGATCCCGTAGATGCGCTCGATCAGGTCCAGGTCCACCACCGAATAGTTGGTGTTGTGGTATTCGTTGACCAGGCGCTCGCGCTCGCTGCCGTTCTGCTGGAACACCAGGTCGGTGAACTCCGGCGAGAACACTTCGTTGACGAACGGGCTGTCATCCGCAGGCTTGAGGGCCGAGCCGCGCAGGATCATGTCGACCTGCACCGACGGGAAGCTGTCGTTGAGGTCGATAAACGCCTCGGCTGCGCTCTGGCCACCACCGATGATCGCGATGCGCATCGGCTTGCCGTCGACACACGGTTGCTGGGCCATGCGTTCCAGGTACTGGGAGTGATGGAACACCCGACCGTCATCCTTGAGCGCCTTGAACGACGCCGGAATACGCGGCGTACCACCGGCGCTGACCACCACCGAGCGGGTGGTGCGCACGTGCTGTTCACCCTGGGCGTCCCGGGAAATCACCCGCAGCGCCTCTACCTGCTGCTGATGCAGGATCGGCTCGATGGCCAGCACTTCCTCGCCGTAGCGGCTTTGCGCCTGGAACTGCCCGGAAACCCAGCGCAGGTAGTCGTTGTACTCCATGCGGCACGGATAGAAGGTACCCAGGTTGATGAAATCCACCAGGCGCCCGTGGGCTTTCAAGTAATTGACGAAGGAATAAGGGCTGGTGGGATTGCGCAGGGTCACCAGGTCCTTGAGGAAGGAAATCTGCAATTCACTCTGGGTGACCAGGGTGTTGCCGTGCCAGCGGTAGTCGGCCTGTTTGTCGAGGAACAGCACGTCCAGTTTGCCCTGGGCTTTCTCGCGTTCCTGCAGGGCGATGGCCAGCGCCAGGTTCGAAGGGCCGAACCCGATACCGATCAGGTCGTGAACGGCGGGCGATGCAATTGCCTGTGTCATTCCAGTGTCCTCTGGATAAGCCCCGTGGCAGTGGGGCGGGAAAGCCTCAGAGACCTGAAGGCACAGCAACAGGTCGTGTGTTGATAGGAGACGAGGACAATGAAATAAAATTTAGCTAACGCTGGAATCAGTGCGCATCCCACTCACGCATGCGCGCCCGGCAATGCTTCATGGCATTGACGATGTGTTTTTCCACCAGCGCGCGGGAAATACCCAGGCGCTCGGCGATTTGCAGGTGGGACAGGCCGTCGAGCTTGCGCAACAGGAAACTGTCACGGCAGAGCGCCGGCAGCTCGGCCAGCGCGCGCTCAAGCATTTCCAGGCGCTGGCCGTGGTCCAGGCAGTGATGGGGCGAAGACAGCGAAAAACGCTCCTCGCTGTCGAGTACTTCCAGGGGTTCATCCTGGCGCAGGGCGTTGCGCCGATGACCGTCGATCACCAGGTTCAGCGCCGTGCGATAGAGAAACGCCCGGGGCTGCTCGATCGGGACCTCACTGGCACGCCCCAGCACCCGCACATAAGCGTCATGCACCACATCTTCGGCCACCTGACGGTTGCCCAGCTTGGCGTTGAGGAAACACACCAGCTCGCGATAGTAGTTTTCCAACATGACTCCCGACCGCCTGGAGGCGGCATTAGGTCCTTTGAATACGAAGATAACGGCCGATTCGGTGACGCAGCCCGATGATGGCAGTTTGAAGTACGTGTAATTTATAGTAATTCTCATCTAGTTTTAAACAAGACTTGCAACGCCGGCCAATTATTTTGCCTGACACACCTGTAACGGCATATGTAACGGCCTAAATCCCCGGACAATTTCCTCGTCTACCTGTCAGCTTCCCGCTCCTGCGGGCCGATCTTTCCTGGCTGGAACTGTGCATGAAACGTCCTCGACCTGCCCGACGCGCCCTGCTTGTGGTCGCGTGCCTCATCCCCATCATCGCTTTAGCAGCCTGGCAGGTCCTGCCGTCGGGCCGGGACAAGCTGGCGACCGTCACCGTGACCCGGGGCGATATCGAAAGCAGCGTCACGGCCCTGGGCACCCTGCAACCCCGGCGCTACGTCGACGTGGGCGCCCAAGCGTCCGGACAGATCCAGAAGATTCACGTCGAGGCCGGTGCCCAGGTCAAGGAAGGCCAATTGCTGGTAGAGATCGACCCCTCCACGCAAAAAGCCAAGCTCGACGCCAGCCGCTACGCCATCGAGAACCTGCAGGCCCAGTTGCAGGAGCAACGAGCCCAGCACGAACTGGCTCGCCAGAAGTATCAGCGCCAGCAACGCCTGGAAGCCGGTAACGCCACCCGGGAAGAAGACGTGCAAACTGCCAAGGCCGAGCTGAGCGCCACCCAGGCGCGGGTCGACATGTTCCTGGCGCAGATCCGACAGGCCAAGGCCAGCCTGCGCAGTGACGAGGCAGAGTTGGGCTACACGCGCATTTATGCGCCGATGAGCGGCACCGTGGTCGCGGTGGACGCCCGGGAAGGCCAGACACTCAACGCCCAGCAGCAAACCCCGCTGATCCTGCGGATCGCCAAGCTTTCGCCGATGACCGTATGGGCCGAAGTCTCGGAAGCCGACATCGGCCATGTCAAACCCGGCATGACGGCCTACTTCACCACCCTGAGCGGCGGCAGCCGGCGCTGGACCAGCACCGTACGGCAGATTTTGCCGATCCCGCCCAAGCCGCTCAACGAAACCAGCCAGGGCGGTGGCAGCCCGAGCAGCGCCAGCAAAAGCGGCACCGGGCGAGTGGTGCTTTACACGGTGCTGCTGGACGTCGACAACACCGATAACGCCTTGATGGCGGAAATGACCGCCCAGGTATTCTTCGTCGCCGGCCAGGCCAGGGACACCCTGACCGCGCCGGTCGCCGCCCTGCAAGGCAGCCTCGGCGGCGACAAACAGATCGCCCGCGTGGTGGCGAAAAACGGCAGCATCGAGCAACGCGAAATCCGCCTGGGCCTCAGCGACCGCCTGCGAGTCCAGGTGCTGGAAGGCCTGAACGAAGGCGATCACCTGCTGATCGGCCCGGCCGATGGCAGCGGAGGTTGAATGTCGACCCCACTGATCGAACTCAAGGGCATCCGCAAATCCTACGGCGGCGGCGACACGCCGCAGGTTGATGTGCTCCGCGGCATCGACCTGGCGATCCATGCCGGGGAATTCGTGGCGATTGTCGGCGCCTCCGGCTCCGGCAAATCCACGCTGATGAATATCCTCGGCTGCCTCGACCGCCCCACCGAGGGCGACTACCTGTTCGCCGGGGAAAACGTCGCCCGGCTCGACAGCGACGAACTCGCCTGGCTGCGCCGCGAGGCCTTCGGTTTCGTGTTCCAGGGCTATCACCTGATCCCATCCGGCTCGGCCCAGGAAAACGTCGAGATGCCGGCGATCTATGCCGGTATCAGCGCCGCCGAACGCCATGCCCGCGCCAAGGCCCTGCTCACGCGCCTGGGCCTGGCCGAGCGCACCGGCAACCGCCCGCACCAGCTTTCCGGCGGCCAGCAACAGCGGGTGTCGATTGCCCGGGCGTTGATGAACGGCGGGCATATCATCCTCGCCGACGAACCCACCGGCGCCCTCGACAGCCACAGCGGCGCCGAGGTCATGACCCTGCTGGACGAACTGGCCAGCCAGGGCCACGTGGTCATCCTGATCACCCACGACCGCGAAGTCGCGGCGCGGGCCAATCGCATCATCGAGATCCGCGACGGGCTGATCATCAGCGACTCTGCCGAGACCAGCGAGACGCCCCCCGTGGCCATCTCCGGCGCGTTGCAAGCCGTGGACCTGCGCCAGCGCCTGGCCGACGGCGCCGAGCACAACGGCGCCTGGAAAGCCGAGCTGCTGGATGCCGTGCAAGCCGCGTGGCGGGTGATGTGGATCAACCGTTTTCGCACGGCGCTGACGCTGCTGGGGATCATCATCGGCGTGGCGTCGGTGGTGGTGATGCTGGCGGTGGGCGAAGGCAGCAAGCGCCAGGTGATGGCGCAGATGGGCGCTTTCGGCTCCAATATCCTCTACGTCAGCGGGTCGGCGCCCAACCCGCGCACACCACCCGGCGTGATCACCCTCAACGACGTGGCCGCCCTGGCGGCCCTGCCTCAGGTCAAGCGCATCATGCCGGTGAACGGCGCAGAGGCCGGCGTTCGCTTTGGCAACGTCGACCATATGGCGTATGTCGGGGGCAATGACACCAATTTCCCGGCCATTTTCAACTGGCCAGTGGTCGAGGGGAGTTACTTCACCGAGGCCGACGAGCGCGCCGGAGCCACAGTGGCAGTGATCGGCAAACGGGTACGCGACAAGCTGTTCAAGGATGTGACCGACCCGATCGGGCAATACATCCTGATCGAAAACGTTCCATTCCAGGTGGTCGGTGTGCTCGCCGAAAAAGGCGCCAGCTCCGGCGACAAAGACAGCGACGACCGTATCGCCATCCCCTACTCTGCCGCCAGCGTGCGCTTGTTCGGCAGCTATAACCCCGAATACGTAGTGATTGCCGCCACCGACGCGCGCAACGTGCACGACGCCGAACAGGCTATCAATCAGTTGTTGCTGCGCCTGCACAACGGCAAGCACGACTTTGAACTGACCAACAATGCCGCGATGATCCAGGCCGAGGCACGCACCCAGAACACCTTGTCACTGATGCTCGGCTCGATTGCCGCGATTTCGCTGCTGGTGGGAGGTATCGGGGTGATGAATATCATGCTGATGACCGTACGTGAACGCACCCGGGAAATCGGCATTCGCATGGCCACCGGGGCGCGGCAGCGGGACATCCTGCGCCAGTTCCTCACTGAAGCGGTGATGCTCTCTGTGGTCGGCGGCGTCACCGGCATCGGCCTCGCCCTGCTGGTGGGCGGCGTGCTGATCCTCAGCAACGTGGCCGTCGCGTTCTCGATTCCGGCCGCCGTGGGGGCCTTCTTCTGCGCCCTGGTCACCGGCGTTATCTTCGGTTTCATGCCGGCCCGCAAAGCCGCTCGACTTGACCCGGTCAAGGCCCTTACCAGTGAATGATCGCCCTATGAAAGTGTCCCTGACCCTCCTCGCCGCCAGCCTGCTGCTGGCCGCCTGCAGCAGCCCCGCACCGCGTCCGGGCGCAGGCATGCAAACACCGCCCGCCTGGCACAGCGCAAGCGACGCAACGGCGCTGCGGGCCAACCAACAATGGTGGACAAGTTTCGACAGCCCCCAGCTCAACCAACTGATCGAACAGGCCCGCAGCGGCAGTTACGACCTGGCCAGCGCCATGGCCCGGGTGCGCCAGGCCCAGGCCAGCGCAGTGATAGCCGGCGCACCGTTGCTGCCTGAACTCACCGGCGCGTTCAATGCAAACCGCCAGAAGCTGCTGCGGGGCAAGGGCTACAGCCAGCTGGACGCTACCAGCAGCAACAAGGCCGTGGATTACTTCGATGCGCGCCTGAGCGCCACTTACGAAATTGATTTCTGGGGTGGCAAGCGAGCCGCCCGGGACAGCGCCGTGGAAGAGGTGCGCGCCAGCGAATTCGACCAGGCCACCGTGGAACTGACCCTGCTCAGCGGTGTTGCGACCAGCTATACCCAGTGGCTGTCATTGCGTGAGCAACTGCGCATCGCCCAACTCAACCTGGACAACGCCCAAAACGTGTTGAAGCTGGTGCAGACTCGCCACGATGCAGGCTCCGCCACCGCCCTGGAACTGGCCCAGCAAAAAAGCCTCGTGGCCGCACAACAACGCCAACTGCCGCTGGCACAGCAACAGGCCGACGAGGCCTTGATCAGCCTCGCGGCACTGCTGGGCACACCGGTGCAGGACCTGCACCTGGCCCCGCAACCCTTCGCCCAATTGAACTGGCCGGGCATCGCCGCCGGTGTTCCCAGCCAACTGCTCAGCCGCCGTCCCGACATCGCCAGTGCCGAGGCCCGGCTGGCAGCAGCCCAGGCAGACGTCACCGTGGCCCGGGCAGCCATGCTGCCCACCCTCACCCTCAGTGCCGACCTTGGCTCGGGCGCCGATAAGCTCGGCGACGTATTACGCAGCCCGTTCTACAACCTCACTTCCGGCCTGGTCGCACCGATCTTCAACAACGGCCGCCTGAGCGCCGAGCGGGACAAGGCCCGGGCGCGCCAGGATGAGCTGCTGCAGACGTACCGGGGCGCCATCATCAATGGCTTTGCCGATGTGGAAAAAGCCCTGAGCAGCATTCGCGGGCTGGATGCGCAGCGCCAGTGGCAGAGCGAGGAACTGAGGGAGGCGCAGACTGCCTTCGAGATTGCCCAGAGCCGATACGAGGCCGGAGCGGAGGATCTGCTGACGGTGCTGGAGACGCAGCGTACGTTATACGCGGCGCAGGATTTGAATGTGCAATTGCGCCGATCACGGCTGAACGCAAGCATTGCGCTGTATAAGGCGCTGGGGGGCGGCTGGCAGGTGCCAGCAAGCACAATTAACTGAATGAAAGCCGGGCTTGCCCGGCTCCCACCGTTGAGCGGCGCGCTTTAGAGCACCCGCTCCTTGACCTTCAAATGCCGCGCATACCAGGGACGCTTCGGCACCTTGCGAAACAGCTCGGCCAGCTTGTCCTCATCCGCCCCGAAGGTAATCCGCAGCGCCAGCTTCATGGTTTCCGGGTCCATCTCCATCGACTTGCCCATCTGCAAACCCGGCACAGTACTGCAACCGTGGGTGTCCGGCCCCAACCATGGGTCATCCACCTCCACCCAACGCCCCGGCGCAAACCACGGCACGCCGTTGACCTCCAGCCGGCTCACTTCACCCGGATGAAAACGCTCATGGGCCCGAAACCAATCCTCGACCCGATCATCAATCCACCCATGAAAGTGCCAGAACACCGGGTTCACATGGGATGAAAACGGATCACCGAGAAAGTCGTTCTGCGCCGTGTACCAGCGCGCAGCGAAGTCCGCAGGGTCACGGGCAAACGGTACGGGCGCACCGTTGGACGGGTCCCGCGGCACCGACGCCCAGCGCATGTGCAACCAGTCATGCAGGCCAAGCTCGACTTCTGAACCGAACTGCCCCAGCGTCAACTTGGCCAGGTAGCGCGGGTCGCGGTACTGCGACTCCCAGACTTCGAAGTTGCTGTGGTAGGTCTCGGCCGCCTTGATATCGCTGACCCACTGGGTGTATTCGGCATCATCACTGGCCATCCAGGTCGGCGGCAGTGCGAAGCCGTCCTGGTTGTCGAAGTACCGGATAAACCCCTGCCGGTCACGCTCAAGTGCAGGCTGCGGCTGGGGAAAGTACGGCCATGAAGGCAAGTCCTGCATGGACCGTGCAGTGCCCAGCATGTGCCGGTGCATGAAAAAGAAATCGATACCCGAGCCATTGCGGTCCTTGTGCGGGCCGCGGGCGTCGCGCTCCTTGTCCCGTGGCCCGGGTTGCCAGCCAATCCCGCGCAGGGCGTTGCGCTTCTCTTCGGAGAGTTTGTGCCACTGATCACGGGAGGCGTGCCAGAGCTGGTGAAACAGGCGATGTTCGGGAGCAATCAACCAGGCCAGCAACGTCGGATGCAGGCCGATACGCTCCCGGGCCTCGGGAAACAGCTGCTTGGTGGCGACAAAATGGTTGTCCAGCTCAAGCAACGCCAATGGCCGATCCAGGCGCAGGATTTGCCCGCTGAGGGTTCCACCACCGGCATTCCCGAACTCGCCCCACACTTCATCAAGGATCATGATGAGTTCATGGGTCGGCGCGGCGTCCGGCGCATCACGGTCGATCAACCGCACGTACAGTCGAGCGCCATTGCCAGGCGCCAGGTCACCGATCACCCGGTAGCGTGGTTCTTCGTCCGAGCGCAGTTGTTCGGCGGTGTCCAGATAGCCCCGCAGGCCACGACCACGTGGAGCGACGTCGAGCAGCAGCTCCAGCCCGCTGAGCGGCAAGCCCGCAAGCCCGGCATCCCGCCCCTTGAACCGCAGGCTCCAGACACCCCTCAGGCTGTTCGCCAACTGCTGGCCAGCGGTGTCCGCAAGGTCGACCGTGGCCTCCCCCGGCGTGATCGGAGACTCTTCTTCACGCGTCAACTCACGATGGGCGTAATAGGCCGCGGGCACCACGGCGCCGGTCAGCGCCAAGCCTGCGATGAACCCTCGTCGAGAAATCGTCATTGCTTTACCTGTGTCAGCCATCAAGCAGGCTTTATCCAAGCTAGAACGTTCCCGGCAGGGGGAAATTTACCGTCAGTGGCCACCGCCTAAATTTGTGCAGCCATCACTCGTTCTTCCCTGATAGCAAAGGCCTCAACTGACTGAGATGGCAATGACAAAACCACGTTCGAAAAAGGCGCTGTACCTGGGCCTGCCGCTGGTCCTGGCCATTGGCGCAGGTGCGGGCTTCCTGGTCTGGGATCACTGGTTCAAGGGCAACGCCGGCTACCCGCTGGAGGTCATCAAGCAAGCCGATGAGTTGCAGGACCGCTTGCTGTCGTTCGACAGTCACATCACCGTGATGCTCGACTTCGGCGCCACCGGCAACGAGGCGGACAAGGACGGTGCCGGCCAGTTCGACCTGGCCAAGGCCAGCCGTGGCCGACTGTCCGGTGCTGCACTGACGATTTTCGGCTGGCCGGAAATGTGGAACGGTCCGAATGCCCCGCACAAGCCCACCGAAGGTTTTGTCGAAGAAGCCCGTCACCAACAGGAAGTCCGCTACAAGATCATCACCGGCATGGTCCGCGATTTTCCCAATCAGGTGGGCATTGCCTATACGCCGGATGACTTCCGGCGCCTGCACGGCGAAGGCAAGTTTGCGGTGTTTATCAGCATGCTCAACGCCTACCCGCTGGGCAACGACCTGAACCAACTGGACCTGTGGACCGCACGCGGCATGCGTATGTTCGGCTTCAGCTACATTGGCAATAACGCCTGGGCCGATTCGTCACGCCCACTGCCGTTTTTCAATGATTCGCCCGATGCCCTCGACGGTCTCTCGGACATGGGCAAACAAGCGGTACAGCGCCTCAATGACCTGGGGGTGATCATCGATGTTTCGCAAATGTCGACCAAGGCCCTGGAGCAAGTCGCCCAACTGAGTCGCACGCCGATGGTTGCCTCGCACTCGGCACCGCGCGCCTCGGTGGACATCCCGCGCAACCTCAGCGACAAGGAAATGCAACTTATCAAAAACAGCGGCGGCGTGGTCCAGGTCGTCGGTTTCTCGGCTTACCTGCGCCCGCTCAGCCAGCCCACCCAAGACAAGCTCAACGCCCTGCGGGCACGCTTTGATCTACCCCCGCTACCCAACCTGGCCATGGCCCTGATGCCAGGCGATCCGATCATCTCGGCCTGGTCCGAGCAAAAATTCGGCCAGTACGCCAGCGCGCTGTACGCGATTCTCGACGAGGAACCCAAGGCCACGCTCAAGGACCTGGGCGACGCCATCGACTACACCGTGCGCAAGATCGGCATCGATCACGTCGGCATCGCTTCAGACTTCAACGAAGGCGGCGGCGTCCAGGGCTGGGAGAACGTCGGCGAGGTGCGCAATGTCACCGCCGAACTGATCCAGCGCGGCTACTCCGAAGCCGATATCGCCAAACTGTGGGGCGGTAACTTCCTGCGGGTCTGGGACCAGGTACAAAAAGCTGCCAAGCCCTTGGCCAATCGCTGAACCACCCCCAATGAATGAAGTGAATTCATGACCGACCGCCGTACGTTTCTCAAGCAGGCCGGGCTTCTCGCCGCGAGCCTGCCGCTGGGCACCGCCATCATTCCCCAGGCCCTGGCAGGCAATGCGGCGCCACCCGGCGACTCATGGGCAGGCTTTCGCCAGTTGTTCACCCAGGACCCGGACTACCTGCATTTTTCCAACTTCCTGGTGACCTCGCACCCCAAGCCGGTGCGCGATGCGATTGACCGCTACCGCGCGCAGATCGACCGCAACCCGGGCCTGGCCATGGATTGGGACCTGCAGGAAACCTGGAAGCGTGAAGGCCAGGTGCGCGAATGGGCCGGCCGCTACCTGAACGCGAAACCTGGCCAGATCGCACTGACCGGCAGCACATCCGAAGGCCTGGCGATGATCTATGGCGGAATCCAGGTGCGCCCTGACCAGGAGATCCTCACCACCGTCCACGAACATTACGCCACCGAATACAGCCTCGATTTCAGGGTGCGCAAACAAGGCACCCAGGTGCGCAAGATCAAGCTGTTCGAGGACGCCAACCGCGTGTCGGTCGACGAGGTGCTCGGTTCGATCAAGCGCAATATCCGCCCCAACACCCGTGTACTTGGCATGACGTGGGTGCAGTCCGGCAGCGGCGTCAAATTGCCGATTGGCGAGATCGGCAAACTGGTGGATGAACACAACCGCAACCGTGACGACAAGGATCGCATCCTCTACGTGGTCGACGGTGTGCACGGTTTCGGCGTGGAAAACCTCGACTTCCCCGACATGCATTGTGATTTCTTTATTGCCGGCACCCACAAATGGATGTTCGGCCCCCGCGGTACCGGGCTGATCTGCGCCCGTTCCGAGCAAAACACCTACGTGACGCCGATGGTGCCGACGTTCTCCCAGGACAATAACTTCGCGACCACCATGACCCCCGGCGGCTATCACGCCTTCGAACATCGCTGGGCGCTAGACGAGGCCTTCAAGCTGCACTTGCAACTGGGCAAGGCACAGGTGCAGGCGCGCATTCACCAACTCAACGACGAACTCAAAGGCCAGTTGCTGGCCCACCCGCAAATCGAACTGGTGACGCCGCGCAGCCCCGCGCTGTCGGCAGGCTTTACGTTCTTCCGGGTCAAGGGCCAGGACAGCGGCGAGGTTGCGGCGCACATGATGAAGAACCGCGTGGTGATCGATGCCGTGGAGCGCGACGTGGGCCCCGTGGTACGCACCTCTCCCGGCCTGCTCAACACATCAACCGAGATCCAGCGCTTCATGACCTTGCTCAGCCAACGGTTTTGACGCCCCTTTTTCCTTTTGATCGAGATGCCCCATGAACAGTGACACTCCCGCTCCGTCCCGCCTCAAACCCCTGGCCGCCCTGGCCCTGACGATGCTGTGCGGCGCCTTGCTGCCAGGCCTCGCCCAGGCAGCCGCCGCGCCACAGCCGGGCAAGGTGTTCAAGGACTGCAAGGACTGCCCCGAAATGGTCGTGCTGCCCGCCGGCACCTTCACCATGGGCACGCCGGAAGATGAAGTCGGCCGCGAGCCCGACGAAGGCCCGATGCACGATGTCACCTTTGCCAAACCCTTTGCCATGAGCCGCTTCCAGGTCACCGCCGGTGAGTGGGACAGCTACGTGCGCCAGACCGGGGTCAAGATCGCCAACGGCGATGAACGCCCGGGCCGCGAATGCATCGCCAGCAAGCCGCGCTACCCCCAGGGCCCGCGCCAGCCTGCGGCGTGCATGGACTTTGACGACGTGAAGAACTACGTCGCCTGGCTGTCGAAAAAAACCGGCCACACCTACCAGATGGTCAGCGAAGCCCAACGCGAATACGCTGCCCGCGCCGGCTCCACCGGGCCATTCCCGTTCCCGTTTGATGCGGGCAAGGGCTACAGCATCGCCGAGCACGCCAACACGTACGGCCCGGCAGATGGTTATAGCTATTCGTCGCCGGTGGGCAGTTACCCACCCAACGCCTTTGGCATGTACGACATGCACGGCAACGTCTACGAGTGGCTGGCCGACTGCGAACACACCAACTATGTCGGGGCGCCGACCGATGGCAGCGCCTGGGTGGAACCGGGCTGTGAGTCCCGCCAGATTCGTGGCAATGACTGGGGCGAAGCACCGGTGTTTTCCCGCTCGGGCAACCGCAACAACATCTACCCGCAAACCCGCGGCGACTGGATCGGATTTCGGGTTGTGCGCGATCTCTGAGGCCTGCCGCAACCTCCCGCTCCAGCGAGGTCGCCGTCAATCGGCGACCGTCTAAATTAAGCGCGTGACCAGACGTTCTAAAGGGTATCTGCCTATTCCACCCAAGGAACCGTCCCCTCATGACCCAGCCAACGCGCGGCGCCATTCATGAATTGTTTACCCTGCTCAAACCCTTCAGGTTAATCGTCGCCCTTTCCATCCTGCTGGGCATGATCGGCGGCTTGAGCGTGACGGTATTGCTGGCGACCATCAACAATGCCCTGCACGCCGACAGCAGCCCCACCGGCAGTGTGGTGGCCCTGTTTGCCGGCCTGTGCCTGCTGGCCCTGCTCAGCTCGATTTTTTCCGACATCGGCACCAACTTCGTCGGCCAGAACATCATCGCCACGTTGCGCAAGACCCTGGGGGAGAAGGTTCTCGCCGCGCCCATCGATCAGATCGAGCGCTATCGCAGCCACCGACTGATCCCGGTACTGACCCACGACGTCGACACCATCAGCGACTTCGCCTTCGCCTTTGCGCCCCTGGCCATTTCGATGACCGTAACGCTGGGCTGCCTGGGCTATCTGGCGCTGCTGTCATGGCCGATGTTCCTGTTGATGCTGGTGGCCATCGCCATCGGTACCGGCGCCCAGTTCATCGCGCAGTCCAGCGGGGTCAAGGGCTTCGAGGCTGCGCGGGAAGCCGAGGACGATTTGCAACGTCATTACAACGCAATTGCCGATGGCGCCAAGGAACTGCGCATCCATCGCCCACGCCGCCACCGCATGTTTGTGCACGGGATCCAGGCGACCGCCGACTTTATCTGCAAGACGCAGATCCGCTCGATCAACACATTCGTGATCGCCAAGACCTTCGGTTCCATGTTGTTTTTCATCGTGATCGGCTTGGCGCTGGTGCTGCAAACCGTGTGGCCCAGCCATGACAAGGCAGTAATGAGCGGCTTCGTACTGGTGTTGCTGTACATGAAAGGCCCACTGGAACATCTGGTAGGCACGTTGCCGATTGTCAGCCGCGCGAAGATCGCCTTTCGCCGCATCTCGGAACTGTCGGATCAGTTCTCCTCGCCCGAGCCGCACCTGTTGCTCAGTGATACCGAACAGCAAAAGCGCAGTATCCAAAGCATCGAACTGCGGGATGTGTCGTATGCATTCCCTCCGGTTGAAGGCGCGGACCCTTTCCGCCTTGGCCCGGTCAACCTGCAGATCAAGCAAGGCGACATCGTGTTTATCGTGGGTGAAAACGGCTGCGGCAAAACCACACTGATCAAGCTGCTGCTGGGCCTGTATGCTCCGCAACAAGGTGACGTCAGCCTCAATGGGCAAGCGGTAACCGCCCAGGGCCGCGATGAGTATCGCCAGTTGTTCACCACCATTTTTGCCGATTACTACTTGTTCGATGACGTCGTCCAGGGTGACAGCCACTTGCCACAAGACGCGCAAAAATACCTGCAACGCCTGGAAATCGCCCACAAGGTCAGCGTGCGTGACGGCAAGTTCACCACCACCGACCTGTCGACCGGCCAGCGCAAGCGACTGGCCCTGGTCAACGCCTGGCTGGAGGAGCGTCCAGTACTGGTGTTCGACGAATGGGCCGCCGACCAGGACCCGACCTTCCGACGGATTTTCTACACCGAGTTGCTGCCGGACCTGAAGCGCCTGGGCAAGACCATCATCGTCATCTCCCACGACGACCGCTACTTCGATGTCGCCGATCAACTGGTACGGCTGGAAGCTGGAAAAGTCGCAATCGAACAGGTTCCGGCCTGATACCTGAAATTAACCGGAAGATTTTTTCCGGTTCTGGTGTGTTGCTGCGTCTCACTTTCATTAATAACAATCATTACCATTAGCATCGCCACCATAAGAGCCCAGCCAATGCCCGCGCCGACAACGTTGACACCCCTTTCAAAAGCCATCTGGATGCGCCACCTGCTCAAGCCCCGACTGGCACCCAGCCTGCTCGGGCTGATGGCTGCGCTACCGCTGGCGTGCCAGGTCCAAGCCCAGGAAATCAGCTTCCAGATTCCCGCCCAGTCCTTGACCAGCGCACTTCAAGCCTTTGGCCAACAAAGCAAATTGCAGGTGCTGTATTCGCCTGACCAGCTCAAGGGCCTGAAAAGCATCGCCGTGCGCGGCTCCATGGAGCCCACCGTGGCGCTGCAGAAGCTGCTGGGGAGCAGTGGCGTGGCGTACGGCATTTCCGGCAACACCGTCACTATCACCGGCCGCAGCGAAGGCGGCGCCCTGGAGCTGGGGGCCACCAGCGTTACCGGCCAACAATTGGGCGAGACCACCGAAGGCACCGGCTCCTACACCACCGGTTCCATGAGCACCGCGACCAAACTGGCGACCTCCATGCGCGAGACGCCGCAGTCGGTCACGGTGATCACCCGCCAGCGCATGGATGACCAGAACATGCAGTCCCTGGAGGATATTTCGACTTATACCCCAGGCCTGACCATGCGCAAGACCGGCGGTGAACGCCCGGAGTTCTACTCCCGCGGCTCCGCCATCGACAACATCATGATTGACGGCCTGCCCGTCGCGTATGACAGCGACACCCTCGGCACCTCGACACTGGCGATGTTCGACCGGGTGGAAGTGGTACGCGGTGCATCGGGCCTGATGATCGGTGCCGGCAACCCTTCCGGCACCCTCAACCTGATCCGCAAGCGCCCCACCGTCGAGCCGCAAGTGTCTGTCACCGTGGGTGCCGGCTCGTGGGACAACTACCGCACCGAAATCGATGCCAGCAGCGCCCTCAATTCCAGCGGTTCGATCAGGGGCCGCGTGGTCGGTGCCTTCCAGGACAAAGACAGCTTTACCGATGGCTACAGCAGCAAGCGCCAGTTGTTGTACGGCATCACCGAGTTTGACCTGAGCGAAGCCACTACCCTGACCCTCGGCGCGTATTACAACCGTGAGGACAACCCGGGTGCCGACTGGTCGGGCATTCCGACCCGTGCCGATGGCACGTTCCTGCCGATATCCCGTTCGACGCGCATGAGCCCGAACTGGACCTACTGGAACAAGAAAAACACCAGCGCATTTGCCGAAATTGAGCACCGCTTCGACAACGACTGGAAACTGCGCCTGAATACCACGTGGCTGCGAGGCGACCTGGACATGCTGGGCACCAGTTTCTATCGACTGGACCCCAGTGCAGACCAGCTGAACCTGAACGTGGGCCGCTACACCTACCAGCACACGCAAAAAAGCGTCGACGGCTACGTTTCCGGCCCCTTCACCCTGTTTGGTGCGACCCACGAACTGGTGCTCGGTGGCAGTTATCGCAATGATAAAACCGACGATGGCCCCGGCGGTGGTTTCCTCAACGACCCGAACATCGTCCTCGACCCATCAAACTTCGACTATCACGGCATAGAGAAACCGGCCATCAACTACAACTGGTCGCGCAAGGGCAAGGTCGATCAATACAGCACCTACGCCACCGTGCGCTTCCATCTGCGCGACGACCTGAAACTGATCCTCGGTTCACGCCTGGACTGGTACGAATACGAACAGAACACTATTTCCGGCGCTTACACATTCGGCGCCGACTACAAGGCGACTCGGGAGTACACCCCTTATGCCGGCCTGATCTACGACATCAACGACACCTACTCGGTGTACACCAGCTGGACCAGAATCTTCCAGCCGCAAGCCAACGTGGACTTCCAGGGCAGCCTGCTGCCGCCAGTCACCGGTACCAACCGTGAAGTCGGGATCAAGGGCGAGTACTTTGACGGCGCGTTGAACGCCAGCCTGGCCTATTTCCAGTTGAACCAGGAAAACCTCGCCCAAGGGCTTGATGCCTGTGCACCGGGTGTTGCTTCCTGCTCCGTGGCCTCCGGCGAAGTTGAAACCAAAGGCGTCGACCTTGAACTGCAAGGCATGCTTGCCCGCGGCTGGCAGGCCTCGGCCGGCTACACCTATGCCGGTGCCAAAAACGTCAAGGGCGGCAGCGGTCGCTTCGACAGTGACACGCCCTACAACCTGCTCAAGCTGTCCACCACTTATCAATTGCCGGGCGATCTCGAAAAATGGTCGATCGGCGGTTCATTCCGTAGCCAGAGCAGCACATACACAACCTACGGCGTGTCTCAGGGCGGCTACAGTATCGTCGACCTGATGACCGGCTATAACGTGAACAAAAACCTCAAGGTGCAAGCCAACCTGAACAACGTGTTCGACAAGCACTACTACCAGAGCATCAGTAACCCGGCCGGCGCAAACATCTTCGGCGACCCGCGTAACGTGGCCGTGACCATGAAGTGGAGCATGTAAAACACATCCCCTGAAACAACAACACCCTGCCACGGCAGGGTGTTGTCAACGCAGCAAGGCAGCAACCGGGACGCAAGGTCTCAGCGACTGGCCAACCACCGGCCCACCTCAAGGTAAATCCCCTCAACCTCCGCCACCAGGCCCTGCATACGCAGGAAGTCGTGGGTCAGCCCCGGCTGGATGACTGCGGTCACCGGTGTGCCGCTCGCCTCAAGACGCGCAATCCACTCACGCCCCTCATCCAGCAACGGATCAAATTCGGCCAGCATCACGCAGGCCGGCGCCAGTGCGGGCAACGTCGTACTCTGCAGCGGCGAAGCGCGCCAGTCATGGCGGTTACCGGCAGCGCCCATGTAGTGCTGGTAGAACCACTCCAGTGTCCTGGTTTCCAGCAGGTAACCCTCTGCATAAGCGCGGTGGGAATCGCGCAGCCGCGTGATATCGGTGACCGGATAAAACAGCAATTGCGCCGCAGGCCGCAAGGCCAGCCGCTGGGGGTCCTGCACGGCGGTCATGGCGACAATCATCGCCAGCGTGGCGCCGACACTGTCACCGCTGACGACCACTTGGCCGGCATCGAGTTGCAACTGAGGTGCCTGTTCGACCAACCAGTTGGCTGCCGCCAGTGCATCATCCACCGCCGCCGGGAACGGCGCCTCGGGCGCCAGGCGGTAGGCCGGGGCCAGCACCGCATAGTCACTGGTACCTGCCAGGCGTCGGCACACCGAATCGTGTGAATCCAGGCTACCGACCACATAGCCGCCGCCGTGGAAGTACAAAATCACCGGCTGCGCTGCGTGGCCGCGTCCAGGCTTGCGATACAGGCGGGCCGGCAGCGGATTGCCGTCGGCGCCGGTAAAGGTCAACGGCTGCACTTCAATAGCGTCAGGTGGGCTGGGATCGAGGATCAGCGAGGTATTTTCGAATTCGCTACGGGCCTGCGCCACGGATAATTCATGCAGGGGTTGGCTTTTTCCGCTCCAACGGCCCATTTCCACAAGCTCCAGAAACGCAGCCAGGTCGGGGTGCAAGGGCATCATGTTTTCCTTGGAAAGTAGTGAGGTACGACGCCGGCCCCGTCCCCGGGGCCGGCGCCAGGGTCAATCGGCAATCAGCTCGGCGCTGTGCAGCAGGCCCGCCAGGCGCTGCAACAACAGAGGGTTACGCAGCAGGTCGTAGTGGCCGGCATCGATCTGCTCGGCGCCGGTGAGTTGTGGCAGCAGCCGCTCGAAGGCTTGGCGCTCCAGCGTGCCTACGCCGTTACCCCACCAGCAGCACGTGTCGACTGCCACCCACGGCAAGACGCTGAACGCCTGCGCCAGGGCCTTGAGTTGCATGCCGACCATAAACGCCTGTGCCAGGTCGGTCGCCTCCAGTTGGCCATAACGCCCCCCCGCCCGTTGACCGGCTTGCAAGCTATTGATGATCACTTCCACGGCCGCTGGCTGCAGGGTGACCGGCAATGCCTGCGGCCAGGTCTGGCCCAGGGTGGCGGTGAGGAAATCCTGCAGGTCATCGCGCCAATCCGAGGTAGCGGGCGTCGAGGTGGGCATGTAGCTGTCTACCAGCCCGACAAATTCCACCGCCTCGCCTTGCTCCTGAAGCTCTTTGGCCACCAGCAGCGCCAAGGGTCCACCGAGTGACCATCCCAGTAAACGATACGGCCCGTAGGCCTGCTTCTGGCGAATGTACTGAGCGTAATCGATCGCCATCGCCGGCAATGATTCATCCTGCCATTGGCGGTCCAGCAGCATGCGGCACTGCACCCCATAGACGCTGCACTCGCCTTCCAGCAGGCGTGCCAGTGGCTCATAGTCAAATACGGTGCCGAAACCGGCATGCAGGCAGAACAGTGGACGGCGGTTCGCCACGTTACTGTTGAGCAGCAACAGCGGATCAAGCGGAGCTTCGACCTCTTCATGGCCACTGAGCTGGGCGATGGTCGGCTTGCTCATCATGTCGCGCAATTTCAGGTCCAATCCAAGCTGCGTGTTGCCGCGCACCTTGCCCAGCACCTTGAGCACGCGCAGCGAATCGCCGCCCAGCTCGAAGAAATTGTCGGTGACACCCACCTGCTCGACCTCCAGGACCTCCTGCCAGATCGCGGCCAGCGCCTGTTCGACCGGGGTGCGTGGCGCAACGTAATGGCGCCCCTTGAATTCGGGGTCTGGCAATGCCTTGCGATCCAGCTTGCCATTGGGGCTGACGGGAAACGCTGGCACCACCAGAATCTGCGACGGCACCATGTAGTCGGGCAGTTGCGCCTGCAAGTCCTGGCGCAAACGCTCGGCAAGCGCCGGATGCTCATCGGCAACCACGTACCCGATCAACTGCTTGCCGGCGCTGGTGTCACGTGCGACCACGACCGCATCACGCACCTCGGCCATGTCACGCAGCCTTGATTCGATTTCGCCAAGTTCAATGCGGAAGCCACGGATCTTCACTTGATGATCCAGGCGTCCGAGGTAATCGAACACCCCGTCCGCCCGCTGACGCACCAGGTCGCCAGTGCGGTAGAGCCGCCCGCCGTCCGTGGAAAACGGGTCCGCGACAAAACGCTCGGCAGTCATTCCCGGACGCTGGCGATACCCGCGTGCCAGCCCCTCACCACCGATGTACAACTCACCGGCAACACCCTGCGGTACGGGGTTGAGGCATGCATCCAACACATAGAGGCTGCGTTCGCCCACTCGACTTCCGATCGGCGCATACACCGCGTCACAGGTTTCGCTTGCGGCGGCTTTCCACAACAGGGGCGTGACCACCGTTTCCGTTGGGCCATAACCGTTGGTCAAATAGCGCGGCTTGAGGGTGCGCTTGACCAGTTCGAAACTGGCCTGCGCCACGGCATCGCCACCAAAGCAGTAGACCTGCACCGGCGGGGCTTCCCGGCCTTCGGCATACTCCGCCAGTTGCTGCAGATACGCCGGCGGGAAACAGGCAATACTGATGCGCTGCTCGTGCAGCGCCTGCCAGGTTTCCTGCGGGGTCCACAGGTTATTGTCGCGAATCACCAGGCACCCGCCACTGCGCAGGGTCGACAGCCAGCGCTCCTGGGCGCCGTCGAAGGCGAACGACATGAACAACAGTTCGCGCGTCGCCCCATCCATTTCGTAGCGTTCGGCAATCGCGGCGCAGTGCATGCCAATGGGACCGTGACTCACCGCCACGCCCTTGGGTTGCCCCGTGGACCCTGAGGTATAGATCAGGTAGGCGAGGTTATCCGGTTGCAGGCGCGATGGCGGGCATGCATCCGGGAAACTGTCCAGAGACACGCGGTCCAGCAACACCCGGGTGGTCGCATCCAACGCCCCAAAGCCTTCGCTGATGCCACTGTGGGTCAACAACACCGAGACATTCGCATCCTTGACGATCCAGTCCAGGCGCTCCCGAGGGTAATCGATGTCCAGCGCCACGTAGGCTCCACCCGCCTTCATGACCGCGTAGAACGCGACAATCACCTCGACGCTGCGCTGCAGGGCGACTCCGACGCACACCTCCGGGCCCACGCCCAGGCCGATCAGGTAATGGGCCAGGCGATTGGCACGTTGCTCCAATTGCCCATAGGTCAGTTGCACGCCGTCACACACCAGCGCCACCGCCTCGGTTCGCGCCTGGGCCTGTTGCCGGATCAATTGCGGCAACAAGGGTTGCGTGGCCGGCACCTGGCGCAGCGGGTTCGCGGCGAGCAAGCCGGCGTATTCGTCGCACGCCAGAGTCGGCAAGCTGCCCACCCGGGCCTGAGGCGAATCGAGCATGGCCAACAACAGCGTCTCGAAACTGCGTCGAACCTGGTCGCACGCCTGTTCGGTGAACGCGTTGCGCAAATACAGGAACTCGATCTTCAGGGTCTGGCCCAGGTTGATCGCCAGGTCCATCGCGTAGTTGGTCACATCCCGGGTACTGACCTGGCCAAACTGCAGTTGTTGATTGCCGACCTCGGCCAGGCGCTCATCCACCGGGTAGTTTTCGAACACAATAATGCTGTCAAACAACGGCGTGCCGCCCTGCCCCGACCAGCGCTGGATATCGGCCAATGCTGCGTGTTCGTAGTCGCGCACTTCCAGGTTGAGCGCCTGCAATTCAAGCAGCCACTGGCACAGCGCCTTGGCCGGATCCGGTTGCTGGACGATCGGCAATGTATTGATGAACAACCCGAGCATTTCGTCGGCACCCGGCAGGCTGGCCGGACGTCCGGCCACAGTGGCGCCGAAGCACACACTGGCTTGCCCGGTATAGCGCTGCAACAGCAACAACCACACCGCCTGGATCAAGGTATTCGGGGTGATACGCCAGTGCTGGGCAAATTCGCGCAGGCGCCGGGTCTGGCTGACATCCCAGTTCAGGTACAGCGCCGCGTGCCCTTCCAAGCCAGGCTCGGGCTGGGGATGAATACTCGCCGCCAGGCTGGTGGGGCCTTCAAGGGCTTGCAGTTGCGGCTTCCAGAACAGCGACGCCGTGTCCGGGGACTGCTGGCGCAGCCAGGCGATGTAATCGCGGTAATGCCCTTTGCGCGCAGGCAAGGCGCGGCCGGCGTACACCTCGAAGACTTCACCCATCAAGCGCGAGTTGCTCCAGCCATCCATCAGGATATGGTGGCTGGTCCAGATCAGTTGGTGGCGGTGTTCATCCAGGTGCACCAGGGTCAGGCGCGTCAGAGGGGCCGCCAACATGTCAAAGCCCTTGGCGCAATCGTCCTGCGCCAAGGCTTGCAAGGCGTCAGCATCAACCTGGCGATCGCGCCAATCGACGATTTGCACCGAGACCTGGGCGGTCTTGTACACCACCTGCAGCGGTTCGCGCAGGTCGCTGGACGACCAGAAGCCGGTGCGCAGAATCTCATGGCGAGCGACCACCTGATCCCAGGCGGCGATAAACGCCGGTACGTCCAGCCCCTCGACAGGCACACAAGTCTGGTTGATATAAAGGTGCGCCGCCGACGGGTCCAGCGTATGGAACAGCATGCCTTGCTGCGTCGGTGCCAACGGATAGAGGTCTTCGACCTGCTCCAACGGCACGGGCAGGCTGTCCAGTTGTTGCTGGGTCAAGGTGCAGAGGGCAAAGTCCGAGGGCGTCGCGCCCAGGTTTTGCGACTGGCTGCAATGTTCGACCAGCGCCTGGAGTTCGGCGATGTACGCCTGTGCCAGATGCTCGATCGTCGCCTCATTGAACATCTCCCGACTGAACACCCAGTTCAGGCTCAATTGACCGCCGTACACCTGACCATTGATGGTCAACCAGTTGCCCAGCGGCGCTTGCGGGCTTTGTTCCAGGCCGATGGATTCGCCGGAAGGCACAAACAGCGCACCGGCATCCACATCAAAACTGCCGTCAAACTGCCCCAGGTAGTTGAAGGTCACACGCGGCGCGGGCAACTGCCCCAGTACCTTGCGGTGCACGGGGCTGCCCATGTAGCGCAGCACCCCAAAGCCGATGCCCCGCTGGGGAACGCCTCGCAGTTGTTCCTTGACCTGCTTGATTGACTCACCAATACCCGCTGCCGGCGTGAGTTTCACCGCAAACAGGCTGGTGAACCAACCGACCGTGCGGGTCAGGTCGATGCTGGCAAACAGATCTTCACGGCCATGCCCTTCAAGTTGAATCAGCGCCTGGTCGTGGCCGGTCCAGCGCACCATGACTCGGGCCAGCGCAGTCAGCAACAGGTCATTGACCTGCGTCCGATAAGCCGCGGGCGCTTCCTGCAGCAGCAACTGCGTCAGTTCCTTGCTCAACTGCGAATGGACCGTGAGGCCATGTTTGTTTTGCAGGCCACCCCCTGGATGATCCACCGGCAAGTCCGGGCGGGCATCCTGCAACTGCTGCTGCCAGTACTGCACTTCGGCTTGCGCCTCGGGGCGCTGCGCATAAGCCTGCAGGTGCTCGGCCCAGGCCCGCACAGAATGAGTCTTGGGCGCCAGCTTGAGCGCCTGCCCGCTCGCCACCTGGCGATAGGCAAGTTGCAAGTCGTCAAACAGAATGCGCCAGGAAACACCGTCCACCACCAGATGGTGAAGCACCAGCAACACCCGCTGCGAACCATCCGCCAACGCGACCAGCGCCACCCGCAGCAGCGGCCCGTTCAGCAGGTCGAGACTCTGCTGGAGTTGCTCGCCAAACGCCTGCAACGCTTGCGTATCGCGCAGCTGAACCTCCTGCAACACGTTCCGGCCCTGCAACAGGGCCTCGACACTGCGATAAGTTGCGGCCCAGCCCTCTTCGCCCTGGCTGAACACCAGGCGCAGCGAATCGTGATGCACCAGCAGCGCACGCAACGCCTGCTCCAGCAGTGCAGCCTCGATAACCTGAGTCGGCTTGAGCAGCACCGACTGGTTCCAGTGATGACGCTCGGCGATGGGTTCTTCAAAGAATCCCTGATGAATCGGCAACAATGGCAGGTTGCCCGTTACTGCGCCTTGCTCGACTTCAAGCCCGGCGGCATCGATGCGCGCGACGCCAGCCAGCCCCTGTACGGTCTGGTGCTGGAACAGCTCCTTGGGTGTGAAGAAAATCCCGGCCTGGCGGGCACGCCCCACCACCTGGATCGAAATGATCGAGTCGCCACCCAGCTCGAAAAAGTTATCCGACAAACCGACCCGCTCAAGCTTGAGCACGTCTTGCCAGATCGCGGCAATCTGCTGCTCCAGCGGGCTTTGCGGCGCAATGAAGTTTTGTTGAGCCTGGCGTACATCCGGCTTCGGCAACGCCTTGCGCTCCAGTTTGCCGTTGGGGCTCAGGGGCAGTTGCTCGAGGAACAACAGGTGCACCGGCACCATGTAGTCCGGCAGCACTTCGCGCAAACGGGCCTTGAGCATTTCGCGCAGCGACGCTTCGGCCACATCGCCTTGGGCAGGTACCACATAGCCCACCAGTTGCAGGCCGCTCGCGCCGTCAACCGCCAGCACTACCGCTTCGCGCACCGCGTCCTGCTCCATCAGGCGTGCTTCGATTTCCCCCAACTCGATCCGCAGGCCGCGGATCTTCACTTGATGGTCAATACGCCCGACGTATTCGATCACGCCGTCTGCCCGGTAACGCGCCAGGTCGCCAGTGCGGTACAGCCTCTGGCCGCCGCCAAACGGGCTGGCGACAAAACGTTCGGCGGTCAGCGCCGGGCGACGGTGATAACCCCGCGCCAGTCCTTCACCGCCGAGGTACAACTCACCCACCACCCCGACAGCTACCGGCCCCAGGCCCGCATCAAGAATGTAGGTCCCCAGGTTGGCAATGGGCTGGCCGATGGGCACGCTGTCGCGCCCCTCTTCACGGCAGGTCCAGTGGGTGACATCGATAGCAGCCTCGGTCGGGCCGTACAGGTTGTAAAGCCGGGCTTGAGGCAGCTTGGCGAACACTTGCTGCTGCGCGTCCACCGGCAAGGCCTCGCCGCTGCAGATAATGCGCTGCAAGCCGGTGCAACTGTTGACCGCTACATCGGCGACAAACGCTTGCAGCATCGACGGTACAAAATGCAGGGTGGTAACGTGCTCACGGTTGATCAGTTCAATCAGCTTTGCCGGCTCGCGGTGAATGCCGGGTGCTGCAACCACCAGGCGCGCCCCCGTCATCAACGGCCAGAAGAACTCCCACACCGACACGTCGAAGCTGAAGGGGGTTTTCTGCAACACCGTGTCCACTTCACTCAAGCCATATGCCTGCTGCATCCAGCACAGGCGGTTGGTCAGCGCCGAGTGACGATTGCCGGCGCCCTTGGGCTTGCCGGTGGAACCGGAGGTGTAAATCACATACGCCAGGTTTTCCGGCTGCACACTGATCGGCGGGCAGGTCGAAGCGTACCCGGCCAGCGGTTGATCCAGCAGCAGGCAAACCACCTGCGCCGGGATCGGCAAGCGCTCCCGCAGCGCCTGCTGGGTCAGCAGCAAACCAATGCCACTGTCCTCGATCATGTAGGCCAGGCGCTCCTCGGGATAGTCCGGGTCCAGCGGAACATAAGCACCGCCGGCCTTGAGCACCGCCAGCAACCCGACCACCATCTCGATACTGCGCTCGACCGCCACACCCACCAGCACGTCCGGGCCGACACCGGCTTCGATCAACCTGTGCGCCCATTGGTTGGCCAGCGTATCCAACTGGCGATAGGTCAGTTGCCGGCCGGCAAACACCAGGGCGATGGCCTGCGGCGTAGCGTCCACCTGGGCCTGAATCAGCGCCTGTACGCTTTGGTCCAACGGGTAAGCGGCTTTGGTGGCATTCCAGTCCTGTAGCAGCGTGCGCAACTGCACCGTGTCGAGCATCTGCAACTCGGCAATCGCCCGGGAAGGCTGGGCGACAATCCCTTGCAACAGAGCCTGCCAGTGCCCCGCCATGCGCTCGACTGTGGCCGGCTCGAACAGGTCAGTGGCATAGGTCAATTGCGCCGACAGGCCCTCGCTGTGTTCAACCGTATTGAGGGTCAGGTCGAACTGCGAGGTATGGGTTTCCCAGCTCAGGCGTTCGATCTCCAGGCGCGAGGCCTGGCCTGTCACCTCGACCCGCCCGCGAGTGTCTTCACTTTGGTGGTTGAACATCACCTGGAACAAAGGGTTATGGCTCAACGTCCGCTCGGGCCGCAGGGCTTCCACCAGTTGTTCGAACGGCAGGTCCTGATGCGCCTGCGCGCCCACGGCATTTTGCTTGACCTGTTGCAGGAACTCGCGGAAGGACGTGCGCCCGTCGACGTCGGCCTTGTGAATCTGCGTGTTGACGAAGAATCCGATCAACCGTTCGGTTTCGGCACGGTTCCGGTTGGCCACCGGCACCCCGACCCGAATATCGCCCTGGCCGCTGTAGCGGTACAACAGCACCTGGAACGAGGCCAGCAACAACATGAACGGGGTGACGTTTTCGCGCTGGGCCAGCCGCTTGAGGCCGGCAACCAGTTCCGCGCCCAGGTTGAGGGTGTGGGTGTTGCCGCGAAAGCTCTGCTCGGCGGGACGCGGATGATCGAACGGCAATTCCAGTACCGGCTGCTCGCCACCGAGGCGTTCGGTCCAGTAGCCCAACTGGCGCTCCAGTTCTCCCGCCTCCATCCACTGGCGCTGCCACAGCCCATAGTCGGCGTACTGCACCGGCAACGGCGCCAACTCGACCGAACGTCCCTCGCTGTAGGCGGCATAGCACTGCACCAGCTCGTCGACCATCACCTGCATCGACCAGCCATCGGAAACAATATGGTGCTGAGTGAGCACCAATACATGCTCATCGGCACTGACTCGCAGCAGCTTGACCCGCAATAACGGGCCTTGCTGCAAATCGAACAACTGTCGGGTTTCATCCTCCACGAACGCCTTGATCTGAGCGTCACGCTGTTGCGCGTGCGCCGATGCCAGGGTGTGCAAGTCGATGCTGGCGCCCGCTGCCGGGCTGATGACCTGCAGCCGCTGTGAACCGTCCTGGACAAAATGGGTACGCAGCGATTCATGACGCTCGATCAGCGTCGAAAAGCTGCGCTCCAGGGCTGCCACGTCCAGCGCGCCACGCAAACTCAGGGCACTGGAGATGTGGTAAGCCGTACTGTGCGGATCCATCTGCCACAAGAACCACTGCCGCTCCTGAGCGTAGGACAGCAACAACGGTTCACTGGCGTTTCTCTTGAAAACAGGCGCGACACTGAAGAGATTGATGCCCTTGTGTTTAAGCAGCACCGCCAAGGCTTTGCGTTCCTTTGGCGAAAGCTCGCCCACTGCTCCGATCAACTCTTTCACACCTATCCCCTTCACTCTGAAATTAGCTTTTCAAGCTCATCCCCTGTTAAACGTTTGAGGGCCTCCAAAGATTTAGCCAATTCATCCATCAGCGGTTCACTGGCCGATCCCAACTGCGCCACTTCGGCACTGAAGGTGCGCAAGGTGCTGGCAGCGAACAGCGTCTTGAGCTGCACTTGCAGGTCCATTCGCTCACGGATACGCACGATGAGTTGGGTGGCCAGCAACGAATGCCCGCCCAAGGCAAAGAAGTCATCCTCCAGGCCGACCCGCTCGACGTTAAGTACCTCACTCCAGATTTGCGCCAATTGCTGCTCGGTGTCGGTCTGCGGTGGTGTGTACTGGTCGCGACGCTGTACCGCGCCAGGGGCCGGCAAGGCCTTGCGATCAAGCTTGCCGTTGGGGGTCAGCGGCAGGTATTCAAGCACCAGCAACTGCGCCGGCACCATGTAGGCAGGCAACACTTCATGCAGGCGGCGCTTGAGGTCGTCTTGCAAGTCTGCTTGCGCGTCGGCGTCGATAAGGCCTGGCTGGTCGGGCACTACATAACCCACCAGTTGCAAGCCACTCACACCTTCCACCGCCAGCACCACGGCCTCGCGTACCGAGCCATGGGCCATCAATTGAGCTTCGATTTCGCCCATTTCAATCCGGAAACCGCGGATTTTCACTTGATGGTCGATGCGCCCGACGTACTCGATCACCCCCTCCGGGCGATAACGGGTCAGGTCACCAGTGCGGTACAAGCGCTCGCCGGTGGTCGAGAACGGGTTCGGCACAAACTTCTCGGCGGTCAGCCCCGGACGCAGTAGATAGCCACGAGTGATGCCCTCACCGGCCAGGTAAAGCTCCGCCGCCACGCCGACGGGCACCGAGTGCAACTCGGCGTCGAGCAGGTAGCTGGCGGTGTTGGCCAACGGCCTGCCGATATTGGCCTGGCCGCCGGCTTCGCGGCGGGTCCAGGTGGAGTAAGTGGTGTCTTCCGACGGGCCATACAGGTCGTAGACATGCTGCACATGCCCACGGCCATACAGCGCATCCACCAACGACTGCTTCAGCGGTTCGCCCGCCAGATTGATGATGCGCACGCTTTGCGGGATTTGCCCGGCACGCTGCAAGGCTCCCATCGCCGAAGGCACGCTGTTGATCAGGCGTACCCGGTCTCGGGCCGCCAGCTCCGGCAGCTCCAGGGCATTGCGGGCACCGACGATAAAGCCGCCGCCAGCCAGGGTCACAAACAGCTCCCACACCGACAAGTCGAAGCAGATCGACGTGGAGGCCAACACCCCTTGAATGTCTTCAGGGCTGTAAACCTGCTGCGACCACTGGGTCAGCGCCGCCACGTTGCGGTGAGTAATAGCCACGCCCTTGGGCAGGCCGGTGGAGCCGGAGGTGTAGATCACATAGGCCAGGTTATTCGCACTGACCACAACGGCCGGGTCCTGATCATCGGTGTCCTGAGTCTCAGCCAGCAGTACTTCGATGGATGCAGTCACCTCCACCGCCGCCAGCACATCAGATTGCGTCAGCAACACTCGAGCCTGGCTGTCCTTGAGCATGTACGCCACGCGCTCGGCCGGGTAATCCGGGTCCAGCGGCACATACGCGCCGCCCGCTTTGAGTACCGCGAGCAATGCCACGACCATCTGCGCACTGCGCGGCATGGCCACGCCAACCCGCACTTCAGGGCCAACACCCAGCGCCACCAGCTTGCGCGCCAGGGCATTCGCCCGGCCGTTCAACTGGCGGTAGGTGAGTTGCTCATCACCCCAGATAACCGCCAGGGCGTCGGGCGTACGCTGCACCTGGTCCTGAATCTGTTGATGGATGCACCGCTCACGCGGGAAGTCCAGGCCATTGGCGTTCCAGGTCTGTTCAATCAGTTGACGTTCGTCGCCACCGAGCATCACCACATCAGCCAGTACCCGCTCACTTGAAGTCGTCAACTCGACCAGCAACCGGTTGAGGTGACCAGCGATACCTGCCATCGCCTCTGCACCAAACACGCTGCAGTCATAGTGATAGTGCAGGGCCAACGTCTGCCCGGCATTGACCAACAATGTCAGCGGATAATTGCTCTGCTCATGGGCTGCAACGGCGCCAAACACCAGGCCATTGTCGCTGCCCTGGGCCAGCGCTTCGGCGATCGGGAAGTTCTCGAACACCAACAGTGTGTCAAACAACGACTCGGAACCGTGTTCGGCCCAGCGCTGAATCTCGAACAGCGGCGTGTGTTCATGCTCACGCAGCCCCAGGTTTTGCGCCTGGACCGCCTGCAACCAATGACTGACGCTCTGCCCGGCGAGCGGGCTGGCAACCACTGGCAAGGTATTGATGAACAACCCGATCTGCTGCTCGACCCCCTTCAGATCGGCCGGACGCCCAGCCACGGTGGCACCAAAGCACACCGTCGACTGCCCGGTATAACGCTGCAAAAGCAGGAGCCAGGCGGCTTGCAGCAAGGTATTGAGGGTGACTTTCTGCTGGCGGGCAAACTCGTTCAGAAGGCGCGCCTGAGTCGCATCCAGTACCTCGAAGTGGCTGGCATAGCCTGTACCCAGGACACGTGGCGCAACGACCGCCTGGGCCAGGCGCGTCGGTGTTTGCAGCGAGGCCAGCTGCTGCTTCCAGAACGCTTCCCGGAGCGTTTGGTCCTGACCTTGCAGCCAGGCAATGTAATCACGATAACGCCCGGTCGATACCGGCGGGTTATGACCACTGTAGCGTTGCAGCACCTCACCGAGCATCTGCGAGTGGCTCCACCCATCCATCAGGATATGGTGATGAGTCAGGATCAGGTGATGGTGACGATCATCCAGCGCCACCAGGGTCAACCTGAGCAACGGTGCCTCTTGAAGCTCGAAGCCCCTGGCTTGTTCGGCCTCGGCCAGTTGGCGCAAGGCCTGCGCCTGCCCGGTACGCCCGCGCCAGTCGTGCAGCGCGTAAGGCAGGGTCACTTGCTTGCGCACGATCTGCAACGGCTGATCCTGTTCAGCCAACCACACGAAGCCGGTGCGCAGGATGTCATGGGCATCCAGGGTGGCTTGCCAGGCCTGGCGGAACTTGTCCGGGTCCAGTCCTTCGACGTCCAGGCACATCTGGTTGATGTAATCGCCAGAGGCCTGTTCATATAGCGTGTGGAACAGCATGCCTTGCTGCATCGGTGACAACGGGTAAATGTCTTCGATGCTGTGTGCCGTCATGGGCAAGCCGTCCAGCGCGGATTGGCTCAGGGTCGCCAGCGGGAAGTCCGACGGCGTCACCGCTCCGGCGCCCGGCAGGCAGCAATGCTCGACCAGGCCAGCCAACTCACGGGCGTAGTCATCGGCCAGATGCTGGATGGTCGACTCGTCGAAACGTTGGGCACTGAAGGCCCAACCCAGGCTGAGCTCGCCGGCGAACACCTGGCCATTGAGGATCAGGCCGTTGGCCAACGGCGCCTCTGCGTTTTGCTCCGGCCCACGGGCTTCGTCGCAAGGTGCCCAGAGCGGTACATCGCCATCGTCAAAACTGCTGTCGAACTGGCCCAGGTAATTGAAGGTGATCTGCGGTGCAGGCAACTGCGCCATCGCCTCCCGCGTCTCTGTCTCGGCAAAGGTAGACAACACACCAAAACCCAGGCCTTTATCGGGGATTGCGCGCAGTTGCTCCTTGATGTTTTTCAGCGAACCCGCCGGGTCACCGGCCGGGGTCAGCTTGACCGGGAAAGCACTGGTGAACCAGCCGACGCTGCGGGTCAGGTCAACTTCATCAAACAGGTCCTCACGGCCATGGCCTTCCAATTGGATCAAGGTGCTCGCCTGGCCGGTCCAGCGGCAAATCACCCGCGCCAGTGCCGTCAGCAGCAAGTCGTTGATTTGCGTGCGATAGGCCGCCGGGGCGTCCTGCAACAGGCGGCGGGTCTGCACCGAGTCCAGACGGCTGTACACCGTGAGGCCGTCCTGGTTGGTTTGCCGACCACCGGAATGGTCCGAGGGCAATTGGGCTTGAACATCGTGCAACTGCATTTGCCAGTAAGGCAATTGCTCCAGCGCCTCCTCCCGGGCAAAGCGAGCCAGCCGCTCGCCCCAGGCCTTGACCGACGAAGTCTTGGCCGGCAGTGCCACGACACGCCCCTGCTGCAGTT
>NZ_JACAPX010000038.1:0-119397 GCF_013385435.1 Pseudomonas sp. F9001
TTTTGATCTGACTGCCCCAATAAGCCCGAGGCCGAACGCAGGTATTGCGGAGCGGCGGCCCGCGGAGCAATGCCGTTTGGTGGACTTTGCCGCTTTTGCAAAGTGACTCGCTGTAAGAGCGAAACCATACGCCGCCGTTACCCAAATAACGGATATGTACCCAATCACTGAGCTGGCTTGCAGGCCATGGCATCAGGTTTTGCAGCCAACTCCCGCAGCACCTTGAGCAATGTGGTCTCACCCTTGACCACGTCCGCCTGCTCAAAGCAGATCCAACCTTCGTTAAACCCATCAATCATGCGCATGCGCGGCATTGGATTCTGCGCGCCTTGCTCACGAAACATCGGCTCCCACGCATCGCGAGGCACCACCTGTGCTGTCACACCACGACCAAGCACTTCGGTCAACGTACGAGCGATGTCGTTCGGGCTGACCCATTGGCCTTCCAGCTCAACTACCCGACGCCCACTCCAGTGCTGCTGTAACAATTGCGCGGCAAGGCGGCCGACGTCGGCAGTAGCGATCATCGGCACGGCTTTATCCAGCGGTTGCAGGAAGCTGTTGATCACCCCGTGCTCGCGGGCGGCCAGCACGTCATAGGCCGAGTTCTCCATAAACCAGCCCGGGCGCAAAAAGGTCACCGGCACGTTCAACGCGCTCAGCGCCTGTTCCATCAAGGTGCGTTGGGTCAGCAGGTTCAGGTGTTCGGCCTGGGCGCCAATGGTCGACAGGCAAACAACTTTCTGCGGGGCCGCAGCTTCAATGGCCTGAGCGACGGCGGCAATCACCTTGCGCGCCTCGGGAAAACCCGGCTCCGGGTCGAAATCCGAAGGCGGCAGGATGAACACGCCGGTGGCTCCCTTGAACGCGTCGGTAAGCGTAGCGGCGTCGTCCATATTGGCGATGGCGACCTCGCAACCAAGGGCGGCCCATACGGCGCCTTTGCTGGCATCGCGAATGATTGCGCGCACGGGTTGACGATCGTTGAGGAGAAAGCGCGCGAGGGCGCCGCCGACTTTGCCTGTGATTCCGGTGATGACATACATGGTGTTTACGCCTGTTGTTCCAATGTGTGGATCAAGCATAAACACCGCCCTGGATTGACAGAATAGCGATCCCGTCACTGCATCAGTGACTCAGAATCATGAATCACTCAGTGGTGGCAATCGGCGTTTTACCGGGGTTTTCTTGACGATGGCGGTGTTGGTTTCGGCGTAAGCGTTGAGCTTATCCAGCAGTGTGTCGAGTTGGTCCATGGTGCGCACATGCAGGCGTGCGATGAAGCAGTCATCGCCGGTCACTTTGTCGCATTCGGTGAACTCGGGGATCGCCTGGATCTGGCGCTCCACCTCCTGCAGTTTCCCGGGCAGTGGGCGGATGCGCACGATGGCTTGCAGCAGATAGCCAAAATGCTTGGGGTCAATGTCCACGGTGTAGTTCTTCAACACGCCACGCTCTTCCAGCCGTCGCAGCCGCTCGCCGACGCTGGGGGAGGACAGGCCGGTGATACCCGCCAAGGCCTTGAGGGACAGGCGCGAATCGTCCATCAGCGCGGCGATCAGTTGCTGGTCAATGCTGTCAATCATGGTCGCTCCGAAAGCGATTGCTCAGGTTTGCCTAATAAGAATAGGCGAAATGAAAGGTTCGCCTTATTTAGAATATGGAGTCGCTACAGGCCAGATTGCCATAATTGAGCCTCACTTGAGGAGCTCAATCATGGACAAATCCATACGTCGCGGTTCATGGGAAATGGTCGCCGCCATGCTCATATCCGGCACCATCGGCTGGTTCGTGCTGGTGTCGGGAGTGCCAGTGGTCGAAGTGGTGTTCTGGCGCTGCGTGATCGGCGCGCTGACGTTGCTGGTGGTGTGCTGGCTGCTCGGCTATCTGCGCCTGGACTTGCTGGACTACACCAAACTCGGGCTGGCGATGCTCAGCGGCGTGGCGATCGTGGGGAATTGGTTGCTGCTGTTCGAGTCCTACGCCAGGGCATCCATTTCCATCAGTACAGCGGTGTATAACGTGCAGCCGTTCATGCTGGTGTTGCTGGCGGCAGTGTTCCTGGGCGAGAAAATCACCGTGCAGAAGCTCGCCTGGCTGAGCGTGGCGTTCGTGGGAATGCTGGCGATTGTCACTGCCCATGGCGATCAGTCAAATACCGGGGACGACTATCTGGTGGGCGTGGCATTGGCGATGGGCGCGGCGCTTTTGTACGCGATTGCCGCCCTGATCATCAAGCGCTTGAAGGAGGTGCCGCCGCATTTGATGGCGTTGATCCAGGTGACCACGGGCGCCTTGCTGCTGGCACCGCTGATGCAGTGGCACAGCCTGTCTGCATCGATGGATGCCTGGGCGGCATTGCTGACCCTGGGCGTTGTGCATACCGGCTTGATGTACGTGTTGCTGTATGGCGCGATCCAGAAGTTGCCGACGGCAATTACCGGGGCGCTGTCATTTGTCTACCCGATTGCGGCAATCTTTGTCGACTGGATTGCCTTTGGGCATCGGCTGGGCTGGATGCAATGGCTGGGCGTGGCGGCCATTCTGCTGGCGGCGGCGGGATTGCAGCGGGGTTGGTGGTGGCGTTCGAAAACAGTGATGAGCGTCACGCCGTAGCATGACGCTCACCGGCGACTCAATGTGCGCCGCGCGGGATGGTCTTGAGCAGGTCATCCGGGCTGATATAACCCACCACGCTGCCCGGTTGCGGCAGGCCGAGGATGTGGCCCTTGATCTTGCCGATCACGTGCATCTCGCAAGGCTTGCAGTCGAACTTCAGCGTCAGTACTTCGTCGCCGTGGATCAACTGCATCGGCGCAACCTTGGTCTTCACCCCCGTCACACCCTTGGCCTGTTTGGGGCAGAGGTTGAACGAGAACCGCAGGCAGTGCTTGGTGATCATCACCGGCACTTCGCCGGTTTCTTCGTGGGCTTCGTACGCCGCGTCGATCAGTTGCACACCATGGCGGTGATAGAAGTCGCGAGCCTTCTGGTTGTAGACGTTGGCCAGGAACGACAGGTGCGATTCCGGATACACCGGCGGCGGCGTGGTTTCCGCCTTGCGGCCGCCCCGTGGATGAGCCTGGATACGCGCCTCGGTCAGCGCCTCGATCACTTCACGGCGCAGGGCCTTGAGCTGCGAATTCGGGATGAAGAACGCCTGCGGCGCATCCAGCTCGATCGCAGTGGCGTGGTACTGCGTGGTGCCCAGTTGGCCCAGCAGGTCGCGCAGGGTTTCCAGGGCCTGTTCCGGCTTGTTGGCCACGCCAAACGGGCCGGGCAGGGCAACGCTGGCGCTGATGCCTTCTTCGCTGGTGACGGTCAGTTCCAGGTGATCTTCCTGCAGGCGAGCCGCCCATGACACGCCGATCCGGCGTTCGGCGGAAGTCTTCAGCAAAGCCTGCTGCCAGTTATGGTCCAGGTTGCGGTTCAACGGATGGTTCGGGCGCAGTTGGTGCAAGCCTGCCGGCATTTCATTGGGTTCGACGCGGTAGCGATAGCGCTTCTCGCCGTCTTCTTCGAACTCACCTTTTGGCTCGGCGATGTTCGCGCGGAAACCTACCACTTCACGCTTGATCAGCACATTGAGGCCGTCGCCGTTGGACAGCGGCTCATGGGTGACCACTTGCAAGTCACGCTTGCCGGCTTTTTCCACCACCCCCACCGGCAGGCCGGTAAAGGTTGGGGTGTCGAAGGCGCCAATGTCGACCTTGCGGTCGGTGACGAAGTAGTCGGTGCTGCCACGGTGGAAGGTCTTTTCCGGGTCCGGCAGGAAGAAATGCGCGGTGCGGCCGCTGGAAGCGCGAGCCAGGTCCGGACGGTCTTCGAGGATCTCGTCGAGGCGCTGACGGTAATAGGCGGTGATGTTCTTCACATAACCCATGTCCTTGTAGCGGCCTTCGATCTTGAACGAACGCACGCCGGCATCCACCAGGGCGCGCAGGTTGGCGCTCTGGTTGTTGTCTTTCATCGACAACAGGTGCTTTTCAAAGGCAACCACACGGCCCTGGTCATCTTTCAAGGTGTAGGGCAGGCGGCAGGCCTGGGAGCAATCGCCGCGGTTGGCGCTGCGGCCATTCTGGGCGTGGGAGATGTTGCACTGGCCGGAGAAGGCCACGCACAAGGCACCGTGGATGAAGAACTCGATGGCGGCATCGGTTTCATCGGCAATCGCACGGATTTCCTGCAGGTTCAGCTCACGGGCCAACACCAGTTGCGAGAACCCGGCCTGGTCGAGGAACTTGGCCCGGCCCAGGGTGCGGATGTCGGTCTGGGTGCTGGCATGCAGTTCGATGGGCGGGATATCCAGCTCCATCACCCCCAGGTCCTGGACGATCAGCGCGTCGACGCCGGCATCGTAAAGCTCGTGGATCAGCTTGCGCGCCGGCTCAAGCTCGTTGTCGTGCAGGATCGTGTTGATGGTGGTGAACACCCGCGCATGGTAGCGCCGAGCGAACTCCACCAACTGCGCGATATCGCTCACGTCGTTGCAGGCGTTATGGCGCGCGCCGAAACTCGGGCCGCCGATGTACACGGCGTCGGCGCCATGCAAGATGGCCTCGCGGGCGATGGCAACATCGCGCGCAGGGCTGAGCAATTCCAGGTGATGCTTGGGCAAGGACATAGTTTTTTTAGTCAGGCTTGTCACGGAGGCGGGCATTGTAGCTGCGAAATGCGCTATCGACATCTATCAAGCCCCAGGTGTGCTCCCAAATTGGAATGCACTCAACGGTGGGAGCCGGGCTTGCCCGCGATGCAGACACCGCGGTGTATCAGTGACACCGAGGCGATCCCATCGCAGCCTCGCTGGGGCTCGACAGCTCCCACATTTGATCATCGTTGGTTGATATAGAGCGTTTGGCTTAGCCCTTGGCGGCCATCGCCGTGACTTCTACCCGCATGCCTTCGACGGCCAGGGCGGCAACACCAACCGCCGCACGCACAGGCCAGGGCTTGGCGAAGTAGCGCTTGTAGACTTCGTTGAACGCGGCGCGGTCGGCCATGTCGGTCAGGTAGATGGTCAGGTGCATGACCCGGTCAATCGAACTGCCGGCACGTTCCAGGGCCACCTTGAGGGCTTGCAGGGTGCATTCGCTTTGCAGGGTGATGTCGCCAAGCTCCAGGCTGCCGTCGGCGCGGGTAGGGATTTGCGTGGAGACAAGAATGCCGTTGAAGCCGATAACGTCGGAAGAGATGGAGTCCGGGTCGAGATCGGGGGTGAAGGCGAGGTCGTGGTTGGCCATGGGATTCCCTTGGGTGACATCAGAAAGAAGGCCGATATGGTCCCCGAAAAAAAGGCCCGGGGCAAACCCGGGCCTTTTCGGCGAAGCAGCAAGGTAAAACGGAAGTCCACGATCAACCGTGTTTGTTTAACTAGCCTGTTGTTTCGTGGATAGTTTAATTACCAATAGTTGCGTGCGCAGGTGCACTGCCGATTAAACTCGATTAATTAAAATTCACTGTGCATATGCGCACGCTGCTGTAGTTTTAACCCTGTCTTAGCCGCTCTGCTTCGACAACATCCTTTGGTTTGCCGCCGCAGTCTCTGCGGCGGATTTTTTATGGGCGCTGATGTATATATATTTAACTTATTTATAAAGTGGCACTTTGATAGTTGGTTGAATCAAACTATCAGTACACCAAGAGAGGCTTGTGCCTGCCCCATTTCGCACAACTGCTATGCAAGATGAGGGATTAATCCACCGCCGCTGAATGCCTATAGTTCTTTCACCGCCGCAGCGCCCCACGGGGCATGCGAAATCCAGTCGTAGATTGAGGTGATCATAATGAATAGCGAATTCAAGCCTGACGTGGCCGATACCCAACCGCAGCACCTGCTCGATGCCGAATACTTTGAATACAGCAAGGCCGCCAATCCCATCAGCGCCAACCTGATCACGCGCATTCCCTATCACAGCTTCCCGGCCTCGCTGTACGACAGTGGGCCCTCTCGGGTAGTGCCGCTGGACCTCAGCGATGCCTTGGGTTGCGAAGGTCCGGCCACCGGTCCGGGGCTGTGTGCGAACTTCATTCGCCTGAACGCCGGCGATACGCTGGAACTGCACCCAAACGCCACTTCACAGGTGTTTTATGTCATCGCCGGGCAGGGCAGTGTGGTTCAGGGCGCGCACCGCATCGACTGGACCAAAGGCTGCTTCATTGCGCTGCCAGGTCTGCAGCAAGCGCGGTTCAGCGCATCAGAGGATGCGCGCCTGTATTACGTCCACGATGAGCCGCTGTTGCGTTACCTGGGCGTGATCCGCAGTGCCGATCGCTTCGTGCCGACGCTGTATCCCGCGGAGCTGGCCAACGCAAAACTGCGGGAAGCGGCCGATGATCCCCGCGCCCAGGACCGTAGCCGTATCAGCATCCTGCTGGGCAATCGCAACTTCCCGCAGACCCGTACCGTGACCCATGTGCTGTGGGCGATGTACGGCATCCTGCCGCCGGGGTCGATTCAGAAGCCCCACCGACACCAGTCGATTGCGCTGGATTTCATCATTGATTGCCCCAAGGGCTGCTATTCGCTGGTGGGCACCGAACTGGACGCCGACGGGCAGATCCGCAACCCGGTGCGGGTCGACTGGTCGCCGGGCCTGGCGTTCGTGACGCCGCCAGGTTACTGGCATGCCCACTTCAATGAGTCCGACACGGAAGCCTTCCTGATTCCGATCCAGGACGCCGGGCTGCAAACCTATCTGCGGTCGCTGGATATCCGCTTCAGTTGAGACGTTTCCAGTGCGGTGTTTCGCCCAGCTGCTCGACGATAAAGTCGATGAAGCACCGCACTTTGGAAGACACGATCCGCTTGGGTGGATAAACGAACCAAACCGCCGATTCACGGCCTGCGATGCGGATATCCCACTCAGGCAACCACACCAGCAACTCGCCGGTTTCAATGGGTTTGGCTACCAGCCAGTCGGGCAGCAAGGCAAATCCCAGGCCCTGTTGTGCGGCGATCAATTGTGCGTCCAGGTCGTTGATCCGGATGCTGTCTTTATGCACCAGCGGTGACACCTCACGCCCGTTGGCAAATGCACTGTCAGCCGCCCCCAGGATCGCCGGCATGGCAGCCAGGTCGGCAGGGTTGACCGGCGCCGGATACTCCCGGCAAAACGCCGGGCTGGCCACCAGCCGGTAGCGCTCATCGCAGATCTTGCGTGCCTTCAACGTGGAATCCGCCAGGGTGCCAATGCGGATCGCCAGGTCCGCGCCGGCATGAATCAGGTTGACGTGGCTGTCGTCCAGCACCAGTTCCAGCTTGATCTGCGGGTAGCGGGCCAGGAAGGCATTCAAGGTGGGAAGGATATGGTGGCGGGCAAAGGCGGGCGGCAGGTTGAGCTTGAGCACGCCCCGTGGTTGTTCGTTCAGTGCGGAGGTGGCGGCCTTGGCTTGTTCGAGTTCATCCAGTACCCGGCGTGCGTGCGTCAGGAATGTCTGGCCACCCTCGGTCAGGTGCAGCGTACGGGTAGAGCGGTTGAACAAGGCGATGCCGAGGTCCTGTTCAAGGTCCTTCACGTAGCGTGAAACCGTGGAAGCCTTGATGCCAAGCCGGTCGGCGGCACGGGAGAAGTTATTGCCCTCGGCGGCTTCGACAAAGGCGGTTAACGCAGCGAAGTAATCCAAGGGCGGCCTCGACTTGACGGTGGGTTGCCTGGCGCTACAGCGGCGTCAGCACGTTCATCACGGTGTCCAGCGCCACCCGGGTATCGTCCAGTTGCACCAGGGAGGCATGCCGCGCGCCGAGGGCGTCACGGTTCTTGATCGCCGTGAGGATCGCCTTGTGCCGGGGCAGGCTGAGGCCCTGGATGTCGGGACGACGGTTGGTGATGTTGATGGACTCGCGAAGTGGCAGCGACAGCATGTTGCACATGTAGGCCAGCAAGTCGTTGCGGGTCGCATCGGCAATCGCCCGGTGGAAGTCCAGGTCTGCCTGCAGCAACGTTTCGTGGGTATTGGCGGTTTCCATGCCGAGGTAGGCTTTTTCGATGGTAGCAATGTCGTCGTCGGTCGCGGTGGTCGCAGCCATGGCGGCGATTTCCGGCTCGAGGATCCGACGTACACCGGCCAGGGTGTTGAAAAACTCGCTGTGGGGTGTCGACTGCATCAGCCAGGTCAGCACGTCCGGGTCCAGCAAGTGCCACTGCACCCGTGGGCGCACCACGGCGCCAACCTTGGGCTTGGAAATCACCAGGCCCTTGGCGCTGAGCACCCGGGTCGCCTCACGCAATACCGAGCGGCTGACCTTGTACTCCTCGCACAAGGTGGCCTCCATGGGCAACCGTTCTTCCGGCTTGAAGCGCCCGGAAACGATGTGCATGCCCAAGTCCTGAACGATTTGGGCGTGCATGCTCTTGCGCGGCTTGGTCGGCTGCTGATCCATAACAGGGAGGCTACTCTGGCGAAATACGCGGCATCATAGCATTGCTCCCGTCCCAATTAGTGGGAATGACGCGGCACTTCGGCGCCACGGCAGCCCACCAGGAAGTCGAAGTCGCAGCCCTGGTCTGCCTGTAATACGTGGTCGATGTACAGCTGCCGGTAGCCCCCGACAATCAGCTGCTCGGGCGGCGCAAGGTCGGCCATGCGGGCCGCCAGTTCGGCGTCCGGGATGTCCAGGTGCAGGCGGCCATTGGCGCAATCGAGTTCGATCCAGTCGCCTTCCTTGACCGTCGCCAATGGACCGCCGGCCGCCGCTTCCGGTGCCACGTGCAACACCACGGTGCCGTAGGCCGTGCCGCTCATGCGCGCATCGGAAATCCGCACCATGTCGGTCACGCCCTGGGCCAGCAGTTTGGCCGGCAAGCCCATGTTGCCGACTTCCGCCATGCCCGGATAACCCTTGGGCCCGCAGTTTTTCATCACCAGGATCGAGTTGGCATCCACGTCCAGTTCCGGGTCGTTGATCCGTGCCTTGTACATGTCGAAGTTCTCGAACACCACGGCACGCCCGCGATGCTGCATCAGTTCGGCACTGGCAGCCGAGGGCTTGAGGACTGCACCCAGTGGTGCGAGGTTGCCCCGCAGCACACAAATGCCGCCGTCGGCGCGGATCGGGTTGTCGAGGGTGCGGATCACTTCGTCCTGGCCGTAGATCGGTGCTTCGCGGGTGTTTTCGCCGAGGGACTTGCCGTTGACGGTCAAGGCATTCGGGTGCGGGATCAGGTTGGCCTCACCGAGGCGGCGCAGCACCGCCGGCAGGCCGCCAGCGTAGTAGAACTCCTCCATCAGGAAGCGCCCGGACGGCTGCAGGTCGACGATGGTCGGCATGCCACGGCCCATGCGGGTCCAGTCGTCCAGGTCGAGCTCGACGCCGATGCGTCCGGCGATGGCTTTCAGGTGAATCACCGCGTTGGTCGAGCCGCCGATGGCTGCGTTGACGCGAATCGCGTTTTCGAAAGCCTCCTTGGTCAGGATCTTCGACAGCTTCAGGTCTTCACGCACCATTTCCACCGCACGCATGCCGGACATGTGCGCCAGTACATAACGCCGTGCATCCACCGCGGGAATCGCCGCGTTGTGGGGCAGGGACGTGCCGAGTGCTTCGGCCATGCAGGCCATGGTCGAGGCGGTGCCCATGGTGTTGCAGGTGCCCGCCGAGCGGGACATGCCACCTTCGGCCGCGAGGAAATCGTCGAGGGTAATGGTGCCCGCCTTGACCTGTTCGCTGAGCTGCCACACCACGGTGCCCGAGCCGATGTCCTGGCCCTTGTGCTTGCCGTTGAGCATCGGCCCGCCGGTGACGACGATCGCCGGCACGTCGCAACTGGCGGCGCCCATCAGCAGCGCCGGAGTGGTCTTGTCACAGCCGGTCAGCAGCACCACGCCGTCGATGGGATTGCCGCGAATGGCTTCCTCCACGTCCATGCTGGCCAGGTTACGGGTGAGCATCGCGGTGGGGCGCAGGTTCGATTCGCCGTTGGAGAACACCGGAAATTCCACTGGAAAGCCACCGGCTTCGATCACGCCGCGTTTCACATGCTCGGCAATCTGGCGGAAGTGCGCGTTGCAGGGCGTCAGCTCCGACCAGGTATTGCAGATCCCGATGATCGGTTTGCCGTGGAACTGATGATCGGCAATCCCCTGATTTTTCATCCAGCTGCGGTACATGAAGCCGTTTTTATCGGCGGTACCAAACCAGCTGGCGGAGCGCAGGACGGGCTTTTTCTCGGACATGGCTGACTCTCTTATTGTAAGACTATATTGATCCATTCTCGGCTTAACATAGGCGTAAATTCGGGTGTTTGGAAGTGTTGTTGATTAAATAGTATTACTATATAGTCCGATTCAACGAGGCCTGGCCCTGGCGGTTTTCCGCGAGAGGCGACCCGAAACGCTCTATAAAAATAACAATCGGAGACCGCTCACATGAGCCAGGAACAGCGGCTGATACGTCGCATCACGCTGAAACTGATTCCCTTCCTGATCTTGCTGTACCTGATTGCCTACGTGGATCGCTCGGCCGTGGGCTTCGCCAAATTGCACATGGGCGCGGATGTCGGCATCGGCGATGCGGCGTATGGACTGGGAGCAGGGCTGTTCTTTATTGGCTACTTCCTGCTGGAAATCCCCAGCAACCTGATGCTCGACCGTTTCGGCGCGCGGCGCTGGTTCGCACGAATCATGGTGACCTGGGGCGCGATTACCATCGGCATGGCATTCGTCCAGGGCCCCCACAGTTTCTATGTGATGCGCTTTCTGCTGGGCGCCGCCGAAGCCGGGTTCTTCCCGGGTGTCCTCTACTACATCACCCAATGGTTCCCGGTGAGGCACCGCGGCAAGATCCTCGGGCTGTTCATCCTGTCCCAACCCATCGCCATGATGATCACCGGCCCCGTGGCGGGCGGCTTGCTCGGCATGGACGGGATACTCGGCCTGCACGGCTGGCAGTGGTTGTTCATCGTCATCGGCACCCCGGCGATCCTGCTGACCTGGCCGGTGCTGCGCTACCTGCCGGATGGGCCGCAACAGGTGAAATGGATGGACCAGGCGGAGAAGGCCTGGCTCACCGGCGAGCTGGCCAAAGACCTGCAAGCCTACGGCCAGACCCGGCACGGCAACCCGCTGCATGCGCTGAAGGACAAACGCGTGCTGCTGCTGGCGCTGTTCTACTTGCCGGTGACCTTGAGCATTTATGGGCTGGGCCTCTGGCTGCCGACCTTGATCAAGCAGTTTGGCGGCAGCGACCTGACCACCGGGTTTGTGTCGGCAGTGCCCTACATCTTCGGGATCATCGGTTTGCTGATCGTCCCGCGCAGTTCCGATCGCCTGAATGATCGCTACGGTCATCTTGCCGTGCTCTACGTGTTGGGCGCCATCGGCCTGTTCCTCAGCGCCTGGCTGACAGTGCCGCTGTGGCAACTGGCAGCGCTGTGCCTGGTGGCGTTTGCGCTGTTCTCTTGCACGGCGGTGTTCTGGACCTTGCCGGGACGTTTCTTTGCCGGCGCGAGTGCAGCGGCGGGCATCGCCTTGATCAACTCGGTGGGCAACCTCGGCGGCTACATCGGGCCGTTCGTGATCGGCGCCCTCAAGGAGTACACCGGCAACCTTGCGTCGGGCTTGTACTTCCTGGCGTGCGTGATGCTGTTCGGGGTGGTGTTGACCGGGGTGGTCTATCGGTTGCTGGAGCGCAGGCACGTGCTGCCGCCCGACCAGTTCGCCGCCAGCGCCCGTGGCGCCACGCGTACTTAATTGGCAATCAGGAGAACACTCATGGGGTTAGTGCAGTTTGAATTGAACAACGGCGAACGCCGAGTGGGCGTGGTCGACGGCGATCAGGTACGCGAGGTGCGGGCCGCCCGCACGGTACGCGACCTGGCACTCGCCGCCATCGAGGCTGGCGTCACCTTGCAACAGCACATAGACCACCTCGGCCTGGCCGAGAGCCACGACTACGCCAGACTGCTGGCCGCGCAGAAGATCTTGCCACCGCTGGATCACCCGGACCCTGCCCACACGCTGGTCAGCGGTACCGGCCTGACCCACCTGGGCAGTGCGTCGGCGCGGGACAAGATGCACCAGAACGCCAGTGACGAAAGCGCGATGACCGACAGCATGCGCATCTTCAAATGGGGCGTGGAGGGCGGCAAACCGGCTGCTGGCCAGGCCGGTGTGCAGCCGGAATGGTTCTACAAGGGCGACGGCAGCATCGTGGTGCGTCCGGGCCAGCCATTCCCGTGGCCAGCGTTTGCCGAAGACGCCGGCGAAGAGCCGGAAATCGCCGGGCTGTATGTGATTGGTCACGACGGCAAGCCGTATCGCCTGGGCTACGCGGTGGGCAACGAGTTTTCCGACCACGTGATGGAGCGCAAGAATTACCTGTACCTGGCCCACTCCAAGCTGCGCAGTTGCAGCTACGGTCCCGAGTTGCGCCTGGGTGAACTGCCCCGGCACCTGGCGGGCACCAGCCGTATCGTGCGCAATGGCGAGGTGTTGTGGCAGCACGAATTCCTCAGTGGCGAAGCCAACATGTGCCACAGCCTCGAAAACCTTGAATACCACCATTTCAAATACACCCAGTTCCTGCGCCCAGGTGACGTGCATATCCATTTCTTCGGCACCGCCACCTTGTCGTTTGCCGACGGCATTCGTACCCAGCCAGGCGATGTGTTCGAAATCAGCCAGGCCGAATTCGGCGCGCCATTGATCAACGGCATTGCCGTGGCCAACAGCGGCGTGGCACCTGGCGGCATAGGCACCCTTTGAAGGAGACAGGCATGACCCGGATTTGTGGCCATAACTACATCGGCGGCCAGCGCAGCGCTGCCGGCAGCATCACCCTGCAGAGCATCGACGCCACCAGTGGCGAGGCATTGCCCTTTGATTTCTACCAGGCCACCGCGCAGGAGGTCGACGCCGCGGCGAACGCCGCCGCTCAGGCTTACCCGGCCTATCGCAGCCTGAGCGCGCAGCATCGTGCGTCGTTCCTGGAGGCGATAGCCGATGAACTGGACGCCCTGGGCGATGACTTTGTCGCCCTGGTCTGCCGCGAAACGGCGTTGCCCGCCGGGCGTATCCAGGGTGAGCGCGGTCGTACCAGCGGCCAGATGCGGTTGTTCGCCAAGGTACTGCGGCGCGGTGATTTCTACGGCGCGCGGATCGACCAGGCGCTGCCGGATCGTCAGCCCTTGCCGCGCCCGGATCTGCGCCAATACCGCATCGGCCTGGGGCCGGTCGCGGTGTTTGGGGCGAGCAATTTCCCCCTGGCCTTTTCCACTGCCGGTGGCGACACCGCCGCCGCGCTGGCGGCCGGTTGCCCGGTGGTGTTCAAGGCCCACAGCGGCCACATGGCCACCGCCGAGCGGGTCGCCGATGCGATCATGCGGGCGGCCGAGCGCACAGGTATGCCCGGTGGCGTGTTCAACATGATCTTCGGCGGCGGTGTGGGGGAAGCGCTGGTCAAGCACCCGGCGATCCAGGCCGTGGGGTTTACCGGCTCGCTCAAGGGCGGCCGGGCGTTGTGCGATATGGCGGCGGCACGCCCGCAACCGATCCCGGTGTTCGCCGAGATGTCCAGCATCAACCCGGTGATCGTCTTGCCCCAGGCCCTGCAAACCCGGGCAGATACCATCGCCCGCGACCTGGTCGCCTCGGTGGTGCAGGGGTGCGGCCAGTTCTGCACGAACCCGGGCCTGGTGATCGGGATTGCCTCGCCAGCGTTCACAGGCTTCACCCAACAGGTCGCCCAACTGATCGGCGGCCAGCCCGCGCAAACCATGCTCAATGCCGGCACCTTGAACAGCTACGGCAAAGGCCTGCACACGCTGCTGGCCCATCCTCACATCGAGCACCTGGCGGGCCAGACGCAAACCGGCAATCAGGCGCAGCCACAGCTGTTCAAAGCGCACGCCAGCCTGCTGATCAACGGCGATGAAGTGCTGCAGGAGGAAGTGTTCGGCCCCACCACGGTGTTCGTGGAAGTCGCCGACCAGGCCCAACTCGCTGCGGCGTTGCACGGCCTGCACGGCCAATTGACCGCGACGATCATCGGCGAGCCGGCGGATTTCACCCAGTTCGGCGAGTTGACGCCGCTGCTGGAGCAAAAGGTTGGCCGCATCCTGCTCAACGGCTACCCCACGGGCGTCGAGGTGTGTGACGCGATGGTCCACGGCGGGCCGTATCCGGCGACTTCGGATGCCCGTGGCACTTCCGTGGGTACCCTGGCGATCGAGCGTTTCCTGCGACCTGTGTGCTTTCAGAATTACCCTGATAGCCTGCTCCCCGACGCGCTGAAGAATGCCAACCCGTTGCGCATTCAGCGTCTGGTAGATGGGCAGCCGTCGCGCGACGCGCTGTAACCGGTACCACCTGAAAACAACAAGAAAGCAGGAGGTTTCATGTCGTGGACCGCAGTCACACCGCACCGGGCTCGGCTGGGCGAAGGGCCGTTCTGGGATGTACCGGGCCAGGCCTTGTATTGGGTGGACATCATCGGCCAGCAGGCCTTGCGCCTGCAGGGCGGGCAATTGCACACCTGGCAATTGCCTGAGCCGGTCTCGGCGTTTATCCCGTGCGCCAGCGGCGATGCACTGGTGACCCTGAGCAGCGGCGTGTATCGCCTCGACCTCGATTCGGCGCCAAGCGATCCGCGCCTGACCTTGCTCTGCGTCGCCGATCCGCAACCGGGCAACCGTGCCAACGAAGCCCGCTGCGATGCCCAGGGCCGGCTGTGGCTGGGCACCATGCAGAACAACATCGGCGAGCACGGTGAAGACTTGCCGGTGCTGCGACGTTCCGGCGGCCTGTTCCGGGTCGATACCGACGGGCAGGTCACGCCGTTGCTGCAAGGCCTGGGGATTCCCAACACCTTGCTGTGGAACGACGCCGCCACCCACGTGCATTTCGGCGACAGCCTGGACGGCACGCTCTATCAATATCCGATTAATGAACAGGGCCAGCTCGCACCCGCGCAAGTCTGGTTCGGGCCTCACTCCCGGGGTGGCCCGGACGGCTCGGCCATGGACGCCGAAGGCTATATCTGGAACGCCCGCTGGGACGGCAGCTGCCTGCTGCGGCTGACGCCGGACGGTGAAGTTGACCGGGTCATCGAATTGCCGGTCAGCCGTCCCACCAGTTGCGTGTTCGCAGGCCCCGACCTCAAGACCTTGTACATCACCAGTGCCGCCAGCCCGCTGGATCACCCGCTGGACGGTGCGGTGCTGGCCATTGAGGTCGATGTGCCGGGGAAAACCTGCCACCGCTTTGCAGGATAACCAACAGGCTGTTTAACGCACTCAAAAACAACAACAAGGAGTCACCCTATGAATCGTCGTCGTGGTATCCGTTCCCTGTGCTGCGCCGCTGTGGCGGTGTCCGCCGTCGGCCTGAGCAGCCTGTTGCTGGCGGCCGAGCCGGTGAAGATCGGCTTTCTGGTCAAGCAGGCGGAAGAGCCCTGGTTCCAGACCGAATGGGCCTTCGCCGAAAAGGCCGGCAAGGACAAGGGCTTCGAGGTGATCAAGATCGCCGTGCCCGACGGCGAGAAAACCCTCTCGGCCATCGACAGCCTGGCGGCCAACGGTGCCAAGGGTTTTGTGATTTGCCCGCCGGACGTGTCCCTCGGCCCGGCGATCATGGCCAAGGCCAAAGCCAACGGCTTGAAAGTGATCGCCGTGGATGACCGTTTTGTGGACGCCAAGGGCAACTTCATGGAAGACGTGCCTTACCTGGGCATGGCCGCGTTTGAAGTGGGCGAGAAGCAGGGCAGTGCCATGGCCACTGAAGCGAAAAAACGTGGCTGGGACTGGAAGGACACCTATGCGGTGATCAACACCTACAACGAACTCGATACCGGCAAAAAGCGCACTGATGGCTCGGTCAAATCCCTGAAGGCCGCGGGCATTCCAGATGATCACATCCTGTACGCAGCCCTCAAGACCCTCGACGTCCCCGGCAGCATGGACGCCACCAACTCGGCGCTGGTCAAGCTGCCCGGCGGCGCGAAAAACCTGATCATCGGCGGCATGAATGACAACACCGTGCTTGGCGGCGTGCGCGCCACCGAAAGCGCCGGGTTTGCGGCGGCGAATGTCATCGGCATCGGCATCAACGGCACCGATGCCATTGGCGAATTGAAGAAAGCCAACAGCGGCTTCTTCGGCTCGATGCTGCCCAGCCCGCACATCGAGGGCTACAACACCGCGAGCATGATGTTCGAGTGGGTCACTACGGGTAAGGAGCCGCCGAAGTACACGGCCATGGATGAGGTGACGCTGATCACCCGCGAGAACTTCAAACAGGAGCTGGAAAAGATCGGTTTGTGGAACTGATGGCCGCTGACGTTTCCCGGCAGCCCTGCTAACGCCGGTACTGTGAGAGCTGTCGAGCTTTGGCGAGGCTGCGATAGCGGTGGGTCAGGCACCTTGGATATTGATAGTGCCGACGTCATCGCAGCCTCGCCAAAGCTCGACAGCTCCCACAGGTTTAGTCAGCAGAGAATTTCAGCACGGTATTCTGCGTGTAGGTCTGGCCAGGATCGAGACGGGTAGAGGGGAAGCTCGGCTGGTTGGGGCCGTCGGGAAAATGCTGGGTTTCCAGGGTGAACGCACTCCAGTGGGCGTAAGGCTTGCCACCCTTGCCCTTGATCGTCCCGTCGAGGAAGTTGCCGGTATAGAACTGCACGCCAGGCTCGCTGGTATACAGCTGCAAGCGGCGACCGGACTGCGGGTCACGAACGTCGGCGGCCAGTTTGCCGATATCACCCTTGGCATCCAGCACCCAGTTGAAGTCAAAGCCACCTTGTTTAGGTTCGGCGAATTTCAGCTGGGGATGATCGTCCTTGATGTGCTGGCCGATGGCAGTGGGCTTGAGAAAGTCCATCGGCGTACCGGCGACCGGGGCCAGTTCGCCGGTGGGAATCAGGGTGCTGTTGACCGGGGTGTAATGGCTGGCATGCAGGGTGGCGACCTGCTTGAGCACATCACCGCTGCCTGCGCCGGCGAGGTTGAAGTAACTGTGGTTGGTGAGGTTGAGCACCGTGGGTTTGTCGGTGGTGGCCTTGTAGTCGATGTGCAGTTCGTTCTTGTCGTTGAGGCTATAGGTGACATCGACTTTCAGGTTGCCGGGGAAACCCATCTCGCCGTCCTTTGACAGGTAGCTCAGGGTCACGCCCACCGAATCGTCCTGCTTGACCGGCTGGGCTTTCCACACATGCTTGTCGAAACCTTGCGGGCCGCCGTGCAGCGAGTTCGGCCCGTCGTTGAGGGGCACTTGATAGCGTTTGCCGTCCAGTTCAAAGCTGCCCTTGTCCAGGCGGTTGCCAAAACGGCCGATGGTCGCGCCGAAGAACGCAGTACCGGCCTGGTAGCCCTGGACGTCATCGAAGCCCAGCACCACGTCGGCGAACTGGCCGTGTTTGTCGGGTACTTTCAGCGACTGCAAGACCGCGCCATAGGTGATGACCGTGGCTTGTACGCCATGGCTGTTACGCAACACATACTGCTCGACGGCGGTGCCGTCATTGGTTTTGCCGAAGGGTTTGTGTTCGCTGGACAAGCCAGCCGCCTGAGCGCCCAGGCTGGCCACCGCCAGGGAGAGGCCAAGGCCGGTAAGCAGGAATCGGGATTGCCGCATGACTGAGCTACCTTTATTGTTGTTAATTAAATAGTTCTACTATTTACTCGGCTGCAGGGCTGATTTATAGCCAATATCGCAAAACATGCAATATAAAATAAGACTAAATACAGCGGAGTGACTGCCCCATGAACACTGAAAAACAGCCCGGCGCGCAGGCGATGTACCCGGACCTGCGGGATAAAACCGTGCTGATCTCCGGCGGTGCTTCCGGGATAGGCGAGGCCATGGTGCGTGCCTTCGCACGCCAGGGGGCCAAGGTAGCCTTCGTGGACCGGGCGCAAGGGCAGGGCGACCGATTGGCGGCGATATTGTCGGCCGAGGGCCATGCCGTCGAATTCGCCCATTGCGATATCACCGACGAGATCGCGTACAAGGCCGCGATAGCGTGCCTGGCGCAGAGCCTCGGACCGATCGACGTGCTGGTGAACAATGCCGCCAACGACGTTCGGCACACCCTGGATGAAATCGACTCGGAGCGGTTCGACCAACTGATTTCGGTCAACCTGAAGCACGGTTTTTTCGCGGCCCGGGCCGTGGTGCCGATGATGAAGGCGGCAGGCGGCGGGTCGATCATCAACCTGGGTTCCATCGGCTGGATGATGGCTTCCAGCGGCTACCCGGTATACGCCGCCAGCAAAGCCGCCGCCCACGGCATGACCCGGGCCCTGGCGCGGGAGCTTGGGCCCAGCCGTATCAGGGTCAATACGCTGGTGCCGGGCTGGGTGATGACCGAGAAACAACTGGCGATGTGGGTGGATGACGCGGCCCGGGAGTTGATCGCCCGCAGCCAGTGCCTGCCGGGCAGTGTGGAGCCGGAACATATCGCCAATATGGCGCTGTTCCTGGCCTCTGATGTATCGGCGATGTGTACCGCACAGAACTTCATTGTGGACGGCGGCTGGGTCTAGGCCGGGGAAGCGTCGCCATCCCGGATGCAACGAATCGCCGCCCGGGGCCTCATACAGTAACGAACGGTGGTTCATATGCAGCCACCGCAACCGACTACTTCATGGGTGCAGGTGATTGATTTATGACGGACGCCGATAAGAAACATGTGGCCTGGCTGGTGGAACAATCGATGCTGCATGCCGCCAAGCAGCGCGCCAGGCTCTACTCGGGGCAAGGCCGGTTGTGGCAACAGCCGTATGCCCATACCCGGCCCCGTGATGCTTCAGCCCTGGCATCGGTGTGGTTCACGGCCTATCCGGCGTCCATCGTCACCCGTGAAAACGGCAGCGTACTCGAAGCCCTGGGGGATGAGACTTTATGGCACGCGCTGTCAAAAATCGGCATCCAGGGCATTCACAACGGCCCATTGAAACGCTCGGGCGGTCTATCCGGCACCGAGCACACCCCCACCATTGACGGCAATTTTGACCGCATCAGCTTCGACATCGACCCGCAACTGGGCACCGAAGCCCAGCTTCAGGCGCTGGCCCGCATGGCCGCCGCGCACAACGCAGTGATCATCGACGATGTGATCCCGTCCCACACCGGCAAGGGCGCGGACTTCCGCCTGGCCGAGATGGCCTACGAAGACTATCCCGGGCTCTACCACATGGTGGAGATCCGCGAAGAAGACTGGCCGCTGCTGCCCGACATCAGCGAGGGCCGCGATGCGCAGAACCTCAGCCCGCAGCAGGTCGACGTGCTCAGGGACAAGCACTACATCGTCGGCCAGTTGCAACGGGTGATCTTCTTCGAGCCCGGGGTCAAGGAAACCGACTGGAGCGCGACCGATGTGGTCATCGGCGTGGACGGCAAGCCCCGGCGCTGGGTGTACCTGCATTACTTCAAGGAAGGGCAGCCGTCGCTGAACTGGCTGGACCCGACCTTCGCCGCGCAGCAGATGATCATCGGCGACGCCCTGCACGCCATCGACGTAATGGGGGCGAAAATCCTGCGCCTGGACGCCAACGGTTTCCTCGGTGTGGAACGAAAACTGGAAGGTAACGCCTGGTCTGAAAGCCATCCGCTGTCCATCACCGGCAACCAGATCCTGGGCGGCGCGATTCGCAAGGCGGGCGGTTTCAGCTTCCAGGAACTGAACCTGACGGTGGACGACATCGCCGCCATGTCCCACGGCGGCGCCGACCTGTCCTACGACTTCATCACGCGCCCGGCTTACCAGCACGCGTTATTGATGGGCGACACCGAATTCCTGCGCCTCATGCTGCGGGAGATGCACACCCTGGGCATCGACCCCGGCTCGCTGATCCACGCCTTGCAGAACCATGACGAGCTGACCCTGGAACTGGTGCACTTCTGGACGTTACACGCCCATGACACCTACCTCTATCAGGGGCAGACCTTTCCCGGCGGCATCCTGCGCGAGCATATCCGTGAGCAGATGTACGAACGCCTGGCTGGCGAACACGCACCGTATAACCTGAAGTTCGTGACCAATGGCGTGTCCTGCACCACCGCCAGCATCATTACGGCGGCGCTGGGCATTCGCGACCTTGAGGCGATTACCCCGGCGGATATCCAGCAGATCCGCCAGATTCACCTGCTGCTGGTGATGTACAACGCGATGCAACCGGGGGTGTTTGCACTGTCCGGCTGGGACCTGGTGGGCGCATTGCCGTTACCGGCGCAGGAGGTGGCCCACTTGATGCTGGATGGCGACACACGCTGGATCCATCGCGGCGCCTATGACCTGGTGGACCTGAATCCGGATGCGGAGCAATCCGCCGGGCAGATGCCACGCCCGAAAACCTTGTATGGCAGCCTGATCAGCCAGTTGGCCGACCCGGATTCGTTTGCCTCGCAACTGCAAAGAATCCTCGCGGTGCGCCGAGCCTACGACATCGCCGCCAGCCGCCAGATCCTGGTGCCGGATGTGCAGCACCCGGGGCTGTTGATCATGGTGCACGAGCTGCCGGCGGGCAAAGGTACCCAGATCACGGCGCTGAACTTCGGCTCGACGCCGATTACTGAAACCCTGCACCTGCCCGATATTGCGCCCGGGCCGGTGGTGGACATCATCAATGAGCGGGTGGAGGGCGATCTGACACCCGAGGGTGATTTCACCATCACCCTGGATGCGTATGAAGGCTTGGCGCTGCGGGTAGTGATCTGACCCACTGATCCACTGCAGGAGCGAGCAAGCTCGCTCCTACACGGGGACCGGCTGTTCCGCCTCCTGATGGTGCGTGGAGCCAATGAACATATACATCGCCGGCACCATGAACAGCGTCAGCACGGTACCGATCGACAACCCGGCGAAGATCACCAGGCCCATGTCATGCCGTCCCGCAGCCCCGGCACCGGAGGCCCACACCAGCGGCACCACGCCCAGCACCATGGCGGCGGTGGTCATCAGGATCGGCCGCAAACGCACGCCGGCGGCTTCTTCTATGGCCTCACGCTTGCTGTGACCGGCGCGCTGCAACTCGTTGGCAAACTGCACGATCAGGATCCCGTGCTTGGTGATCAACCCCAGCAACGTCACCAGGCCCACCTGGGTGTATACGTTGATCGAGGCAAAGCCCATGGTGATAAACGCCAGCGCGCCGAAGAGTGCAGGGGGCACCGAGAACAGGATCACCACCGGGTCGCGGAAACTCTCGAACTGAAACGCCAGGGCCAGGTACACGATCAGGATCGAAAACATCAGCAGGCCGAAGAACCCGCCGGATTCCTGCATGAACTGGCGTGATTCGCCGGAGAAGTCCGAGGTGTAACCCGACGGCGCAATATTGGTCAGAATGGTGTTCAGTTTCGCCAGCAGTTCGCCCTGGGCCACGCCGCTGACGCCCGACAGGGTCGCCGAGTTGAGTTGCTGGAAGTGGTTGATGGATTCCGGCTGGGTCGAGGTTTCGATATGCGCCACGGTCCGCGCCTGGATCATGCTGCCGGATGGGGTGCGGATGTAGTAATCGAGAATCTGGTCCGGGTTGAGGCGATCAACCTGCAACACCTGGGGAATCACTTTGTACGAGCGCCCGGCAGTGGAGAAGTAGTTCACGTAGTTGCCGCCCAGTGCCGCGGACAGCGCCGCACCGACGTCGGCCTGGGTCATGCCCAGTGCGGCGATTTTTTCCCGGTCCACCACCAGCTTGGCTTGTGGCTTGTCGAGTTTCAGGTCCATGTCGGAGAAATAGAACAGCTGTTGTTTTTGGGCCTCGGCCACCACGGCCTGGGCGACTTCGTTGAGGTTTTCCACCGAGTCGGTGGTGGTGATCACGAACTGCACCGGCAAGCCCTGGGCGCCCGGCAGCGATGGCAGCGGGAAGGCGGCGATGGTCGCGCCCGGCACCTGGTTCCATTTCTGCTGGAGTTCCAATATCAGTTGGGCTTGGGAGCGCGAGCGGTCGCCCCAGTTTTTCAGCAGTACACCGCCCAGGCCCTGGTTGAGGATAGGCAACCCGGTCAGCTGGAACATCTGCGCGTATTCCGGCTCTTTGTTGGCGATCTGGAAGGCCTGGTCGGCGATGCGCTCCATCTGCTGCGGCGAAGCGGTGGGCGGGCCCTTGATCTGCATGAACACCAGCCCCTGGTCCTCGGTGGGCGACAGTTCGCTTTTGGCGGTCATGCCGCTGGCGGCCACCAGCAGGAACAGCACAAAACCAAACGTCACCAGCACCGGCCATACGTTCAGGCCGCCCGAGAGTACGCGGTGGTAACGGCCCCGCAACCAGTCAAAGTACTGATCGAGCTTGCGGGCGAAACGACCTTCTTCCTGCCCGGTCTTGAACAGCCGGGACGTCATCATCGGCGAAAGCGTCAACGCCACCACGGCCGACACGGTCACGGCACCCGCGAGCGAGAAGCAGAACTCCTTGAACAGCGCACCGGTAAGGCCGCTGCGCAGCCCGATGGGCACGTAGGCGGCGATCAGCACCACGGTCATCGCGATGATCGGCCCACCCAGTTCCCGGGCGGCAACCAGCGCAGCTTCCAGCACGCCTTTGCCTTCTTCCTTGATATGCCGGTCGACGTTTTCCACCACGATAATCGCGTCGTCCACCACCAGGCCGATCGCCAATACCAGGGCAAGCAGGGTCAGCAGGTTAATCGAGTACCCCAGCAGGTACATGATGAAGAAGGTCCCGACCAGCGACAGCGGGATCGCCACCAGCGGCACGATCACCGCGCGGAACGAGCCGAGGAACAGGTAGATCACCACCGATACAATGATCATCGCCTCGACCAGGGTCTTCACCACCTCATAGATCGAGGTGTTGATGAACTCCGTGGAGTCATACACGATCTCGCCGCGTACCCCGGTGGGCAACTGGGATTGCAGCTCGGGGAAGGCCTCGCGCACGCTGTCGGCCACCGTCAGGATATTGGCAGTCGGCGCCGTCTTGATGCCGATGAACACCGAACGCTTGCCGGAAAACGCCACGCTGCTGTCGTAGCTTTCGGCGCCGAGGGTGACGGTGGCCACGTCCTCCAGGTACACCAGGGCATCGCCTTTCTGCTTGACCACCAGCCGCTTGAATTCATCCACCGTGTGCAAGTCGGTCCCGGCCGTCAGGTCGACTGTCACCGTTTGCCCGCGGGTGGAACCGACCGCAGACAGGTAGTTGTTGTTGGCCAGGGCAGTGGACACGTCCTGGGCGGTCACGTTATGCGCCGCCAGTTTGTTCGGGTCCATCCAGGCGCGCAGGGCGAACTGGCGCCCGCCGAGGATTTCTGCGGTTTGCACGCCCTGGATCGAGTCCAGCTTGGGCTTGACCACCCGCACCAGGTAATCGGTGATGTTGTTGGTGGGCAGGGTGTCGCTGTAGAAACCCAGGTACATGGCGTCGGTGGTCTGCCCGACCGCCACCGTCAGCACCGGTTCCTGGGACTGCGCCGGCAGTTGGTTCTTGACCGAGTTGACCTGGGTGTTGATCTCGGTGAGGGCCTTGCTCGCGTCGTAATTCAGCCGCAGCGTGGCGGTAATCGTCGAGACACCGGTGATGCTCGTTGATGACAGGTAGTCGATGCCCTGGGCCTGGGCGATGGCCGATTCAAGCGGCTGGGTGATAAAGCCGGCAACGGTGGAGGCGTCCGCGCCGTAGTAGGCGGTGGTGATGGTGACCACGGTATTTTCGGTGCGTGGCCATTGGTTCACCGGCAATTCGAAGATCGAGCGCAGCCCCAGGATCAGGATGAACAGCGAGACAACAATCGCCCAGACCGGCCGCTGAATAAAGGTATCGGTAAGCTTCATGGGACACCTTTAGTGTTCTTGGGGAGTCGGCGCAGGATCGTTCAGCGGCGCGGCGCTGTTATCGACCTTCACCGGCGAGCCATTCTTGAGCTTCATCTGGCCGCTGGTGATCAGCAGATCGCCTTCCTTCACACCCGACAGGATCGCCACCTGATCGCCCCGGGTCGGCCCGGTCTTGATGAAAGTCTGTTGCGCGGTGAGGACTTCCTCACCCTTGTCGTTCTTGCTCGATGTGGCAATGAATACCGTGGTGCCGTAAGGGTTGTAGGTCACCGATGTCTGCGGGACGGTGAGGTAGCGCTGCGTCGCACCGGAGTTGACCACGGCGCGGGCAAACATCCCGGGCACCAGGTTCTGTTTGGGGTTGTCGACGGTGGCTTCCACGGTGACATTGCGCGTGGTGGCGTCGAACTGGGTGTCGATGGTGCTGATCTTGCCGGTGAAGGTTTGATTCGACAGGCCGTCGGCCGTTACCGAAACCCCTTGGCCGATGGCGATGGCCTCCATTTGAGTCTGGGGCACCGTGAAGTCGATGTAGATCGGATCGAAGGTTTGCAGCGTGGCGATCTTGTCGCCGGGGTTGAGGTATTGGCCAGGGTTGACGCTGGTGATGCCGATGCGCCCGGCAAAGGGTGCGCGGATGGTTTTTTTCGCCACCAGCGCGCGCTGTTGTTCGGCGGCGGCGAGCTTGGCTTTGAGGTCGGCGGTGTCAGTGTCCACTTGTGCCTGGGAGATGGCGTTAACCGCCAGTTGCGCCTTGTCACGCTTGAGGACGATCACCGCCAGGTCGGCCGTGGCCTCAAGGGAATGCAGTTGCGCGATGTCCGAGTCGGCATTCAGTTGGACGAGCAGCGCCTGGGCCGCCACTTCTTGCCCGGGCGTGAAGCCGATGGTGCGCACGATGCCGCCCACTTCAGTGGTCACATCCACCCCCCTGACCGCTTTCATTGAGCCCACGGCGCTGACATTCGGTTGCCAATCACTGAACGGCACCTTCATGGCCGTGACCACGGAGGCGGGCAGGGGCATTTTCGACTGGGCGATCAGCGCCGAAATCTGCACGAACTTCACCCCGGCAATGATCGCCACAATCACCAGCACCACCACGATCATGATGATCATCGGCCGCCACAGTCGGCGCTTGCGCGGTGCGCCGGGCTCGGTGGGCAGGGGAGAGGCGGTTATGACGTCAGCCATGGATGTTCTCGCTGTTTCAAGAGTTCAGTTCAGTTGAACCGTGCCGAATCGGCAGGCGCTGCCTCGTTCCTGGCCGGCATGATCTCGTTCCACGAAGGCAGGCCGAACCGATCAGGCCGGCCCTTGGTGGCAGGGTCCACATCGGTACGGTTCCACCATCCGCCACCCAATGCCTGGAAGAGCGCGGTGGTGTCGCTGTAGCGGGAGGCCTGCGCCCTGACCCGGGCCAGCACCGTGTTCTGGTAGGTTTGCTGGGCCGTGAGCAGGTTGATGTACGCCACGGCACCGAGTTTGAACTGCGCCTGCACCAGGTCCAGGTTGGCTTGGGCAGAGCGCTCGGCCACTACCTGCTGGTTGAGCGCATCGGCATCCGCCTCCAGCGCCCGCAGTGCGTTGGCCACGTCCTGGAACGCGCCGATCACCGTGCCACGGTAGCGGGCTGCCGACTCGTCATAGGCGGCCACGGCAGCGCGTTTGCGATGTTCGAGTGCGCCGGCATCAAAGATCGGTTGGGTGATCGACCCGGCTAGGCTCCAGACCCCACTGCCCGCTGAAAACAATTTGGTCCCGCTGGCCACCGTGGAGCCCACCGATCCGGTAATGCTGAACTGGGGCAACTGATTGGCGACGGCCACGCCGATATTGGCACTGGCCTGATGCAGTTGCGCCTGCGCGGAACGCACATCTGGCCGCTGGCCAACGATGGCCGAAGGCAGGCTGAGCGGCAGTTCTTCGGGCAGGTGCAGGGAGGCGAGGTTGAAGCGCTCCTCCCGGTCCTGGTTGGGAAACCGGCCGAGGTAGGCCATCAACTGGTTGCGGGTCTGGGCGAACTGCTTTTGCAGGGGCGGCAAGGTGGCACGGGTTTGCGCCAGCGCGGTCTGTTGTGTGAGCACGTCGGAGTCGCCGATCGCACCCAGCCGGCGCTGCGCCTGCAGGACGTCGAGCTGATCACTCTGTAGCCGAATGATGGTTTCGGTGGCGGCGATCTGGTCGCGTATAGAGGCCAGGCTGACTGCGGTGTTCACCACGTTGGAGGTCAAGGTGAGGTAGGTCGCCTCCAACTGGAAGCGTTCGTACTCGGCCTGGGCCGAGGTGGATTCAATTTGCCGGCGCGTGCCGCCGAACACATCCGGGGCGTAGGACACGCTCAGCGACGCCGAACTCACCGTGAGAATCGGCGACTCCGGCAGGCCCGAGGTGACGCCCGATACTTTCTCGCGGGCTTTCTGCACGTTGGCGCTCACCGAGGGAAACAGCGACGCCTGGTCGGCATAGACCAGCTCGTTGGCCTGGCGCAATGCCGCCTGCGCGGCGGTGACATCCGGGTTGGCGCGCAAGGCTTCCTCCACCAGCGCGTTCAGTTCCGGTGAGCGGAACAGCGTCCACCATTGCCCGGGAATATCCATCCCGGCGATCAACCGCTGCGCCGCACCGCCGGTGTCGATATCGGCCTTGGCGGTGGAGGTGAGTTTTTCTCGTGAATAATCGGCGTTCGCCGGCACCTCAGGGCGCGCGAAATCGGGCCCGACGGTGCATCCGGCGAGGGCGATGCACAGCAGGCTCAACGGAGCCAGAAGGTGGGGTGGTCGAAAAAGGGCGCGGCTGTGCGCCACTGGTTGCGGTGCCGATGCAAGCTGCCGAGGCTGCTCTTTCATATTTACTCTGATTAATCAGTTGGTTAACTGCTTTATTTGTTGAGCAATGAGTGCGCGGGCATCGGGCCATACGGCTGAAAAAATGGCGCGAGAGTCGCCGAATTCAAATCAGTGTAGGTGGTGCAGGCGGGTACGCAATGTCCGTGCGCGCCGACCACCCACAAAAATGCATTTAACGCATTAATATCGAATTAGGTTATGCGTTATAAGTATTTTACATGCAGCCGTCAGCCCCTCATCGTAGCCCTCCCTACGAACACTGCCGAGACCGCACGCGCGGATCGACTTTCAATGCTTGAGAAGGCATCTGGAGACGAACGTGCGTTACCTGACAAAACTGGCGGCCGGGTTGGCCGTCACGCTGCTGTGCCTGACCGCGAACGCGCAAACGCTGGTGGTCGGAGACCAAAGCTACAACGCCCAGGCCGTGATGGAAGCGGCGGGGGTGCTGGATGATCTGCCCTACACCCTTGAATGGAAGCAATTCACCGCCGGGTCTCCGGTGGCGGAAGCCCTCAATACCAACAGCCTCGACATCGGCCTGCTCGGCGATGCGCCCGTGCTGTTCCTCGGTGCACTCGGCGCACCGATCAAGGTGATTGCCATCAGCCGGCAAAACCTCGAGGGCGTGGCCATCCTGGTGAAAAAGGATTCCTCGATCCACAGCCTTGCGGACCTCAAAGGCAAGCGCGCCGCCATCTGGAAAGGCTCCTGGAGCCAGCAATTGCTGCTGACCGCACTGGATAAGGCGGGCGTGCCGAAAGAGGCCCTGGAGTTGCGCTACCTCAGTGCACTGGATGCTTCCCACGCACTGGAAGGCGGTTCGGTCGACGTCATCGCCACCTGGGAACCCTACGTCACCCAACAGGAACGCCAGGGCGCACGGGTATTGGCGACCGCAGACGGGCTGATCCCGGCCCAGAGTTTCGTCGCCGCCAGCACCAGGGCCGTCGATAACAAGCGTGAGCAAATCAGCGATTTTCTCCAACGCCTGAAGAAAGCCCGTGACTGGACGCGCCAAAGCCCGGCCAACACCGACGCGTATGCAGATGCCTGGGCCAAGCGCACCCGCGCAGATGCCGACATTGCCCGCGCCTGGTTTGCCCGGGCACGCACGACGGTCGAACCGGTGACAGCCCAGTCGCCTGTAGAAGCACAAAAGACCGTGGACTTTTTCGCAAGCCAGGGACTGGTCAAGTCTTACCCGGCAGCCAAGCTGTTCGACGACTCCTTCGCGGCGTCCTTGCAACCAGCCGTCGCCAGAACCCAGCCCTGAACGTTTCCAGGAATACGTAGGACATGACTAAAAGACAGCTCAAACTCGGCGCCCTGACCATGGGCTGCGGCGGGCCCGGCCGCCACAATCTGTGGCTCGACCCGCAATTGCCGGCCGATGCCAGCGTCAACGTCGACTGGTACATCGACATTGCACGCCAGGCCGAGGCGGCATTGTTCGACTTGATGTTCATCGTCGACAGCCAATTCATCACACCGGGTTCGCCATCCCACTACCTGAACCGGCTGGAGCCGCTGACGCTGTTATCGGCACTTGCCGTAAGCACCCGGCACCTGGGCCTGGTCGGTACGCTGACGACCTCTTACAACTCGCCCTATAACGTCGCGCGGCGCCTGGCCTCACTCGACCTGATCAGCAAAGGCCGCGCCGGCTGGAACGTGGTCACCAGCGGCGACGCCGGTACCGCCGGCAACTACAGCCGCGACGAACATTATGACTACGACACCCGCTATGGCCGGGCGGCCGAACACGTCCAGGTCGTGCAGGGCCTGTGGAACTCCTATGAGGAAGATGCCTTCGTGCGTGACCGCGCCACCGGCCGGTTTCTCGACCCCGCCAAACTCCACAGCCTGAATCACAAGGGCGAGCACTTTTCCGTGGTCGGGCCGCTGAATATCCAGCGCTCACCCCAGGGCCAACCGGTGATCTTCCAGGCTGGCGATTCGGAACAAGGCCGCGACCTCGGCGCAGCCACGGCCGATGTGATCTTTACCCATGCGGCCAGCATCGAGCAGGGCCAGGCTTTTTATCGGGATATCAAGGGCAGGGCGCTGCAACATGGCCGTGACCCGAAGCAATTGCTGGTGATGCCCGGCGCCGAGATTTATGTAGGCGATACCGATGAACAGGCGCGTGAAACCGAGCGGCACTACCATCAGGCCGACCACAGTTTCGAGCTGGCGCTGAAGGAGTTCGGACGCAATTTCGGCTGGCATGATTTCAGCCAGTACGACCTTGATGCGCCGTTCCCGCAGGAGAGCCTGGAGGCGGCACGCAGCAGCTTTTTTACCGCGGCCAAACGCATTGCCGATCAGGCACGGGAGAAAGGTTTTACATTGCGCCAGGCGGTGGAGTTCGGGCGGCAACTGCGCCTGGGAGCGTTTGTCGGATCGGCGGATACCGTCGCTCGGAAAATGGCTGACTGGCTTGAAGCCCGCGCGGTGGATGGTTTCAATATCTACATCGGCCATCCGGAGCAGTTCAAGCGCTTCACGCACGAGGTCATCCCGTTGTTGCAGGAGCGCGGCGTGTATCGCACGGCTTATGAAGGTACGACCTTGCGCGAAAGCCTGGGATTGAAGATTCCACGGTTTGCGCGCAACGGCGGCGGTTGACTCAAAAAAACTGTTCAGATGAATAAATTGGTGGGCCGGGGATTTTTTTAGACATACTGAGGGCTCAAGCCACTCATTTGTCCCGAGACTTTCCTGATGCCATCCCATCCTGCACAAGGGCCTTTCAATCAGGACGACCGGTATCGACTGCTCGTCGACGCAGTGGTCGACTATGCCATCTATATGCTTGATACGAACGGGTTGATTCGCAGTTGGAACTCCGGGGCGAGAAAGATCAAGCAGTACGAACAGAGTGAAGTGCTGGGCAGGCATTTTTCGCTGTTCTACACCCCGGAAGACCTGGCCTCGGACTTGCCGGGCCGGGCACTCAAGAGCGCCGAGCAGTCAGGGCGCTTCGAGGGCGAAGGTTGGCGCATCCGCAAGGATGGGACTCGTCTCTGGGCACTGGTGATCATCGACCCGATACGCGCCGACGACGGCACGTTGATTGGCTTCGCCAAGGTCACACGGGACCTGACCGAGCGTAAGGCCGCGGAGCAGGCGCTGCGCCAGAGCGAGCAGCAATTCAGCCTGCTGGTGCAAGGCGTCACCGACTACGCGCTGTATATGCTGGACCCCAACGGCGTGATCACCACCTGGAACGCCGGCGCCCAGCGCATCAAGGGTTATCAGCCGGCAGAAGTCATCGGCAGGCATTACTCCATGTTCTTCCAGCGTGAGGACGTAGACCACAATGTCCCGCAGCGCGCCCTTGAAACGGTGGTCAGGGAAGGTCGTTACGAAGGGCAGGGCTGGCGCCTGCGCAAGGACGGCACGGGATTCCTCGCCCATGTGGTTATCGACCCGATCAAGAATGAACTGGGTGAGCTGGTGGGGTTTGCGAAGATCACCCGGGACGTTACCGAAAGCGTCCAGGCTCAACAGGAGATCAAGGAAACCCGAGAGGCGTTATTCCAATCCCAGAAAATGGAGTCCCTGGGCCAGCTCACCGGCGGCATCGCCCATGACTTCAACAACCTCTTGATGGTGATTCTGGGGAGTCTTGAACTCGCCAAGAAGCGTGTCCCGCAGGACTCGAGAACCTGCGCCTTACTGAATAATGCCATCGCGGGCGCCCAGCGGGGCGCAACGCTGACTCAGCGCATGCTGGCCTTTGCCCGTCGCCAGGAGCTTGACCCTCAGCCTGTGGATGTGGGCGATCTGATCCGCAACATGTCAGACCTGCTGTCCCGCATGTTGGGCGCAGGCATCAACGTCGACACACAGTTCCCATTGATCCTGCGGCCGGTATTGGTCGACATGAGCCAACTGGAAATGGCTGTGATGAACCTGGTGATCAACGCCCGGGACGCAATGGAAGGTCGGGGCAGGATCCTGATTTCAGCGCGGGAGGATTCGTTTCCCGGCGGGGCGAATGACTCGCAAAGGCTGATTTGCATCTCTGTCACCGACACCGGCCCCGGGATGAGTGACGCGACCTTGCAACGGGCCATGGAGCCGTTCTTCACCACCAAGGGAGCGGGAAAAGGCACCGGGCTTGGGCTTTCGATGGTGCATGGCCTGGCGGCACAGTCACAGGGCCACTTTGTGCTGAAGAGCCGGGTAGGAGAGGGCACAACCGCAGAGCTCTGGTTACCGGTGGCGGTGACCGACACCACACAGTCTGCGGCGCTGGCATCAACTGCAGATACACCCGATGCAGCCCATCAGCAAAGCCTCGAGATTCTGCTGGTAGATGACGACCCGCTGGTGCTGATCAGCACCGGGGCGATGCTTGAAGACCTGGGCCATCATGTTGTGTCGGCAGGAGACGGGCATGCTGCGTTGGCGTTCCTGGCGCAAGGCGCGTGCTTTGACCTGGTCGTGACAGACATGGCAATGCCGGACATGACCGGGATCGAGCTTGCCGGCAACATCGAGTCGTTGTATCCCAACCTTCCCATCATTCTTTCCTCGGGCTTTGCGGAAATCTCCCTGGACCTCAAGACCACATTGACGCGCTTACCCAAGCCATTCGATCAATCTGCACTGGCCAGGGTGATCGCCGAAACCATGCGCAGCCGGACCGACAAGCCGTGTTGAGTCAGGCGGCTGGCCGTCCGTTGTTTGTTTCCATGGATGGCCCCAAGGGTACTGGCAAAACCACATTGCTGGAGGCCGTAACAAAAGCGCTTAGGGCTGACAACAGAATGGTGATCCGGCTTTGCGAGAGAAAAAGCGATCCCTTCAGAAGTGAAACAATGACCCTCGTTAACAGACTCGCCAGGCATCCCGGCCTGGATCTGGAGTGGGAGGTTTGTGAACGCTTCGCTGATAGCCGTGCGTGGATTTCCCGGCACGTGCTGGCTAGACAGCCACCAGACAGCATCGTCCTGATCGACCGCTGGTACCCGTCTGATGCCGCGTTTCGCCGGGAAGTCCCGCTGGCAGAAATCCTGCAGTTGAACATTGATCGAAACGTGCAAGTGCCGGACCTGCATATCGGGGTCGTCACCGACCCTGATATCTCATGGGCACGGGCCGCGGCACGCCGGCGCGGACTGAGCAGTACCGTGATCCACACGCTGGCAGAACATGTCGCCTGTACCCGCGCGTTCGAGCGAGCGGTTGCGGATCACGGCTGGGTATTATGCCGGAATGAAGGAACCATTGAGGGCGCGACACGGCAGGTGGTTGCCGAAATTTATAACGTCCTTGAGTCCTTCCAGTGTGATTGACCCGAGCCCTGTTCAGGCACTTGCCCCGTTGAACATGCTGACCAGGCTATAGGGTGCATCGTCACCAAACAGCAACTCATGCAGTTCATTCCCTTCGGCAGCCATTTGCGCGCTGCGCGGGAACATGGCCTGTTCGTATTCGCCCAGGGCGGCTTCGACGTCATCAGGGTATGAGGCGATGGCCTTGCCGAGTTCGGCACCATCGTACATGGCCAGGTTGGCACCTTCGCCATTCGGGGCCGCAAGGTGTGCGGCATCACCGATCAGCGTTACGCCCGGCACCCGCTCCCAGCGGTGCTCAACCGGCAGCATAAAGAGCGGGCGCCATACCAGTTCGGTGTCGCTGTCGGTGATCAATGCCGTGAGGGCAGGGGACCAGCCTGCGAATTCCTGCGCGATCCGTGCCGCCGCCGTTGGCGTGTCGGTGAAATCGATGGCGGCAAACCAGCTTGGGGATTCGGTGAGCACTACGTAGGTGTGCAGCGTGGCGCCCGTCTCACGGTGCGCCTGGATCCCTTTTCCCGGTTGAAGTGCGAACATCGCACCGCCACCTACCGCCCTGGAGGTGGCCGGGTGCCGGGCGTCGCTGTCATACAGGTAGGTTTCGATCAACGAGCGGCCCATGTACTCGGGGGCAGCGTCGCTGAGCAGCGGCCGGACCTTTGACCAGGCTCCGTCCGCGCCAACCAGCAGGTGGGTGGCAACGCAAGTACCGTCGGCGAAGGTCACTTCGTGGCGACCCTCGCCGAGGGCGCGCACGCTCTTGACCTTGTGGCCCCAGCGCACAGTACCGGCGGGCAGTGAATCGAGGAGCATCTTGCGCAGCTCGCCACGCATGACCTCGGGACGGCCGCCTGTGCCGTCGTCGGGTTGATCCAACAGAGTGGCACCCTGCCAATCAAGCACCCGAGTCGCCTCGCGACCTTTCAGGATAAGCGCGCGGAACTCGTCCGTCAGGCCCGCTGCCTGCAAGGCCAGTTGGCCGTTGTAGTCGTGGATATCAAGCATCCCGCCTTGGGCGCGTGCGGTTGCCGACGGCTCTGCTTCATAGACGGTGGCGGCAATACCGTGGACGTACAGCACGCGAGCCAGGATGAGACCGCCCAGGCCAGCACCGATGATTGTGACGGGGGTGTGCATAGGTTACCTGTTGAATGTGAGAAATCTTCCGGACTGTTTTTACGCTATTTTGTGGAAAAAATGGCCTGGTTCAAGGGGTTTACTTTCCGCAGGCGATTGAATATAAAGTTTGCTTCGGCGCACAACCGTTGTTGCGCCCCATGATGTTGACAGGAGGAAGCTATGTCACCGTTAAACGTGATGAAGTTCTAAACGATCAAACCGTCACCCCCTCGCTTGAAAACCTCGAAACACGCTGGTCTCAGCGTTGGCAGCTCGAAGGCACGTATGCCTTTGACCACAGCGCCCAACGCGACGCTGTATTCTCCATCGACACGCCCCCACCGACAGCCTCAGGTTCGTTGCACGTTGGCCATGTCTTCAGCTACACCCACACCGATATCATCGCCCGGTTCCAGCGGATGCGCGGCAAGGCTGTGTTCTACCCCATGGGTTGGGACGACAATGGCTTGCCGACCGAACGCAGGGTCGAGAATTTCTACGGCGTACGTTGCGACTCGTTGGCCGCTTACCAGCCTGGCTTCAAACCCTCCGAGTCAATTCCATTAAAACGGGCTGACTTTGCCGTCATCAGTCGGCGCAACTTTATCGAGTTGTGCCATGAGCTGACGGCCATCGATGAGCAAGCGTTCCGTGCACTGTTCGTGCAACTGGGCTTGTCCGTTGATTGGCGTCTTTCATACGCCACCATTGATGAACGCTCCCAACGAGCCAGTCAGCGCGCGTTACTGCGTAACTACCAGCGTGGCGAACTGTATAGCCAGGAGGCTCCGTGTCTCTGGGATGTGACGTTCCAGACGGCCGTAGCCCAGGCAGAGCTTGAGGAGCGCGAGGTTGCGGGTGCGTATCACGAACTCGGCTTCGACGCGGCTGATGGTGCCGAACTGAAGATTGCTACGACTCGACCTGAGTTGCTGATGGCATGCGTGGCGCTGGTGGCTCACCCGGACGACGCTCGTTATCAGGCGAGGTTCGGGCAGACCGTGCGTGCGCCGATTTTTGACCTGGACGTTCCGCTGCTGGCCCACCCTTTGGGTGACCCCGGCAAGGGCACCGGGTTGGCGATGGTCTGCACCTTTGGCGATCTAACCGATGTGATTTGGTGGCGGGAGTTGCAGCTGCCCACACGGTCAGTCCTGGGAAAGGACGGGCGCCTGTTACTTGAGACGCCCTCCTGGTTGACGACTCCGCGCAGCCAACAGGCCTACGCAGGCCTGGCCGGCCGTACCCTGTCCCAGGTTCGTACGCAGCTCGTTTCGATGTTGCGTGACTGCGGCGCCATGCGAGATGAACCACGACCGATTACCCACGCGGTAAAGTTCTTCGAGAAAGGCGACCGGCCTTTGGAAATTCTCGCGACGCGGCAATGGTACTTGCGCAATGGCGGACGCGACGCGAACCTGAGGGACGTGTTGCTCGACGCTGGCCAGGCGTTGGACTGGCATCCGCCGCACATGCTCAGGCGTTACGAGCATTGGGTAGGGGGGTTGAATGGAGACTGGCTAATCAGTCGCCAACGTACGTTCGGCGTGCCGATTCCGTTCTGGTATCGCCTGGACGCGCAAGGCGAAGCCGAGCATGGCGCTCCGATTATCGCCAGTGAGGCAAGCCTGCCTGTCGATCCAGGCCTGGATACACCGCCTGGGTATCGACCCGAACAACGTGGTCAACCCAACGGGTTTATCGGTGAACAAGACATCATGGACACCTGGGCCACCAGTTCCCTGACGCCTCAGATTGCCGGCGGCTGGGGAGAGGACGATGGGTTGTTTGCCAAAATATACCCGATGGACCTCAGGCCCCAAGGTCACGACATAATCCGAACCTGGCTGTTCTCGACACTGGTACGCAGCCATTTTGAACACGGTTGCGCGCCATGGCGCAACGTAGCGCTTTCCGGGTGGATCCTTGATCCTGATCGCAAGAAAATGTCCAAGTCCAAGGGGAATGTGGTCACCCCTCAAGCCTTGCTCGACCAGTATGGAAGTGACGGCGTGCGCTATTGGGCTGCCTCGGCGCGGCTCGGCAGTGACACAGCCTTTGAAGAGCAGCAGATGAAAATCGGCCGCCGCCTGGCCGTCAAGCTGTTCAATCTTTCGAGGTTGGTTCAAGGCTTTGCGAAGGATGACACCGGGGATATCGACCAACCGCTGGATCAAGCCATGCTTGAACGCTTGGGTGGCGTAGTCCAGGACGCTACCGCCGCGCTGGAGGCCTATGACTACAGCGGGGCGTTGTCGCGTATCGAAGGATTCTTCTGGTGGTTTTGCGATGACTACGTCGAATTGGTCAAGCGTCGTGCCTACCGACCCGACGGCTACTCGGCGCGTAATGCATTGGCACATGCGCTGAGCGTGCAGCAGCGACTGTTTGCGCCATTTCTGCCCTTTGTGTGTGAGGAGGTCTGGCAATCCTGGAAGTGCGGCTCAGTGCACAAGGCGCCCTGGCCGCAAGGGGGCGCTTGCCCTGACGCGGCTGTTGAACAGTTATTGATGAGCCTGAGCAGCGTGCTGTCTGCGATTCGCAAAGCAAAGTCTGATGCCAGCCAGTCCATGAAGGCTCCGGTAGCACGTGTTGAGTTGGTCGACAGCGCCGCGCAGCTTGAACTGATAAAAGGCGTCAGCCAAGACCTGATAGAGGCGGGGCAGGTCGAGGCCTTGGTGTTTATAGAGGGCGCGGAGCGGCAGGTCGATGTCTGGCTGACGTAACGTGGAGTGGTGCCGACCGCCTCAGTGACACCCACTGGGGCGGGCCGGACCATGCAAGCCTGTTATGCCACCCCACCTTTCAAAATTGTGCGCCGGCCATAAGCACATACTTGACGTGTACGTACTCCTCGATCCCGTAGTAACTGCCTTCGCGACCGTAACCGGACTGCTTGATACCGCCAAAGGGAATCGACACGGTACCCACGGATCCCGAGTTCAGAATCACCATGCCCGCCTCCAACTGGCGGGAAAGGCGCAATGAGCGCCCCAATGCGCTGGTGTAGGCATAGGCGACCAGGCCGAACTCAGTCTGGTTGGCGCGAGCAATCACTTCCTCCTCATCCTTGAATGAATAAATGGCGAAGACCGGGCCGAAGATCTCGCTGGTGGCCAGCGGCGAATCATCCTGCAAGCCGGTCAGCACAGTCGGCTCATAAAACAGACCGCCCTTGGCGTGAGGCTTGCCGCCCATCAGGACTTTTGCTCCGGCGGCCTTGGCTTGCTCCACCAGCGATACAACTTTGTCAAAACCCGTCTGATTGACCAACGGCCCCACCACAAAGTCTTCACGCATGCCCTGGTCAACATCGATCCTGGCTACGCTTTCCTTCAGGCGCTTCACGAAGTCTTCAAAAATAGTGTTCTGCACGAAGATGCGGTTAGGCGAGATACACACCTGCCCGGAATTGCGCAGCTTTGCACCCACCAGGCCTTTGATGGCTTCCTCGATATTTGCGTCCTGGAACACGATGAAGGGTGCATTGCCACCCAGCTCCAGGGTCATTTTTTTTACCGTCGCCGCACATTGTGAAGCCAGGAGTTTGCCTACACCGGTCGAACCGGTGAACGAGATTTTGCGAATGCGCGGATCGCCAGTCAGGATCAGGCCGATCTCCTTGGGATCACCGACGATGACCTCGAATACACCTTCAGGAATTCCCGCCTTGCGGGCATGTTCCAGCAACTTGAAGGCAGTAAGCGGCGTGTCTTCTGCGGGCTTGATCACCATGGTGCAACCTGCGGCCAGCGCGGTCGCCACTTTGCGGGTAATCATCATGAAGGGGAAGTTCCAGGGGGTGATCGCGGCGACCGGCCCGATAGCTTCCTTGGTGACAACCACATTGGCATTTTTATCGTGGGTAGGAATAGTGTCCCCGTAGACGCGCTTGGCTTCTTCGGCGTACCACTCGATGAACCCCAACCCGTAGTCGATTTCGCCTCGGGCTTCAGAAAGGCACTTGCCGTTCTCCCGACACATCAGTTCGGCGAAGGCTTCCTTATCATCCTTAACGCTGTCGTGCCAGCGCCGCAGAATATCGCTGCGCTCCCTGGCCAGTTTCGATGACCATTCCGGGAACGCTGCACAGGTACGATCTACAGCAGCCTTTACTTGTGCTGCGTTGCTTTTGGCCACGCGGCCGACTTCGCTGCCATCGGCCGGGTTGTAGACGACTAACATGGGCTTATCTCCAATAGTTGAGTATTCATCAGCGCAGAAGCTGAGCGCCCAAGGTAAGGCGCGGCAGACATGGCGCGAATACCGGTTCATCTCCTTTGCTTGCCTAATCCAATAACTGCCGGGCGATGTCACGAGGGGTGTGCCTGGACGAAGCAAGCACGGAGAGGAATGAGCAAGACCCTGATGCTTTCAGGCGTTTTCATCGGGCGATGCCTTGCCTAACGTGGCAGGCTCAACCAGGAGCGCGCCATGAAATCAACCCAACAAGCGCTGAACGCATTTGACGCCATCGTATTGTCTGTCTGCTGCGGACTGTCGGTTGCCACCGCGTACTACAACCAGGCAATGCTGCCCTTGATCGGTGCCAGCTTTACGGTGTCGCCTGCGCACACCGGCCAGGTCGCGACCGCCACACAACTTGGCTACGCGCTGGGCCTGTTGCTGTTTGTACCGCTGGGCGACCGCGTGCAACGCCGCAACCTGATCATGGCTTTGCTGGCAGGCAACATCGTCAGTTTGCTTTGGTGTGCCAGCACCGGAAGTTACAGCACGCTGTTAGTGAGCAGCGTTGCGATCGGGGTATCGGCCATCAGTGCACAAATCATTATCCCGGGCACGATGACGTGGGTGGATGCGCAGCATCGGGGCAGGGTGCTTGGCCTTATGGTCAGCGGATTGTCGGCTGGCGGGTTGCTTGCACGTACGGTCAGTGGTGCGTTGGGGCACTGGTTGGGTTGGCGAGGAATGTTCACTGCAGCGGCAGGCATGGATGTGTTGGTGCTGCTGGCGATTGCCTCGCGTATGCCGCGCAGCGAGGTTGTCATTAGCTTGCCCTACGGCGCGCTCCTGGGTTCGTTGGGAGGGCTGCTCCGGCGCTATCCGTCACTGTGGCGTTCTGCGCTGTGCGGTGGCTTGTTGTTTGGCGCACTCAATGTGTTCTGGGGTTCGATGGCAGGCTTGCTGGCGCGGCCACCGTATGGATTCAGCACCCTGCAGTCAGGATTGATAGGGCTGTCGGCCGTGGTTGGCATTGTCAGTGCTTCGACCCTGGGGCGCTGGACGCGACAGCATAGCTTGCGCCTGTCCTGCCTTGGGGCCACGCTGGTGCTGGCGGCGTTCTTGGCATTGGTGTTTGCCGCAGACGCCAAATTGATACCGCTGGTGGTACTCGCTGCCACCTGTATCGACCTGGGCAATCGTGCCAACCAGTTGGCCCATCAAACCCAGGTACTGGCCTTGCAACCGGATGCCGTCAGCCGCCTGAATACGGTATTTATGATGATTTACTTTATTGGCGGTGCCTTGGGTTCATCGTTGGGCGCTGCTGCCGCGGGGCGCTATGGCTGGCCAGGGATGGCGGCGGCCGGGGCCTTGCTGTCCATTGCGGCAGGTGTCGGCAGCGCCGCTTTTTCCAGAACTCGCCAGGGCAGCAAAGCCATTCCTCGCCAAGCAAATAGGAATAGGCAAGCCTCATAGATGATCCGGCATAGGTCGCCAGCGGTGGCTTGGCTACCATTAGCACTCAGTAACCGAGAGGAATTTCCATGAGCACTCGCAAAACCCTGTTCATCACCGGCATCAGCAGCGGCTTTGGCAAGGCCCTCGCGACCGAGGCACTGGCTGCAGGCCACCGTGTCATTGGTACCGTTCGCAACGAAGCCGCGCTGCAAACGTTCGAGGCATTATCAGCGGAGCGTGCTCATGGCGTGATCCTGGATGTCACCGACTTTGAGCGGATCGACAGCGTCGTTGCCGAGATCGAGACCCGCTACGGCCCGGTGGATGTGCTGGTGAACAACGCAGGTTACGGCCATGAGGGCATTTTCGAAGAGTCGCCGCTGGAAGAAATGCGTCGTCAGTTCGACGTCAACGTGTTCGGCGCCGTTGCCGTGACCAAGGCGTTCGTGCCGTACTTCCGCCAGCGCCGCAGCGGGCACATCATCAACATCACGTCCATGGGCGGCACCATCACGATGCCGGGTATCGCCTACTACTGCGCCAGTAAGTTCGCGCTGGAAGGCATCTCCGACACCCTGAGCAAAGAACTCAAGCCATTCAACATTTTTGTCACCGCCGTGGCGCCAGGCTCATTTCGCACCGATTGGGCCGGCCGCTCGATGCAGCGTACGCCCCGCAGCATCGCCGACTACGATGCCAGCTTTGATCCGGTACGCCAGGCGCGCGAAGCGAAAAGCGGCCACCAACTGGGAGACCCGCAAAAAGCCGCGCAAGCCATGCTGCAGTTGATCGCCAGCGACAACCCACCGGCCCACCTGCTGCTCGGCAGCGATGCCATAGGCTTTGTGCGCGAAAAGCTGACGCAATCCCTGCGAGACATCGACCAATGGGAAGCACTGACACGCTCTACGGATGGTCACGCTTCGTGAAACCGCAAGAGGGGCCTATGAATCATTTTGCCGCGCGAACCCGGCGCATGGTCCAACTGATGGAGCAGTTGGCCCCCCTGGAGGGCTACAACCTGAGCGCACTGGAAGACATACGCTTCCTGCGCTCCAATCGCCCGCTGACCCGCACGCCAGTGCTCTACGAGCCTGGCATCGTCATCCTGTGCCAGGGGCGCAAGCTCGGCTATCTGGGCGACGAGGTCTACCTTTACGACGCCCAGCACTACCTGGTGGTGTCTGTGCCAGTGCCTTTCACCATGGAAACCGACGCCAGCGAAGAGGAACCGATGCTGGCGGTATACATGCGCCTGGATTTCAAACTCGCTGGCGAACTGATCCTGGAAATTGACGAAAAATCCGGTCCGACCCACGAACGTCCCAAAGGCATGTATTCCTCGCCGATGGACGAGATGTTGCGCGAGTCCACACTGCGCTTTCTCGAAGCGATGAGCCATCCGATCGATGGCCCGATCCTCGGCCCCTCGCTGGTGCGCGAGATTTACTACCGGATCATCGCAGGTGAACAAGGAGGGTCCATGCGGGCGGCCCTTGGCAAGCAAGGCCATTTCGCAAAGGTGACCCGCGCCATTCGCAAGATACACAGCTGTTACCAGGAGCGGCTGGACGTCGAGTGCCTGGCCCAGGAGGCGAGTATGAGCGTACCCAGCTTTCATCTGCACTTTCGAACAGTCACCGACTCCTCACCCATGCAGTACCTGAAATCGACTCGTCTGCACCAGGCAAGGTTGTTGATGCTCCGCGACGACATGTCGGCCTCATCTGCGGCTTTTAACGTGGGCTATGAAAGCGCATCGCAGTTCAGCCGAGAGTTCAAGCGCTACTTCGGCCGCACACCCCATGCTGAAGTCGAATGGATGAAAGCAACCTATTCGCTGCCAGCGCCGGCGCAGCCTTCTGTCTATGTGTCTTCGCACTGACCTGACAGCCAGGGCGCTGCCCCCTATCTGATTTTTCTGCATATGCCAATTTGACAGGCTGCTGTTATTTTTTATTCTTTCCTAACCTATGCTCCCCTCATGCAAAGTCCGCCTCCAGCGATGGCTTTCCATTGCTCATCAACCGCCAGGCTGAATGGCCTTTATTCGCATGGAGCATGCAATGGGTGTGAATCAGAACCCACATTTCGGTCTGATTGGGCAGATGTTCAAAAGTGACTACAGTTGGCTTTGCACGCGGGTAGGCCGGGCGATGGGTTGTGCCCATGGGGCTCAGGACATTGCATCGGAGACCTTCCTGCGGGTACTGGCATTGCCCGACCCTTCGCAAATCCGCGAGCCGCGGGCGTTGCTGACCACCATCGCGCGGCGCCTGATGTATGAGGGCTGGCGTCGCCAGGACCTGGAACGTGCCTACCTGGAAGCATTGGCCCAGGCGCCGATGATGGTGCACCCGTCGCCCGAGGAGCGTTTGCTGTTGATCGAGACGCTGCTGGAAGTCGACCGCTTGCTCGACGGTTTGTCGGCCAAGGCCAAGGCGGCGTTTTTGTATCACCAGCTGGACGGTTTGACCTATGCGCAGATTGCCGAGCGCCTGCAGGTCTCGGTCAGCCGGGTTCAGCAATACATGGCCGATGCGTTCAAGCGCTGCTACCTGGCGATGACACAGCCATGAGCCACAGCGCGCCGGATGAGGCGATCATCGACGAGGCGGCGCAGTGGATGGCGTTGCTGCAATCCGGGCACGCCAGTGCTCAGGAGCACCAGGCGTTCCGGCGCTGGAGTGAGGGCGACCCACGGCGTGCCGAAATCTTCAACATGATGGGCGGCGTCCCGGCCGTGCTGAACAATGACGAACTGCGCCGCATGCCCCGCGACAGCCTGTTGCACACCCTCAACGCACCGTCGGGCCGCCGGCGCTTCTTGCGCAATACCCTGGCGCTGGTTGGCGTTGTGTCGTTTGGAAGTCTGATCACGCGGCTGTCCGACAGCTGGTTGCCGTTGGGCGCCTTGCGCACCGGTACGGGCGAGCGCCTGAACCTCACGCTGGAGGATGGCAGTGCATTGACCCTGGATGCGCGCAGCAAGGTGCTGACGCATTTCGATGCTCGGCAACGGCTGTTGCAGTTGCTCGACGGCAAGCTGCTGGTCGACGTTTTCAAGGACAGTCTCAGACCGTTTATCGTCGAGACCGAACACGGCCGCATGCGCGCCTTGGGCACGCGGTTTCTGGTACAGCAGGGCGAGGATCGAACCCAAATCACGATGCTGCATTCCCAAGTGGAAATCACCACGCGCGACGGCGCTGTGCAGGTGATCAGTGCCGGCCAGAAAGCCACGTTCAATGCCCACGGCATCCTCGACCTGGAAACCGCCAGCGGCGGCGAGGCCTCGTGGACCCAAGGCTTGCTGGAAGTGCGTGACCGCTCATTGGGTGAAGTGGTACAAGCCCTGCGTGACTACCGGCGCGGCATCATCCGCGTCAGCCCTGAGGCGGCGAGCCTGAGGCTGAGCGGGATTTTCCCGCTGGACGACAGCCAGGGCGCCCTGCAATTGCTGGCCAAATCCTTGCCGGTGCAGATCGATTATCACAGCCCTTATTGGGTCAGTATCGAGCGCCGATAAAAATAATTTTCCCAGCCCTATAAAACCCCCGCCACTGTTGCACAACCCAATACAGGCCAGGGTGTATCTGCCTGGGAGTGTTGTTTCGGGCCGTTATAAACCCATGCTTTTTTAGCCTAACGGCCGCCTATAAAAAACCCCGATCTGTTGTTCAACCCATCAACGGCATATCAATGATGGGAACCTCAACCATGCAACGCAAACCTCTCAGTCGCGCATCTCTGGCGGCACTGTCTCTGACGATTGGCCTGACTTTGGCGGGACATGGCACGGCGGTGCTGGCACAGCCGCTGTCCGCGATATCGACCGCCCAGACTTTTGATTTTGATATCGCCAGCGGCCCCCTCGACCAAGCGCTGTTGACCCTGTCGCGCAGCAGCGGGCAGATCATTTCCTTCCAGCAAGACCTTGTGCAAGGCCTGACCAGCGCGCCGGTGCGGGGCACCTTCACCACCGAGCAAGCGCTGCGACAGGCGCTGCGCGGTGCAGCCCTCGACGCCGTGCCCAGTGGCGACGGCGGTTGGACCCTGCGCCGGGCGGCCAAGCCACCTGCAGCGGCGGTCAAGGCTGCGCCCACGGCGGCGAAAGTCCCGGGTGATGTGGCGTTGGAAAAGGTCGTGGTCACGGGGTCACGCATTGCCCGTGCCCAGGTTGAAGGGCCGTCGCCGGTCACGGTCATCACCGCTGACGAAGTCACCCGCAGGGGCTACAAAAACGTCTACGACGCCATCGCCTCGCAAACCCAGAACACCGGCATGACCCAGGGCGAAGACTACGGCAACACCTTCCAGCCGGCCGCCAGTGCCCTCAACCTGCGAGGGCTGGGGCCGAACCACACACTGGTGCTGATCAACGGCAGGCGCGTGGCCGACTACCCCACGGCGTACGACGGCGCGGTCAACTTCACCAACCTTGCAAACATCCCGGCGGTGATGATCGAGCGTATCGAGATCCTCAGCAGCGGCGCCTCGGCGGTGTATGGCTCCGACGCGATTGCCGGGGTGGTGAACATCATCCTCAAAGACAAGATCAGCGGCGTGGACGTCAATCTGCGTGGTGGCGCCGCCGAGCGTGGCGGCGGAGACAACCAGCGCCTGCAGATCAGCGGCGGCGAGACCTGGGGCGATTTTGACGGGGTATTCGGCCTGGAGCTGACCCAGCGCCAACCGATCTGGGCCAACCAGCGTGGCTTTATGAGCGACGGCCCGGCCAAGGACGTGGGCTACCGCCGCAACCTCGACAGCGGCGCCTACCTCGGCCCCGGCTGCGGTGCCTACGGCGGTATCTACAACGGCAAGCTCGGTGGCAGCAGCACCCGCTGCACCACCAACCAGTACTACAACGACTACTGGACCTTGCAGGCGCAAAAGGAAAACTATGACGGCTACACGCGCGGCACCTGGCACTTCAGCGACACCGGCAAAGTGTTCGCCGACTTGATGTTTGGCTTTGATCACACGCAGAACAACACGCGCGGCCCAAGCTTCACCTCGCCGGACTTTATCAACCGCAACACCGGTAACCTGGAGCGCTGGTCACGCAACTTTTCCAGCGAGGAAATCGGAGGCAAGACCAGCAACAACAGCAAATGGCGCGAAGTGTCCTGGACCGGCACCCTGGGCCTGGAAGACAAGTTCACCAACAGTGACTGGGGTTATCAGATTGCGGCGAACCGCTCCGAGTACACCAGCGACCGCACCACCCGCTACACGCCTTTGAGCGGCATCCGCGATTACTACCTCGGGCCGCAACTGGGCACACAGGACGGGCACCCGGTCTTCGCGCCAGACCCTTCGCGGCTGGACCAGCCGCTGACTCCGGAGCAGTGGGATCAGTTTCGCGGCAACCTGGTGCAGAAGAGTAAATCGGTTTCCCAAACCTTCAGCGCCAACATCAACGGCGACCTGTTCGAGCTGCCCGCCGGGCCGGTGGGCTTTGCCGGTGTGACCGAAGTGGGGCGGCAATCCTACAGCGTCGATGTCGACGACCAACTCAATGACGGCACGTTTTACAACACCACGCCGGCCTCCAATTCAGGCGGTTCGCGTGACCGCTACGCCGCGGGTGGCGAGCTGAGCATTCCCGTTACCGACACCTTGCTCGCCTCGGCGGCCGGGCGCTGGGACCAATACAAATTCAGTGGCCGCACCGAGCAACAAAAAACCTACAACCTGGGCCTGGAATGGCGCCCGGTGACCAGCCTGTTGTTTCGTGGCAGCTACGGCACCAGCTTTCGCGCACCCGACCTCAACTACCTCTACCAGGCCGCGACCAATGGCTACACGCCTGACCAGATCGACTATTACGGTTGCAGCAAGGGCGTAGAAGGGGCGTGTGACCGAGGCCGCGTGGATTACACCCAGACCGGTAATTCGGACCTCGCCTCCGAGCGTGGCAAGTCCTGGACGTACGGCTTTGTCTGGTCGCCTTCGCATCAGTTTGATTTCTCCGCCGACTTCTGGCGCGTCGAAATCAAGGACCTGTTGACCACCGTCGACATCAACCGCTTGCTGCAACAGGAAAACCAGTGCCGCAACGGCCAGCTTGATGCGACCACTTGCGCCGACGTCTTGGCACGCATCCAGCGCAATGCCAGCACGGCGGCAGTGGACCCGAACGTGCTGCAACGGGTGCAGGTCAATGCGATCAACGCCGCCAGCGAGCGGGTCAGCGGCCTGGACCTCAAGAGTAATATTCGCTGGGGCGCAGGCCAGTACGGCGCGTTCAGTTCGGCGATTGGCTACAGCCTGGTGCTGTCCCACTACCTCAAGGAATCGGACGATGCGCAAACCCAGAACCTGCGCTCCAGCACCGACAACCACGACTGGCGCAGCAAGGTCAACGCGAGCCTGACCTGGGACTACCAGCACCTCACCACCACGCTGACCGGCATTCGCTACGGCAGCGTGACCAATGGCGCCGGCGATGGGCGCCTGTCGCCCTGGACCACCTTCAACGCCAGCGCCCGTTACCAGGTGAACGAGCAGGCGAGTGTCGGCCTGACCGTCAACAACCTGCTCAATCAGGTCAAGCACGATGACTCCGCCGGCTGGCCGTATTACCCCAGCGGCAACTACGACCCCTATGGCCGCCAGGTCTGGCTGGACGTGAGTTACCACTTCGGCAAGTAGCGCATAAGCACATGCGCTAACGGTCTAACCGGTGCTCTATAAAAACCCTGGCGTCGACGCACAACCCTGCATAAGTGAGCCTTCAGTGTTTTTGGAAAAGGAGTTGAGTTTGTGAGCCTGTTTCGCTTCATGGTGTGGGCACTGCTGACGGGCCTTTGGGCGCCGTCACTGCTCGCTCAACCGACGCACGCTTTGACGGTATACGGCGAAGCGCCCAAGTACCCGGCCAACTTCAAACACCTGGATTACGTCAACCCGAACGCGCCCAAGGGCGGCAGTTTTCGTCGCTCGTCCATGGAAGGCGGGGCGTTTGATCACCTGATCCCGTATGTCGACAAAGGCACCGGCATCACCCAGATCCAGGGTTGGCTCTACAGCCCGTTGGCGTACCGTTCGCAGGATGAGCCGTACACCGTGTACGGGTTGGTCGCGAAAGGCATGGAGCTGGCAGATGACCATTCATGGCTGCGTTTCTACCTCAATCCCAAGGCGCGTTTTGCCGATGGCACGCCCATCACCGCGCAGGACGTGGCCTACACCTTCAAGCTGTTCACCACCGAAGGGAGCCTGGCGTATCGCCAAAGCTTTGCCGATGTGGACCAGGTGCTGGTGGAATCGCCGACCCAAGTGCGGTTCACCTTCAAAAGCGCCGACAATCGCACCTTGCCCCTGGACCTCGCTTCACTGCCGGTGCTGCCGGAACATTGGTGGCAGGGGCGCAATTTCGCCAACGGTGGCGGCTTTGAACCGCCGGTGGGCAGCGGCCCGTACCGTATCAGCAGCGTGGACAACGGGCGCAGTGTCACCTTCGAGCGGGTCAAGGACTGGTGGGGGCGAGACCTGCCGGTGACGCAGGGGCAGTACAACTTCGACACCCTGCGGCTTGAATTTTTTGCCGACGGCGACGTGTCGCGCCAGATCCTGCAAGCCCAGGGTTACGACTTCAATCGCGAATTTTCCGCCACCAGTTATTCGGTGGGCTACGACGGCGAGGCTTTGCGCGACGGTCGTCTGCAACGTGAACAACTGGCACCGAATGCCGTGCAGGGCACCCAGGGTTTTGTGTTCAACCTGCAAAAACCGCAGTTCCAGGACCGCCGCGTGCGCGAGGCGCTGAGCCTGTTGTGGGATTTCGACTGGAGCAACCGGCAGATGATGCACAGCCTGTACCTGCGCCAGCGCAGCTTCTTTTCCCGCAGCGCATTGGCGGCCACCCAGCTGCCGGATGCCCAGGAACTGGCCATTCTGGAGCACTGGCGCGGGCAAGTGCCGGAGGAGGTGTTCACCCAGGTCTACCAGCCGCCGCGCACCGATGGCAGCGGGCGCATTCGGCCGCAGCAGGCGCAAGCGCTGAAGTTACTGGCAGAGGCGGGCTGGACGCCGCGCGGCGACCAGTTGGTTAACGCCGAGGGCACGCCGTTGCAGTTCACCTTCCTGAATGCCCAGAAAGGCTTCGAGCGTTTGCTGCTGCCCTACAAACGCAACCTGGCGCAGATCGGCATCGGCTTCACGATCCGCATGATCGACTCGGCCCAATACGCCAACCGCGTGCGCGCACGGGACTACGACATGATCGTCAACGGCTACCCGGTCAGCCCATCGCCGGGCCGCGAGCTGACCAACTACTTCGGTTCCGAGAGTGCCGATGACCCTGGCTCCAACAATTACATGGCACTGCGCAACCCGGCGGTGGACGCCTTGATCGATGGCCTTGTCCGCGCCAACGACCGCCCGACCATGGTGCGCTACGCCCATGCCCTCGACCGCGTGTTGCAGTGGGGCTTCTACTGGATTCCCAACTATTACCCGCCGGGCTCGTCCTCGCTGTGGTGGAACCGTTTTGGTCGGCCCCGCACAGCGCCGCTCAATGACGTGGGCATCGACACCTGGTGGGAAGTGAGCCCGACGCCGCTGACCACCGCACAGATGCGTCAACTGACTGAGGCTTCCCAACATGCTGGCCTATAGCGCGCGCCGTTTATTGCTGATCGTGCCGACGTTGGTGTGCATCCTGCTGGTCAACTTTTTTATCGTGCAAGCCGCCCCGGGTGGCCCGGTTGAGCAAGCCATCGCGCGCTTGCAAGGCATCGGCAGCCAAGCGTCGGTGGCCGGCACACGGGTGGAAACCGGCAGCACTGAATCGCGCACAACTCGTGGCCTGGACCCCGCGCTGGTGGCCGATATCGAGCGCCAATACGGCTTCGACAAGCCCCTTGGCGCACGCCTTTGGTTGATGCTCAGCAGCTACGCGCGGCTGGATTTTGGCGATAGCTTCTTCCGCGGCGCCAAGGTCACCGACCTGATCCTGCAAAAACTGCCGGTGACTTTGTCCCTGGGCTTCTGGGCCACGCTGATCAGCTACCTGGTGTCGATCCCGCTGGGCATTCGCAAGGCCGTGCGCCATGGCAGCCGCTTCGATGTGTGGAGCAGTGCGGCGGTCATTATCGGCCACGCCATGCCGGCGTTCCTGTTCGCCTTGCTGCTGATCGTGGTATTCGGCGGCGGTAGCCTGTTGAACTGGTTTCCGGTGCGCGGCCTGGTCTCGGAGAACTTTGCCAGCCTGTCATGGGCGGGCAAGGTCGTGGACTACTTCTGGCACCTTGTCTTGCCGGTATCGGCGCTGGTGATTGGCGGCTTTGCCACACTGACCATCCTCACCAAAAACAGCTTCCTCGACGAGATCAGCCGCCAGTACGTAGTGACCGCGCGGGCCAAGGGCTTCAGCGAAAAACAGGTGCTGTACAAACACGTGTTTCGCAACGCCATGCTGCTGATCGTGGTTGGCCTGCCCCAGGCGCTCACCGCGATGTTGTTCGGCGGCTCGTTGCTGATTGAAGTGATTTTCTCCCTCGACGGCCTCGGTCGCCTGAGCTACGAAGCGGCAGTGGCACGGGACTATCCCGTGGTCTTCGGCACGCTGTTTATCTTTACCCTGGTCGGGTTGGTCATCAAGTTGCTGGGCGACCTGTGCTACCGCCTGCTGGACCCCCGGCTGGATTTTTCCGCGAGGTCGCACTGATGCCGGTTTTTACTCCGATCACCCGTCGCCGCTGGCTGCACTTCAAGCGCAATCGCCGCGGCTGGTGGTCGCTGTGGATGTTCCTGGCGCTGTTCGCCGTATGCCTGGGTGCCGAACTGCTGGCCAACGACAAGCCACTGGTGATGGCGTACCAGGGCTCACTGTATTTCCCGGCCTTCGAGCGCTACACCGAGCAGGATTTCGGCGGCACGTTGCCGTTTCAGCCGGATTACCGTGACCCTTACGTGCATGAACTGATTGAAGGGCAGGGCGGCTGGATGCTGTTTGCGCCCATTCCGTTCAGCTACGACACGGTCAACTACGACCTCACGACCCCTTCGCCGGCGCCGCCCAGCGCGAGCAACTGGCTGGGCACCGATGATCAAGCCCGGGATGTATTGGCGCGGGTGATTTTCGGCACCCGGGTATCGCTGTTATTTGCCTTGGCGCTGACCGTGGTGAGCACTTTGATCGGGGTCGCCGCCGGCGCGCTGCAAGGCTATTACGCCGGTTGGGTCGACCTGTTGGGGCAGCGCCTGATCGAGATCTGGTCGGGGCTACCGGTCCTGTACTTGCTGATCATCTTGTCCGGGTTTGTCGAACCGGGTTTCTGGTGGCTGCTGGGGATCATGGCGCTGTTTTCCTGGCTGACCCTGGTGGATGTGGTGCGCGCCGAGTTCCTGCGCGGGCGCAACCTGGAGTACGTGAAGGCCGCGCGAGCCCTGGGTGTGGGCGATGTTCAGGTGATGTTGCGGCACATTCTGCCCAACGCGCTGACTGCCACCTTGACCTACTTGCCGTTCATTTTGACCGGGGCCATTTCGACCCTCACCGCCCTGGATTTTCTTGGCTTCGGCATGCCCACGGGCAGTGCGTCCCTGGGTGAATTGATCGGCCAGGGGAAAAACAACCTGCAAGCCCCGTGGCTGGCGCTGACCGCATTTTTTACGTTGGCGTTGATCCTGTCCCTGTTGGTGTTTATCGGCGAAGCCTGCCGCGACGCCTTCGACCCCCGATCCTGATAAGCGAGCTGTGCCGTGACTGACGCGTTGATTGAAATTCGTAACCTGAAAGTGGCGTTCGACGGGCACAAAGCGGTGCGTGGCATCGACCTGGATATTCACCCGGGCGAGTGCCTGGCGCTGGTGGGCGAGTCGGGCTCCGGCAAATCGGTGACCGCCCACTCGATCCTGCAATTGCTGCCGCCCCACACCACGCGTACCCAGGGCAGTATTCGCTACCAGGGCGAAGAGCTGCTCGGCGCGCGGCCGGAGCGTTTAAGGCAGATTCGCGGCGATCGCATCGCGATGATCTTTCAGGAGCCGATGACCTCGCTCAACCCGCTGTACAGCGTCGAACGGCAGCTGTCCGAAACCCTGCTGCTGCACAAAGGCCTGGGCGGTGCGGCGGCGCGTGAGCGCGTGTTGGAGTTGCTCGAACTGGTGGGCATCCAGCAGCCGCGCCAGCGCCTTGCGGCGTACCCGCATCAGCTCTCCGGCGGGCAGCGCCAGCGGGTGATGATCGCCATGGCGCTGGCTTGCGAACCGCTGCTGCTGATTGCCGACGAGCCCACCACGGCCCTGGACGTGACCGTGCAACGACGCATTCTTGCGCTGCTCAAAGACCTGCAGCAACGCCTGGGCATGGCGCTGCTGTTGATCAGCCACGACCTCAACGTGGTGCGCAGCATCGCCCAGCGCGTGGCGGTGATGCGCGCCGGCCAGATCGTCGAACAGGCCGACTGCCAGGCACTGTTTGCCGCGCCGCAGCACGCCTACAGCCGGCAGTTGCTCGAAGCCGAGCCAGAGGGCAGGGCGGTGGTGCGTGAGACGGCGGACAACCTGCTGGAAGTGGACAACCTCAAGGTCTGGTTCCCGCAAGGCGGCCTGCTGCGGCGCAAACCTCCGATCAAGGCGGTGGACGGCATCGACCTGCGCCTGCAACGTGGCAAAACCTTGGGCATCGTCGGCGAGTCCGGCTCGGGCAAATCCACCCTAGGCCAGGCGATCCTGCGGTTGATCGACGCCCAAGGCAGCATTCGCTTCCAGGGCCAGGCCCTCGACGCACTCAAAGGCAAGGCCCTGCGTCCGTGGCGGCGCAAACTACAAGTGGTGTTTCAAGACCCGTTCGGCAGCCTCAGTCCGCGCATGAGCGTGCAGCAAATCATCGAAGAAGGCCTGCGCGTACACACGGACCTCAATGCTTGCGCGCGCGAAGCTCAAGTGATTGCCGTGTTGCGCGACGTCGGACTCGACCCCGATACTCGCCATCGCTTCCCCCATGAATTCTCCGGCGGCCAGCGCCAACGCATCGCGATCGCCCGCGCACTGGTGATCAAGCCGGATTTGATATTGCTCGACGAACCCACCTCAGCTCTCGACCGCACTGTGCAAAAGCAGGTGGTTAGCTTGCTGCGCAGGTTGCAGGAGGAGCATGGGCTGACGTACTTGTTCATCAGCCACGACCTGGCGGTGGTAAGGGCTTTGGCTCACGACTTGATCGTGGTGAAGGATGGAGTGGTCGTGGAGGCGGGGAGTACCGAGCAATTGTTCGACGCACCGGAGCATGCCTATACGCGGGATTTGCTGGTAGCGTCGTCGTTGAGGAATCGCGAGTAGTACAGCCTAGTGGGCGCTGATCTCACGCTTTACCGTCTGCTGTGCTTCTGCCAACAACCAGTCCCGGAACGTCGTCAGTTTGGGCAGGCTGGCGCACTCAGGCCGATAAATGACGTAGTAGGCCAGATCCGAGTGTTCGGCGTAATGGCGGTCGGGTCTTTTTCGTCGGGTGGGCTGCTGTCGGCTTATGGCTGGAATACAGTGCTGTGGGTTTCGCTTTTACCGCTGGTGTTGGCTGTCGTCGCGCTGGCACTGACTGTCCCGAAGTACATGGCCGGTCGGTTTGATCTGAAAGGGCAAGGTGCGTTAGCCACTCGAGCGCATTTCCTGCTCAAGCAAATCCCGGTCGCTATACGTCATTTAACATAATATACATTATGCGTAATCATATGATCCGTTATCAGGGTCAGTGCCAGCCAGATTTCAACCAGTGCACCACGCTCCTCATCGACCAAACCCAACCTGTCTCGATTTGGTCGATGAGCCTGGATCACACCTGAGCGAAACCGCCATCCACGAACATCTCGCTGCCCGTCATGAAGCTGCTCTCATCCGATGCCAGGAACAATGCCGCATTCGCCACTTCATCTGGCTGCCCCATACGACCCAGCGGTACACGCGTAACCATCGAATCGACAATCGCATCCTTCTGGCCGGTACCTGATAGCGCTCTGTCCAAACCCGGTGTCGTTGTCGGCCCAGGTGAAAGCACGTTCACGCGAATACCTGTGCCTTGCAGATCCAGCGCCCAGCTTCTCGCGAAGTTTCGCAGTGCGCCTTTCGACGCGCTGTAGACGCTGAACGCTGCGGTGCCCATCGAGGCCGTCGTCGAACCTGTCAGCACAATCGAGCCACCGGCGCTCATCAATGGCAACGCGTTCTGTACGGTGAACAACGTGCCTTTCACGTTCACGCCAAAGGTGCGATCAAACGATTCCTCCGTGATCGCACCAATGGGCTCCAGATCCCCAAGGCCCGCATTGGCGAACAACACATCAACACGACCTTTGTCAGCCTTGATCTGCGCGAATACCCGCTCAAGATCACGCAGGTTTGAAATGTCGCCCTGGATCGCGATCGCGTCATGCCCGATCAGGACCAAGGCTTTGTCCAGTTCATCCTGGCGGCGTCCCACGATAACGACCTGTGCACCTTCGGCCGCAAAGCGTATGGCGCTGGCCAAGCCGATCCCGCTGTTGCCACCGGTGACGATGGCGATTTTCCCGTTGAGCCTGTTCATGAGTGTTTCCCTCAAATGTTGAGGCCCAAGCGTAGATCTGCGCTATTGTTTTGAATAGTATGCACCTTTTGGTAAGTACCCAGCCTGAGGGCAAAAACATGTCAAACAGCACCTTTAACTGCGGGCTCGACGCCGCCCTGGCGGTGATTGGCGGGAAATGGAAACCGTTGGTCCTGTATCACCTGGCCCATGAAGTTCACCGTTATGGCGAACTGCGGCGCGCCGTTGGCGGCGTGACGGACAAGGTGCTGATCCAGCAATTGAAGGAGCTGGAACGCGATGAGATCATCGCGCGCATCGACTACAAGGAGATACCGCCAAAGGTCGAATACTCCCTGACTCCCTTCGGACGCTCGCTGGCCCAGGCATTGGGGCCGCTTTGCCAATGGGGCACCGACCATATGCTGGCGGTTGAACGCATCAGTGAGCGCCGAACGACCGCCCTCGCCCAGCCTTAAATTCGCGAAATATCCAACTCGACTAAATGGATATTTAGTTGAGTTAAATCAACACTTTACGTCTATCTCCCGTATCCATTGCCTATTCACGACACCCTGCCGCTGGTGACTCTGTAGCGAGTCTGTAAACACCGGCTTGTATGCGCCGAGGGCGATCACTAAGCTGGCCCCTCTTTTTTACCGCCGCCCGGAACCACCATGTCTCGAAGTATCGCCCACCTCGCCCTGCTGCTGGGGTTGATCACCGCCGTCGGCCCGTTTGCCATCGACAGCTACCTGCCGGCGTTGCCGACACTCGGCGCCAGCCTGCATGCCTCGCCTGCCGCGGTGCAAATGAGCCTGACGGTGTTCTTCATGATCATCGGTGTGTGCCAGCTGTTCTACGGCCCGATCAGCGATGTGTTCGGGCGCAAGCCGCCGATCTATGCCGGCCTGGCGATTTTCATCGTGGCCAGCATTGGTTGCGCCCTCGCCCCCTCCATCGAGGTGCTGATCGGCTTCCGGGCGTTGCAGGCCTTTGGCGCCTGCGCCGGGATGGTGATTCCACGGGCGATTGTGCGTGACTTGTACACCGGCCATGAAGCCGCGCGCCTGATGGCGTTGCTGATGCTGGTGGTGAGCATTTCACCGATTCTCGCACCGCTGGCCGGCAGCGTGATCATTGCCGTGTGGAGCTGGCGCGAAGTGTTTTGGGTACTGGGTGTGGCCGCAGTGCTGTGCCTGATCATGACCGCCGTGCAATTGCCGGAAACCCACCCCGCCGAACGCCGCCTGGGCAAGACCCTGGGCAATGCGTTCGGCAGCTACGGCGCGTTGCTGCGTGATCCGGTGTTTACCGGGTTGTCGGTAGTGGGCGGTTTTGGCCTTGCGACGTTCTTCGTGTTCATCGGCAGCGCGCCATTCGTTTACATCGAGTACTACGGGCTCACGCCAACGCAATTCAGCCTGTGCTTTGCCCTCAACGCGGCGTCGTTTTTTGCCCTGAGCCAGTTGACCGCGCGCTTGAGTGCACGCTTCGGCCTGGCGCCGTTGATTCGCTGGTCGGTGGCGGGCGTGGCAACGGTCATGGCCTTGCTGGCGCTCACCACGCTGTGGGTCAACAGCCTGCCGTTGATGATGGCGCTGCTGTTTATCGGCTTCGGTTTTCTCGGGCTGCTGTTGCCGGCGGCCGGGGTATTGTCCCTGGAAGACCATGGCGCAGTGGCCGGTTCTGCATCAGCGTTGCTGGGCGCGATCCAAATGATCACCGCCGCCGTGTGCATGGCGGTGGTGGGTGTGTTTGCCGACCACACCCCGGCACCGATGTTGATCGGCATCGCCCTGAGCGCGGTGGCGGCGATGCTGACTGCGTGGTGGACCCTCAACCGATTGCCACCGCACCTGGCCCGCGCGGGGTCATAGCGACGCCGGGTAGGTCGTCGCCAGCCTTCGACCGAATGGCTCACGCCTGTTCCTGGGGTTGCCACACCCGGCAGTCGGGCCCCTGCTCTACCCCGCTGTCCGGGACTTTCGCACTTTTGCGTACGATCAACCGCCCCCTTACGACTTCCTGAATGGCAGGCGTATCGGGGTTTTCCAATTGCGCGCAGATGATCCCAACCGCACGACTCACCATATCGCTCACCGGTTGAACGTAGGTGGTCAACGAAAACACTGGCCAGGCGGCCAGGCCGATGTCATCGAACCCGACAATCGAGATCTCTTTGCCCGGTGTGAGCCCGAACTCCTCGCGTGCGACATTGATGGCGCCCAGGGCCATGATGTCATTCGCACAAAAAATCCCGTCAGGCGGACTGGCACTCGACAGCAGCCGGCGTACGGCCTCCATCGCGCCTTCAAAGGTGTAGTCACCCACGGCGCGTTGCGGTACCGGATGCCCCAGACGTTGCAGTGCGTCGACAAAGGCGATTTCCCGGTCACGACTGGTCGAGGAGCTTTCCTTGCCGGCGATATAAGCCAGCTCGCGATGCCCGCCAGCCACCAGGAACTGCGCAATTTCCATGCTGCCCTGGGCGTTGTCGCTGGTCACGCTGGAGATACTGGTGCTGTCATTTCGACGGTTGACCAGCACCACTGGCAACCCGGTTTGCTTGCACTCCTCGGCAAACCGCGAAGACAGGCTCGCCGACACCAGCACCAGCGCCTCCACGCGGTAGCCCAGTATCTCTTCCAGCACCGGGTCAGAGTCTTCGTGGTTGGCCGTGGAGAACAACAGTACTCGATAGCCAAGCTCTTCGAACGCCGCCGACAAGGCTTCCAGCACTGCAGAATAAAACGGGTTTTCCATACTTGGCGCGACCACGCCAATCAGGTTGGAGCGCCGCTTGATCAACGAGCGCGCCCACTGGTTCGGACGGTAGCCCAATGCTGCCGCCGCCGCCTCCACCTTCTGCCGGGTTTTCGGCGAAACACTGGCGCCTTTGGTGAACGTTCGCGAGACCGCAGACTGCGAGACACCGGCCAACCGGGCCACATCATGGGCAGTGATCGGGTGTCTGGAAGGGTCGTTGGAGTCTGCCATTGAGTCTGCATCCACATTTCAAATGCCGATCATACCTGCCATTTAAAGCGAGGTGTGTCGCCCGTCCCATGCTCGCCCGTCTCGCGCAAATTTCTCGGTCTTTTTTCGCCCTCCCCCTTTTCATCTCGTCCGGGAATGGCTTAGCATCGGCTCAATTGCATACGTATGCAATATCTAAAACAACAACGCTAGGAATTCATCCCATGGCAATTTGGCTCAAAAAAGGCGCAGAAGCGTCCGTCATCAAATCAGCAGCGCGTGAGGTGCGTGACACCGTCGAAAAGACCCTGGCAGACATCGAAGAACGGGGTGATGACGCGATTCGTGAGCTGTCGATCCGCTTCGACAATCTGGACCGGGATGACTACCGGCTCTCCAGCGCCGAGATCGATGCCTGCATGGCGCAGTTGACCAAGCGCGACATCACCGACATCGAATTCGCCCAGACCCAGGTGCGCAATTTCGCCCAGCACCAGCGCAACAGCATGCGTGACCTGGAAGTCGAAACCCTGCCGGGCGTAGTGCTCGGCCACAAACACATTCCGGTTAACGCGGCGGGCTGCTATGTACCCGGTGGCAAGTATCCGTTGCTGGCCTCCGCGCACATGTCGGTGATCACCGCCAAGGTCGCCGGGGTTCCACGCATCATCACTTGCGCCCCGCCGTTCCATGGCAAGCCGGCACCGGCGATTGTCGCCGCACAGCACATGGCGGGTGCCGACGAGATCTACTGCCTGGGCGGCATCCAGGCTATCGGCGCCATGGCCCTGGGCACCCAGTCGATTGCTGCGGTGGACATGCTGGTGGGGCCGGGCAACGCGTTTGTGGCGGAAGCCAAGCGTCAATTGTTCGGCCGCGTCGGTATAGACCTGTTCGCCGGTCCGACCGAGACCCTGGTAATCGCCGATGAAACCGTGGACGGTGAAATCTGCGCCACGGACCTGCTCGGTCAAGCCGAACACGGCCCGGATTCCCCGGCGATCCTGCTCACCACGTCGGAAAAACTCGCCCGCGAGACGATGGCTGAAATCGAGCGCTTGCTGACGATCCTGCCGACCGCCGGGATTGCGCGCCAGGCCTGGGAAAGCTTCGGCGAAGTGATCGTCGCTGAAGACGAACAGGAGATGCTCGCCATTGCCAATGACCTGGCGTTCGAACACGTACAAGTCATGACCCGTGACCCGGACTTCTTCCTGGACAACATGCGCAACTACGGCGCCCTCTTCCTCGGCCCTCGCACCAACGTCTCCTACGGCGACAAGGTGATTGGTACCAACCACACCCTGCCCACCAAAAAAGCCGCGCGTTACACCGGTGGGCTATGGGTCGGCAAGTTCATCAAGACCTGCACCTACCAGAAAGTGATGACCGACGAAGCCTCCTCCCTCATCGGCGAATACTGCTCACGCCTGTGTGCCCTCGAAGGGTTCTCCGGGCATGGCGAACAGGCCAACATCCGCGTGCGTCGCTACGGCCACAAGCACGTCCCTTACGCCGGTATCGCAGAATAAAAACAGCTTGGCTACAACGGGTCGCGCCACGTGCGCGGCCCGACAACAACAAAAATCATAGCCATCGCGCAGCCCAACACTGGCCCTCTGCGCCAAAGGCCCAGCCTCGAAGGACATCCCATGAGTGTCATCATCGCCTTGCTGGCGTTGTTCGCGTTAATGCTCGCTGCATATCGGGGATACAGCGTCATTATCTTCGCGCCTCTCGCCGCACTCGCTGCCGTTCTACTGACTGACCCCGGCGCCGTTGCGCCGGCGTTCACTGATATTTTCATGGACAAGATGGTCGGTTTTATCAAACTGTACTTTCCGGTGTTTTTGCTCGGCGCCGTGTTTGGCAAGTTGATTGAGTTGTCCGGCTTTTCCCGCTCCATTGTCAAAGCCGTGATCCAGGTGCTCGGCAGCAGCCAGGCCATGCTGGTGATTGTGCTGGTCTGTGCGCTGCTCACCTACGGCGGTGTTTCGCTGTTCGTGGTGGTGTTTGCGGTGTATCCGTTTGCCGCGGAAATGTTCCGCCAAAGCAACATTCCCAAGCGCCTGATGCCCGCAACGATCGCCCTGGGTGCCTTCACCTTCACCATGGATGCGTTGCCTGGTTCGCCGCAGATCCAGAACATCATTCCCACCACGTTTTTCGGTACCACGTCCTGGGCGGCGCCCTGGCTGGGAGTCCTGGGTTCGTTGTTCGTACTGATCGGCGGCATGCTGTACCTGGAGCGCCAGCGACGCAAAGCCCGGCGCGCGGGCGAGGGTTATGGCACCGACCTGCGCAATGAGCCCGAAACGCCCCAGGACATCGCCCTGCCCCACCCGTTAGTGGCGTTGCTGCCGTTGCTGTTGGTAGGCGTAATGAACCTGGCCTTCACCCACTGGATTCCACAGTGGTACGGCAGCATTTATGAAATTGACCTGCCCGGACTGAAGGCACCGATCCAGACCCAGGTATCGAAGATGATCGCCATCTGGTCGGTCCAGGCGGCCTTGCTGGTAGGCATCGTCACGGTCTTTGCATTCGCCTGGCGCACCCTCGTCAGCAAACTCGCCGAAGGCAGCCGCACCGCCGTCGGCGGGGCCATGCTCGCTACGCTCAATACCGCCTCGGAATATGGGTTTGGCGCAGTGATTGCGGCGTTGCCTGGCTTCGTTGCAGTGGTTGAAGCGCTCAAGGTGATCCCCAATCCGCTGATCAACCAGGCCATCACCATTAACTTGCTGGCGGGTATTACCGGGTCGTCATCGGGTGGCATGAGCATTGCCCTGGCGGCGATGTCGGACACCTTCATCGCCTCCGCCAACGCCGCGCATATCCCGCTGGAAGTCATGCACCGTGTGGCCGCCATGGCTGCAGGGGGCATGGACACCCTGCCCCACAACGGCGCGGTCATCACCTTGCTGGCGGTCACCGGCCTGACTCACCGCCAGGCCTATAAAGACATTTTCGGCATGACGATCTTCAAGGTACTGGCGGCGTTTTTCGTGATTGGCGTGTACTACCTCACCGGGCTTGTCTGATCCGGACCGTGTGACGGGAAGTTATACCGCCGCGTTGTTTTAGTCCGACGGAGCCCCGGCCTGGGGCTCCATCTGTGCCAAATAAGCCCACGGGTAAATCCCCCGCTGGTGCCCATCGCTGAAAATCAACTGCACGCCATACCCCTGGGGATGGACCTCCAGCACCCGGACACGGTCCGACACCAGCGGCGGCGTGCCTCTCAACCGAAAGGCCCGGCACTGCGAGCACGGGCATTCACGGCGCAGGCGAGCGTGGTCGATCCATTGCACGCCGTCGCGCCATTCCAGCCTCAAGCGCCCATCATCATCGCGGCCAATGCCGTTCGGTGCACTGTTCATTGCAGTTGTGCCAGGGCAATGCGCACCGCCTTGCGTACTTCCGGGTCGCCATCGTCGGCCGCATCACGCAGCGGGCCAAGGGCCTGTCGGTCGCCCAACTCGCCCAGCGCCAGGGCGGCTTCCTTGCGCAGGTTGCTGATGCTGTGGCCCAACGTCAGGAGCAGCGCCGACAACGCCGGTGCATACCGCAGGCGCCCAAGGCTGCGGGTAGCGCGCAGGCGGACTTGCCAGTAGTCATCGGCCAGCGCCGTGATCAAGGCGTCGCCCGCGCGGGTGCTACCGACTTTGCCCAAGGTGGTCGCGGCCTCTTCCCGTACTTGCCAGGTGGCGTCCTGCAACGCTTCATACAGCGCCGGCAGTACCCGCTCATCACTGGCCAGGCCGAGGGCGCCGGTGGCGGCACGCCGGACCTCGGTGTCCGGATCGCTGCTGGCCAACCTCGCCAGGGCCTCCAATGCCGGCAGGTGCTTGAGCCAGCCGAGCACACCGACCGCTTCGCGGCGCACCCCCGCATCGGTATCGCTCAGCGCCAGCATTGCCGACGGCGCCGCCGCTTCAAGGCGCAACTCGCGCAGGGCACGGAAGATTGCCGTGCGCACGCTGACGTCGGCGTGGGTGGCCCATGGCAATAACAGCCGGCCCGCCTGCGTCGACTTGAGTACGCTCAAGCTCTGGGCGGCGGCATCACGTACCGACGCTTCAGTGTCGGTCAGCGCCTGGCACAGCGCCTCGACCACTGCGTCTTCTTCCCACGCCTCCAGCAGGCTGGCAGCCTGGGCGCGCACGTCGGTGGCCGGGTCGTGGCGCAGGCTGTCCACCAGCCACACCAGGCCGTCGGGGTCTTCCAGGTCAGCCAGGTCAATCAGGGCGATCCGGCGCATGCCGGCATCCGGCGCTTGCAGCCGGGGGCGCAGGGCTTGGATGTCGGGGTTTTCGGTTTCATAGGTCATATGGCAAATCGCGGTCTTGGGTGATCGTTGGGTAGCCCGAGCGGGTTCAGCCGTGGTAACTGGCGACCATCTTCGTGGTGCAGCAGTTCCAGGCAATGGCGCTTGAGGTGGGTAAATTCCGGCGAGGTCATCAGTTCGGTGCTGCGCGGCCTTGGAAAAGTCAGCTGGAAATCCTCGATGATGCGCCCGGGGCGCGGGCTCATGACCAGGATGCGGTCGGCCAGGAACAGCGCTTCGTCGATGTCATGGGTGACAAACACCACGGTGGTGCGGATGCGCGTCCAGATGTCCAGCAGCAAGGCCTGCATCTTCATGCGGGTCAGGGCATCCAGCGCGCCGAACGGTTCATCCATCAACAGCAGGCCGGGACGATTGATCAATACCCGGGCAATTTCCACCCGCTGCTGCATGCCACCCGACAGCTGGTTGGGCCAGCGCTCGGCAAAACCTTCCAGGCCCACCAGGTGAAGGATCTCATCGGCGGCGGCCAGGCGCTCGGCCTTGCCTACGCTGCGCATCTTCAGGCCGAAGGCAACGTTTTCGCGCACCGTACGCCAAGGGAACAGTGTGTGTTGCTGAAACACCATGCCCCGTTGCTGGGACGGCCCGGCAACCGGCCGGCCATCCATTTCCAGCGTGCCCTGGCTTGGCGTGAGATGCCCGGCCAGCGCGCCGAGCAAGGTCGATTTGCCACACCCGGACGGGCCGAGGATGCACACGAACTGCCCCGGCTCGATCCTGCAATCCAGGGCTTTCACCGCCTCGAATGCCTGCTGCTGTTCGCCCAATACAATGGACAAGCCGCGTATGTCGACACGGCCTTCAAGATGACTCATCAGGCTTTACCTCGTGGTCGATGCCAGGGAGTGAACAGTGCGCCGAGACGCTTGACCAAAAGGCTGCTGCCCATGCCCAGCACGCCGATCAACAGCATGCCAACGACAATGTCGGCATAGTTCTGGATGGTGTAGGACTCCCAGGTGTAATAGCCGATGCCGTACTGACCGGAGATCATTTCCGCTGTCACCAGGCAGAACCACGAAGTGCCCATGCCAATCGCCAGGCCGGTGATGATGCTCGGCGCGGCGCCCGGCAAAATCACCTCCAGCAGGATCGCCCGGCGCCCTGCCCCCAGGCTGCGCGCCGAGGCGATCAGCCGAGGATCGACGCCTTCCACGCCATGCACCGTATTGAGCAGCACCGGAAACAGCGCGCCGGTGAAGGTGATGAAGATCATCGACAGCTCCGACGACGGGAACATCAGGATCGCCAGCGGAATCCAGGCCACCGCCGGGATCGGCCGGATCACCTCCAGCGGCGGCAACAGCAGGTCTTCCGCCCACTTCCAGCGGCCAATCGCGATGCCCAGGCCGATCCCCACCAGCGCGGCCGCCAGGTAGCCCTCGAACACCCGGGTCAGGCTTGCGCTCAAGTGCCGCACAAGCTTGCCCGAGTCCGCCAGCCCCAGGGCAGCCTGCAGCACGGAGCCCGGCGTGGGCACATTGGCAAATGTCACCAGCCACAGGTTCCAGTGCTGGCTGGCCGCCAACTGCCAGAACAGCAGGCACAACAGCAAGGAAGCGGCCTTGGGCAGCCAGCGCCATGGGGTGCTTGTCATGAACACGCTCCCTCAGCGACCGGCAACGGCCTGCGCGCCGGCGTCGGTGAAATTGAACACCTTGCCGCCCTGGGCCTGGGCAAATTGCTGCGCCTGGCCCTTGAGCAGGAATGCACTGAGTTGGCCGTGCTGGTTGGTGGCAAACCAGGCCTGGCTCGCCAGCAGCTTGATGCCGCTGTCTTCGGCCTGGGCATACACGGCGCGCACCGCCTTGCCCTGTTTGTTCAGGCTGTCCAGCGCGGTGAACGCCGCCTCGGCCGACGCGTAATCGCGCACCTTGGGCTCACCCTTGACCCAGATTTGCGCGACGTGCTTCCAGTCAGTGATCGGCGCGCCGCTCAGAGCGTCGTTGGCCTTCAGCGGGGCCTGGGCGTAGTTGCCCAATTGCGCCGCATAGTCCAGGCCCGAGGCCTTGAACGCGGCACGGATGTACTGGTCATCGATAAAGGTATTGAGGTCCAGGCCACGGTCGGCCTTTTTCAGCAGCTTGAGGGTGTCGATCGCGGTGCCCACGGCCTGGCGGTATTCGGGTTTCCAGCTCAAGTCGCGGGTCTGCACGCCCAGCGGGCCATGGAACAGGTAGTTGACCTCGGCTTCGACGCCGGTGACTTTTTCGATCAGCTCGCTGTACTTCTCCGGCTCTGCGGCCAGCAACTGATTGGCCTCGATACTCGCGCGCAGGTAGGCGACGACCACTTCCGGGTACTGTTTGGCATAACTTTCGTCCACCAGCGCGCCGTGGAACGTCGGGGTGTTGGATTGCGAGCCGTCGTAGATCTTGCGGGCGAAACCACGGTTGGGGAACAGTTCGCCGAACGGCACAAAGTCGGCATGGGCGTCGATCTTGTTGGCCTGCAACGCCGAGCCTGCCACTTCGGGCGCCTGGGCAATGATGTTGACGTCCTTGAGCGGGTCCCAGCCCTGGGCCGCAACAGCGCGCAGCAACATGCCATGGGCCGTGGAGGCGAACGGCACGGAAATCGTCTTGCCTTTGAGGTCCGCCAGGGACTGGGCGCTGGAAGCGACCGGCACCACAATGCCGTTGCCGCTGCCCTTGATGTTGCCCGACAACACGCTGATGAACAGGCTGTGCTTGCCCGCCGCCTCGAACGCTACGCCGTTGAAGGCACCGGGGAAGTCGGCCATTGCGCCAAAGTCCAGTTTGCCGGCGACCATTTCATTGGTCAGCGGCGCGCCACTGGTGAAGTTTTTCCACTGCACGTCGTAGGTCGCGTCCTTGTACTTGCCGTCGTGCGGCAGGTATTTGTCCAGCAGCCCCAGCTCGCGGATCAGCAAGCCGCCCGCGGCACAGTTGATGGTGGTGTCCTGGGTGCCGATGGCCACCCGGATCGTTTGTGCCTGGGCCGACAGGCTCAAGCAAGCCAGCACCAGGCCGGCCAGGGTTGCGCGCAATAACATTGGGTAGTTCCCCTCGAATCATGGTTGAAGGAATCGTCTCCGCCACGGTCTGGCGCGGTGGGAAACGAGGGGGTGTGGCTAGGGCTGCGTCCGGGGTTGGCGGATGGCGTTTGCGGCAGGTCTCAGCGCAACAGGTACGGAATTTCGACCTTGACGGCGCCGGTGGGGCAATCTTTTTCACAGGGCATGCAGTACCAGCATTCATCGAACGCCATATACGCCTTCTGCGTTGCCGGGTTGATCGCCAACAGGTCCATCGGGCACACGTCGACGCAGACCGTGCAGCCTTTTTCGGCGATGCACTTGTCCTCGTCCACCGTTACCGGGGCGTTGGAGCGGAAGAATATTTCCTGGGGCTGATAGGCCATTTCACGGTGTCCTGTGGTGAGCGAGCTTGGGGGGCACATTCAGGCGGCGTCAGCCCCTACGCGCAGGCGGTCGTAAGCCTGCATCTCTTCGGCATCCAGCGGGATCACATAGGGCTCGACGGGTTTCTTGAAGCTGACCATCTGCCCGTCGTCGCCCTTTTTCAGGTGGCAATGGCAGAACCAGTCGGCGTCGTTGCGTTGCGGGTGATCGACCCGGTAGTGGTACAGGCCCCAGCGGCTTTCGGCGCGGTAGAGCGAGGCGCGGGCGGCCATTTCGGCGCAGTCGCGGATCACGCTGGTTTCCATGGCGCGCATCAATTCATGGGGGTTGTGCGCCTTCATCTGGTCCAGGTCGCGCTCGATATCGGCGAAGCGTTGCAAGCCGATTTCCATCTTGCGGGTGACCTTGGGCGGCTGCAGATAATCGTTGACGAAGCGCCGCAGCTTGTACTCGACCTGGGCCGGCGGCAGACCGGTTTCGCGGTCCAGTGGCGCATAGACCCGAGCCTGCTCGGCGGCCACTTGCCGGGCATCCACCGCGCTGAATTCGCGCCCGGCCACAAAGCTTGCCGCGTTGGTGCCGGCAAACCAGCCATAGGTGAACGCGCCGAGCATGTAGTTATGTGGCACCGCCGCCATGTCGCCCGCTGAATACAGGCCCTTGACCGAGGTTTCCGCGCGCTCGTTGACCCACACGCCCGACGCCGAATGCCCGCTGCAAAAGCCGATCTCGGAGATATGCATCTCGACCATCTGGCTACGGTAGTCGGTGCCCCGGTTGGCGTGGAACTGGCCACGGCTGGGGCGCTCGTTGCTGTGCAGGATCTGCTCGATGTTCTGGATGGTTTCCTCCGCCAGGTGATCGAGCTTGAGGAACACCGGGCCGTTGCCGCTTTCCAGTTCCTGGTGGAACTCCCACATCATCTGCCCGCTCCAGTAGTCGCACTCGATGAAGCGTTCACCCTTGTTGTTGGCGGTGTAGCCGCCCAAGGGGCCGGTGACATAGGCGCATGCCGGGCCGTTGTAATCCTTGATCAGCGGGTTGATCTGGAAGCACTCCAGGTTCGCCAGTTCGGCTCCGGCGTGGTAGGCCATGGCGTAGCCGTCGCCGGCATTGGTCGGGTTTTCATAGGTGCCCATCAGGTAACCCGAGGACGGCAAGCCCAGGCGGCCGGCCGCGCCGCAGCAGAGGATCACCGCCTTGGCCTTGATCACCTGGAAGTCCGCAGTGCGGCAGTCAAAACCCATCACGCCATTCACCGCGCCTTCGCTGTCGGTCAGCAAGCGGGTGCACACCAGGCGGTTGGTGATGCTGACCCGGGCGCGCTTGAGCTGGCGATACAGCACCTTCTTGATGTCGTGCCCTTCAGGCATCGGCAACACGTAGGCGCCCATGTGATGGACTTTTTTCACCGCGTAATCGCCGGTTTCGTCCTTCTCGAACTTCACGCCCCAGCGGTCCAACTGCTCGATGGTTTCAAAACTGTGGGTCGCGTAGGCGTACACCGCCGCCTGATTGACGATGCCGTCGTTGGCAATCGTGATTTCCTTGGTGTACTGCTCCGGCGTGGAGTGGCCGGGAATGATCGCGTTGTTGAGGCCGTCCATGCCCATGCTGATGGCGCCGCTGCGCTTGACGTTGGCCTTGTCGATCAGCAATACGCGCAGATCGCGGTTGGCCTCCTTGGCCTTGATCGCCGCCATGGGGCCGGCAGTGCCGCCGCCGATCACCAGGATGTCGTATTCCAGTTCCAGGGTTTGGCGGCTCACGGGCGGCTACCTCGCTGACGGTCGATGCGCAGGCGATATTGAAACGCGTCGCCACGGTAATACAGGTGTTCGAAGTCCACGGGCTGTCCGTCTGCGGTGTGGGTCAGGCGTTCGATGCGCATGATCGGCGAGCCGGCCTCGACGTTCAGCGCCTGGGTCAGCTCGCTGTCGGCGAGTACCGCGTCAATCGCCACGTCGGCGTGACCCAGTTGCAAGCCACAGTCGTTCTCCAGGATCAGGAAGATGTCGCGGGTTACCAGGTCGGCGTTTTCCAGGCGTTCGCCCAGGGCCTGGCTGAGGTAGGTGATTTCCAGCGACACCGGCTCGCGGTTGATCAGCCGTACCCGCTTGATCTGCGCGACAGTGCTGCCCTCCTCCACGCCCAGGCGCTCGGCCACCAGCTTGTCGGCGGGCACGAAGCGGTAGCTGCGCAGGCGGTTGATCACTTCATAGCCGCGCTCGGTCATGGACTCGCCCAACCCCTGCAGGGTGCTGACGTTCTGATAAGCCTTGGGTTTGGAAACAAAGGTGCCTTTGCCGTGGATCTTGTAGATCAGGCCTTCCTTTTGCAGATCACCCAGGGCCTGGCGCACGGTGATGCGGCTGACTTTGAAGCGCGTGCCCAGTTCGCTCTCGGAAGGCATCTGGGTGTTCGGCGCGTACTCACCATCAAGGATGCGGCTGCGCAGCAGGTCCCGCAGTTGGGCATGCAGCGGAACGCTGGACAGAGGGGATAAGGCGACGGTTGATTCGTTCATCAGGACCACTTGTCATAACGAGTTATGACGTGATCATAAGGAGTCTTATGAAAAGCCTGGAAATACCGTTTTGGAATAAGGTTATGGACAGGCGAAAACCCGCTGCACCTGCGAGGCAGGCGCAGCGGATCCGTCGGTTTTATAGCGCAGTGTCTGAAGCGGATGAACAATCAGAAGTTATAGCTGACTCGGGTATAGAGGATGCGGCCAAACGGGTCGGCGTATTTCGGGTCGTACCCGCTCTGGAACGCATAGGTCTGGTTGCTGAACGGCGGCGCGCGGTCAAACAGGTTTTTCGCGCCCAGCGTGACGGCCAGGGACTTGCTCCAGTTGTAGGTACCCGCCAGGTCCCAGACGTTGTAGGAGCCTACGGAGTCGTGGGTGTCGGGGTCCGAGTCGTGATAGCCACTGGTGTAGCGGTTGGTCAGGCTGACGCCCAGCGGTCCGCGGGCCCAGGTGCCGGTCAGGCTGTGGCGCCAGCGTGCAACGGCGCCCGCGGTGGAGAACTCGCCGCCACGGAAATCACCGAGTTTGTCGATGTAGTCGCCCTTGAGCTCCTGCTGGTATTTGTATTCGTTGACGTAGGTGCCTTGCAGGCCGATGCCGAAGTCACCGATGGCGGTGCTCGGGAAGCGGTAGTCGAAACTCACATCCACGCCGTTGGTCTTGGTCTTACCCAGGTTGGCAAGGCCGGTAACGATGTGATCGATGGAGCCATCCGCCTTGCGAATCAAGCGGTCGCCGTAGGCATCCGGATCGTCGAATACCGACGACTCAGGAAATTCGGCAATCTGGTTGGCGATGGTGATCCACCAGAAATCCAGGCCGGCACTGAGGCGCTCGATCGGTTGGAACACGAAACCAAAGGTCACGTTACGTGCGGTTTCCGGGCTCAAGCTGCCGTTGCCCCCGCTTTGCCGGCGGAACTGCTGGGCGCAGTCGCGGTTGCCGATCCCGCCATTGGCCGGGGTGCCGCCCGGGCACAGGCGCGGGTCGTTGTAGTTGGCCACGGTGTAGCTGGTGTAGGTCGGGTTGTACAACTCGTACAGCGACGGCGCACGGAAGCCTTCACTGTAGGCACCGCGCACCACCAGTTCCTTGAACGGCTGGAAGCGGAACGAGTATTTCGGGTTGGTGGTGCTGCCAAAGTCGCTGTATTTGTCATGACGCACGGCGGCAGACAGTTCCAGGCTTTCGAGCACCGGCACGTTGACCTCGGCGTACTCGGCCGACACGCTGCGATTGCCGCGCACCGCGCCATTGGGGTCTACGCCCAGGCTCTGCACGGTCTCGGCAAACTGGGCGAAATCCTGGTGGAAATCCTCCTTGCGATATTCACCGCCCAGCGCCAGGCCCGTCGGCCCCGCACCGAACCAGTCGCCGATTTCACGGCTTACGCGCCCGTCGATACTCTTCACTCGGCCCACGGCAGTGGCGTAATCGCCATCGACGCGGCTGGAGGCGAGCAACGCCCTGCCCGCTTCACTCTGCGGCCCGAACGGGTTGATCACACCGCTGGCAATCCCCTGGCTGATGGTCTGGTCGTTTACATAGCCGTCAAGAATGGTTTGCACCACTTTGTTCTGGTTGTAGGACGCGCCGACGTTGTAGTCCCAGTTCGCCACATTGCCTTCAAAGCTCAGCAGCAGCCGCTGGCTGGTGTTGTCATCTTCGTGCTTGCGCGCGCCGGCATCGGTTTCACGCCAGTTCACGTCTACCGGCTGTGTCGGGTCCAGGGCGAAACCCGTGGGGCCCGGGGTGATGACGTTGCCCGGATAGAAAGGCGTACCCGGATTGACCTGGGCCCCCATCAGGGTGCCTGGGCCAATCTGCGTGCGGTTTTCGTTGCGCGCCCAGAAGTATTCGAGGCTGACGGTATGGTCATCGGCCAGCTTGCCGGTGGCTTTGGCAAAGGCCGAGGTTTTTTCGGTTTCCGGCACCAGGTCCAGGTAACTCCACAGGCTTTGGCGGCAGATGCCATTGCGTGACAGCAGCCCGGGGGAATTGCAACCGGAGCCGGCCAGCGGGTTGGTCGCGTTGCTGCCCTGGCTCCAGTTGGCCGGCGCGGCGGTGCCGGAGGTGAAATCCAGGCCGCGACCTGGCTGGTAGTTGTAGGTGAAGTCACGGTCCTTGGCCGCCAGGCGCGTCTGCCTGTCGTAGCTGACCACGCCGAACACGTTGAAGCGGTCCTCTTCAAGGTCGCCGAAACCGTAGCTGCCACTGAAGTTATGGCTGTCGCCGCCGCCGGAGCGTGTGGGCGAATCGTAGTTGGTGGAAAGTTGCCCACCGGTGAGGCTGGTCTTGGTAATGAAATTGATCACCCCGCCAATCGCGTCGGTACCGTACAGCGCCGAGGCGCCATCGCGCAGGACTTCCACGCGGTCGATGGCGGCGAACGGGATGGTGTTCAAGTCCACCCCGGAACCGTTGGTGGTGTTGACGGCGTTGTTGCTCAGGCGCCGGCCATTGAGCAGCACCAGGGTTTTGTTCGCGCCAATCCCGCGCAAGTCGGCATACGCCGCACCGCCGCTGCTGGAACCCACCGAACGCCCGGAGCCAACGGCAGACTGGTTGGCCGAAATGCGGTTGATCAACTCCTCGGTGGTGCTCACACCCTGCTCGCGCAATTGCTCGACCCGCAGGATGGTCACCGGCACTGCCGTTTCCGCGTCCACCCGGCGAATCGCCGAGCCGGTCACCGTGACTTTTTCCAGGCGGTAATCAGTACTTTTGCCCTCGGCCGGTGCGACGCTGGTGGACGTCACGGGTGCTGGATGCACCGTCAGCCCCTGTTCGCTGTCGCTCACTTGCAGGCCGCTGCCCTGCAACGCCTTGTCCACCGCTTGCAGGCTGCCCAAATCGCCGCGGATGGCGGCACTGCGCTTGCCCTGCACCCACTGTTGATTGAACGAAATCATCACCCCGGTCTGCCGGGAGATATCCAGCAGCACCGTATCAAGCGGGCCGCCAGCGATATCGAAGGTGAACACCTGGCCGGCCGCTTCCTGGGCCATCACCGATGTCGTGCACACTCCCATCGCCAGCGCCGCCGCCAGCGTCAGCCTTGGTAGTTGTTGTTTGAATAAAAACATCGAGGAACTCCCTGTTGTATGTGTCTACAGGGATGAGCAACGGCAGACGGATATTTATAGGGTTGCGTTTAGGCGAAGATGCTATGAGTTTATAACCGGTTATAAGAGGCTTGCTGCATCGATTTGGCTGATGTCTTCTATTGGCCCGCAAGCGTTCATCCCCGCGCCAGGCGCTTTGTAGAATGAACCCCACAGTCAAGCCACCACCTTCGTGGTGTCGGAGGTTCTCATGCGTTATCTGCTTATCGCCGTGCTGGGCCTGTTCAGCACACTTGCCTTCGCCCAGGGCGAAACCCCGGCACCCACTGTGAGTGCCAACGCCCCCGCCAGCGAGGCGTACGACTATTCCCAGGACCTGGACATCGCCAAGGTGGTGCGCGTCAGTACCGAATCCTCCACCGAGTGCGGGCCGGTCAAGGGTCACATGGTCTACATCGACAGCCACGGGGTGCGTCATGAACTGGACTACATGCGCCTGGGCGATGCCTGCCAGCACGGTTGAGCGCAAACCATTCGTCGGGCTCGGCCGGCATCGATTACAACTATCCGGCAGCTGAAAATCACTAATCCATAGAACCCGTTGTGATCTATGGAGATTGAGATGACTGACTACCCACGCCCACCTTTCGCCAGCCAGGCCCAATCCGTTCCCGGTTCGCAGAAGAAGATGGACCCCTATCCCGACTGCGGCGAGAAGAGCTACACCGGCTCCGGCCGCTTGGCCAACAAGATCGCCCTGATCACCGGCGCCGACAGCGGTATCGGCCGCGCCGTGGCGATTGCCTTTGCCCGCGAAGGTGCCGATGTGGCCATCGCCTACCTGGACGAACACGAGGACGCGAAGGAAACCGCACGCTGGGTGGAAGAAGCCGGCCGCCAATGCCTGTTGCTGCCCGGCGACCTCGCGCAAAAAGCCAACTGCCAGGCGATTGTCGACCAGACCGTCGAGCAGTTCGGGCGGATCGACGTGCTGGTCAATAACGCCGCATTCCAGATGACCCACGAGACCCTCGAAGAGATACCCGACGAGGAATGGGTCAAGACCTTCGATATCAACATCACCGCGATGTTTCGCATCTGCAAGGCGGCGCTGCCGCATATGAAGGCCGGCGGGTCGATCATCAATACCAGCTCGGTGAATTCCGATATGCCCAAGCCAACGTTGCTGGCATACGCCGCCACCAAGGGCGCGATTGCGAACTTTACCGGTGGCCTGGCGCAACTGCTGGGCAGCAAGGGCATCCGCGTGAACAGCGTGGCGCCGGGGCCGATCTGGACGCCGTTGATTGTCTCGACGATGCCGGACGAAGACGTGAACAGCTTCGGCAGCGAGACACCGCTGGGCCGCCCCGGCCAGCCGGTGGAAGTGGCGCCGATCTATGTGTTGCTGGCGTCGGATGAGGCGAGTTACATCTCGGGCTCGCGGTATGCGGTGACGGGCGGCAAGCCGATTCTCTAGGGTGGAATGCAAATCCAGTGTGGGAGCGGGCTTGCTCGCGAAGGCGGAGTGTCAGGCAATGCATCTGTGACTGATCCAACGTCTTCGCGAGCAAGCCCGCTCCCACATTTGGGACTCGGTCAGCCCGGAGATCGTGTCGGGTCAGCCTTGCGCGGATAGGTTCTTTCCTCCTGAATCCGCCCATCCATGCTGTGAATCCTCAGCGACGCCGTCTTGTCGCTGAGAAACTCTTTCGCCAACTCAACGATCGCCTCCTTGGTCTCTGCCGTTTTCGACGGCCGTGCCGAGCCCTGCTTGGTCAACGCCCAACCGGTGCCGGTCTTGTTGATGTTGTAGGTATCCATGGTCTGCTCCTTCGACTGAATAAACACGGCACGCGGCAAAACCCGCGCCCTACTATTGCGAGCGCGGCTGCCGGGCAGAGTTCAAGGCAGTTGGCGGGCCAGGTTACGGGCGGCCCTACAGGTCAAACCGATCCACGGCCCTGCGCCGCTCATTGTCGTCGCGCACATCGTAGGTGGCGGTGGTCTGGATATTGGTGTGGTGCGCCAGCTTCTGGGCGATCGACAGGTCGTACTCTTCAATGACCCGCGTGATAAACGAACGGCGGAAATCATGGGGCATGATTTTCACGCCGACCTGTTCCCCACGCTGGCGGGCGATGTAGTAAATCGCGTGTTTGGTGATGCGCTCGCGGGTGATATGGCTGCCCCGTCGAATCCGGTTGAACAGGAAACCATCGTCCTGCTCACCCGGTTTCAACTGGCTGCGGCGAAACGCCAGCCACGCCTCCAGCTTGGCAAAGGCCCAGGCCGGTGCGTACTTGATCAATTGCTTGTTGCCCTTGCCGGTAACCTGCAGGCTGCGCTCGTCAAAGTTGACCTGGCCCAGCTCGATGTTCACCGATTCCGACTTGCGCATGCCCGAGCCATACAGGATCCCGATCACCGCCGCATCCCGCAGGCCCTGCGGGCGCGGATCGGCGGCGCAGACTTCCATCAACTCACGAATCAGCGTACGCCGCAGGTTGCGCCCCTGGCTCAGGCGGGTGCCGGCCATGGCCTTGACCGAGCGCATCTTCAGCAGGTGGTCCTGGCTGATCAGGCTCATGCGCCAGGCTTCGTTCATCACCCCGCGCACGGCGTTGACGTACAGCGATGAGGTGTTCGGCGCATACCCGTCTTCCCGCAGCACCGCCACCAGGGCCATGACGTGTTCGGGCTGCAGCAGGTGCCAGTCGATGTCTTCGAGGTTGATGTCTTCAAAACCCAGGCGGTCGGCGGCGTCCTGCAGCACGTAGCGCATGGTCAGCTGGCTGGAGGGCGCCAGGCGGGTGAGATAGAGGGTCAGCGGGTTGCGGGTAGACTCAGTCAAGGTAGATCAGCCTTTGGATTAAATATGTCGACTAACCATCTGTTTAATCGACATATTTAGTGAATTGGCGAGCGCCGAGTCTAGCGCAGGTCAATCCACGGGGCTATTCCTGATCGTCTTCCGCCGGGGCTGGCGTCTGCTGCTGGCTCCAGTCGGTGTCCTGCTTCTGCATCAAGGCAAACCAGTGCTGGCGCATGAACTCCAGGTACGGTTTGGGCGCCTTGGCAAAATCTTCTTCGTCGCCGTAACAGCCAGGAAGCGGCAGCTCGGTACCCTGCTCCTTGTACTGGCTGACCAGCGCCTGTTGGGCGGCGATGCTGCAATCCTTGGGCAACGGCATGCCCTGCAGGGCGCCGGCGTCTTCATCCCACCAGCTGGCGCCATAGCGGTCGATGCCGCGCAGGCGGTACTTCTGCGACTTGCCGATGTGCATGATCAGCTTGAAATCATTGGGGCTGACGTCACTGGTGCAGGTGCGGCTATACCCCACGGTGACCTGGCTGATGCCATCGCCCAGCAGGTCGGTGACCTGGGTGGCGTCGCTGTTGAAGTGCGCGCCGGCATCGAACTCGCAATGCTGCACGTCGTCGTAGAGCATCCACAGGCGCTTGGGCCGGTCACCGTCGAGCAGGTACTGGGCGGCGTAGACAAAGGCCGACTGCGCACCGTCGTCGTCGCGTTCGCTGACTTGCTCTGCGAGTACCAACAGGTTCTTGCCCTGTTTGTCGCTCCAGACGAAGGCGCCGACCTGTTTACCCCGCACTTCTACGCCATCGGGCACCTGGTCGATGGACGTCAGTGCCACGCCGTCATCGGCCCGCACACTCGTGGCCCAGGCCACCGTCATCAACAACACCATCAACATTGGCCGTAAACGCTGCACGCTATTCATCCGACTGCCCTGGCAAGAGATGGCTTACTTTACCGGCACTTGCGCGGCATTGCAGAGAAGATTCTTCAGGAACCAGCCCGCGCGCAGAAAAAGCCTACCGGCCCTTCTCCCCTCATCGGCACGGCGTTGTCCGTACTTCTGCTGTTTACCTGAACCCTAGCTGTCTACCTGCCAAAAAAACGACTTTTTCATCTGCGTTTCATATTCGTTGAACATTTTTGCGCTTAATCTTGGCGGAACGACTTGAGAACGAACCGTACTTTGCAGGTTAACTCGTTGATTCCGCTTTACCTTTGAGCATTTTGGTCTTTACTCACGAAAGCCATGGAAGACCCACTGTGACCTGTCAGGACTGTCGAATGAATGCCACAAATCAACGCTATTTTTGATCGGATGCCCGGCATCCGAGGCTGACGATAACTGCTGTCTTTACGCTCCAAGTTGCTCTAACCCCCGAGGTAATGAATCTTTGAAACCCTATCCAATTCATTGCGTGTCGATCGTTATCCCGGTCTACAACGAACAAGAAAGCCTGCCTGAACTGCTGCGCCGCACCATGGCCGCCTGCAAACAACTGGCTTACGAATACGAAATCATCCTGGTGGACGACGGCAGCCGCGACAACTCCGCGCAATTGCTGGAAGACGCCGCCGCGCTCGAAGGCAGCAATGTGGTGGCGGTGATCCTCAACCGCAACTACGGCCAGCACGCCGCAATCATGGCCGGCTTCGAGCATTGCCGGGGCGACGTGGTGATCACCCTGGACGCCGACCTGCAAAACCCGCCGGAAGAAATCCCGCGTTTGGTCGAACAGGCCGCCCTGGGCTATGACGTGGTTGCCACCGTGCGCAACAACCGCCAGGACTCGGCCTTCCGCCGCTGGCCGTCGCGCCTGATCAACCTCGCCGTGCAACGCTCCACCGGCGTGGCCATGAGCGACTACGGCTGCATGCTGCGTGCTTATCGCCGCACCATCGTCGACGCCATGCTGGCCTGCCGCGAGCGCAGCACCTTTATCCCGATCCTGGCCAACAGCTTTGCGCGCCACACCACGGAAATCCTGGTGCATCACGCCGAGCGTGAACACGGCGAGTCCAAATACAGCCCGATGCGCCTGATCAGCCTGATGTTCGACCTGCTGACCTGCATGACCACCACGCCATTGCGCCTGTTGAGCATCGTCGGTTTCAGCCTGGCGGCCCTGGGTATGCTCTTCGCCTTTGCACTGATCGTGCTGCGTATCGCTTTCGGTTCCGGTTGGGCCGGCGACGGCATGTTCGTGCTGTTCGCCGTATTATTCGTGTTCACCGGTGGCCAGTTCATCGGCATGGGCCTTCTGGGTGAATACCTGGGCCGCATGTACAGCGATGTGCGGGCCCGCCCACGGTTCTTTATCGAAAAAGTGCTGCGCAACCAACCGGCAGCACCGGCCGAGACCTTTACGGTCGACGGCCTGACGTCCTCCCACACATCTACTTCTCCTTCCGATCAGGTTTCGTCATGAATTCAAACGCTGTTGTCTTCGCTTACCACGATATTGGCTGTGCTGGCATTGAAGCCCTGCTCAATGCGGGTTACGAAATTGCTGCCGTGTTCACCCATGCCGATGATCCCAAGGAAAACAATTTCTACGGTTCCGTCGCCCAGCTATGCGCCCGCAATGGCATCCCGGTGCACGCCCCGGAAGACGCCAACCACCCGCTGTGGATCGAGCGCATCGCCAAGCTGAACCCGGACTACATCTTCTCGTTCTACTACCGCAACCTGCTGAGCGAAGCTCTGCTGGCCACCGCCAAAAAAGGCGCGTTCAACCTGCACGGCTCCCTGCTGCCTAAATACCGTGGCCGCGCACCGGCCAACTGGGTGCTGGTCAACGGCGAAACCGAAACCGGCGTGACCCTGCACCGCATGGTCAAGCGTGCCGATGCCGGCGCGATCCTGGCCCAGCAGAAAGTCGTGATCGAGCGCACCGACACCGGCCTGACCCTGCACGCCAAACTGCGTGACGCCGCCACCAACCTGCTGCGCGATGCCCTGCCGCAACTGGCTCAAGGCAAGCTGACCGAAACCGCCCAGGACGAAAGCAAGGCCACCTACTTCGGTCGTCGCACCGCCGCAGACGGCAAACTGGATTGGAAAAAACCGGCTGAAGAGCTGTTCAACCTGGTTCGCGCCGTTACCCAACCATACCCGGGTGCCTTCTGCGCCGTGGGCGAGCACAAGCTGATCGTCTGGAACGCCGAAGTCGTCAAGGGCAACGAAGGCCTGGCGCCAGGCCGCGTGATCAGCGTCAACCCGCTGCGCATCGCCTGCGGTGAAGACTCCCTGGTGGTCAAGTCCGGCCAGCGCAACGAGAACGGCCTGTACCTGGCCGGCCCGTCCCTGGCGGATGAACTGGGCCTGGTGGACGGTTCCGTACTGCGCGGCGCCGAGTCCGGCCGCAAGCCCCGTCGTACCCGCGTGCTGATCCTGGGTGTGAACGGTTTCATCGGTAACCACCTGTCCGAGCGCCTGCTGCGTGACGACCGTTACGAAATCTACGGCCTGGACATCGGCTCCGACGCCATCGAGCGCCTGCGCAGCCACCCGAACTTCCACTACGTGGAAGGCGACATCAGCATCCACTCCGAGTGGATCGAGTACCACATCAAGAAGTGCGACGTGGTCCTGCCGCTGGTGGCCATCGCCACCCCGATCGAATACACCCGCAACCCGCTGCGCGTATTTGAACTGGACTTCGAAGAGAACCTGAAACTGGTTCGCTACTGCGTGAAGTACAACAAGCGCGTGATCTTCCCGTCGACCTCCGAAGTGTATGGCATGTGCCAGGACCAGTACTTCGACGAAGACACCTCCAACCTGGTGGTGGGCCCGGTCAACAAGCAGCGCTGGATCTACTCGGTCTCCAAGCAACTGCTGGACCGCGTGATCTGGGCCTACGGCGACAAGGGCCTGAAGTTCACCCTGTTCCGTCCATTCAACTGGATGGGCCCGCGCCTCGACCGCCTGGACTCGGCCCGTATCGGCAGCTCCCGCGCCATCACCCAGCTGATCCTGAACCTGGTGGAAGGCACGCCGATCCGTCTGTTCGACGGTGGCGAGCAGAAGCGTTGCTTCACTGACATCGCCGACGGTATCGAGGCCCTGGCGCGCATCATCGATAACGACAACGATAACTGCAACGGCCAGATCATCAACATCGGCAACCCGGAAAACGAAGCCAGCATCCGTCAGTTGGGCGAAGAACTGCTGCGTCAGTTCGAAGCTCACCCGCTGCGCAGCAACTTCCCTCCGTTCGCCGGTTTCCGCGACGTGGAAAGCAAGGCGTTCTACGGCACCGGTTACCAGGACGTGGCGCACCGCAAGCCAAGCATCGACAACGCCAAGCGCCTGCTGAACTGGGAGCCTACCGTGGAGATGAGCGAAACCATCGGCAACACCCTGGATTTCTTCCTGCGTGAAGCCATGCTCGAAATCGCGGACAAGCGTTGATGCAAGCGGGTCTACGCATCGACGTCGACACTTACCGAGGCACCCGTGAAGGGGTGCCAAGGTTGTTGGAGTCGCTTGATGAAGCCGGGGTCAAGGCGACCTTCTTCTTCAGCGTCGGGCCGGACAACATGGGGCGCCACTTGTGGCGCCTGATCCGCCCGCAGTTCCTGTGGAAGATGCTGCGCTCCAACGCGGCCGGTTTGTACGGCTGGGACATTTTGCTGGCCGGCACCGCCTGGCCGGGCAAACCCATTGGCCGCGACCTGGGGCACCTGATGCGCCAGGCCAAGGCCGCCGGGCATGAAGTCGGGCTGCACGCCTGGGATCATCACGGCTGGCAAGCCAACACCGGGCGCTGGAGCGATGCACAGCTGATCGAGCAGATTCGCCGTGGCGTCGACACCTTGAGCGACATCCTCGGTGAACCCATCGACTGCTCAGCCGCCGCGGGCTGGCGTGCCGATGAGCGCGTGGTGCAAGCCAAGCAACAGTTCAATTTCCGTTACAACAGCGATTGCCGTGGTACCAGCCTGTTCCGGCCGACCCTGGCGGATGGCAGTGCCGGCACACCACAAATTCCGGTGGACATGCCGACCTTCGACGAAGTCGTGGGACCGGTGGTGGCCGCCAAGGATTTCAATAGCTACATCCTCGACCGCTTCAAGCCGTCGAAGCTCAACGTCTATACGATCCACGCAGAAGTAGAAGGGATTCTGATGGCCAATGATTTTCGCCAGTTGCTCGCCCAGGCAGGGCAGCGCGGCATCGCGTTCGAACCGTTGGGCGACCTGTTGCCCGCCGACCTCACCACCCTGCCCCAGCAACAGCTGGTGCGTGGTGCGTTGAGCGGCCGTGAAGGCTGGCTCGGAGTGCAAAAGGCATGATCCGGCGCTGGGCCCTGCCCCTGCTCCTGCTGGCCTTCGGGGTGTTCTACCTGATCCCGTTGGCCACCCACGGCCTGTGGATCCCCGACGAAACCCGCTATGCACAGATCAGCCAGGAAATGCTGCTGACCGGCAAATGGGCCTCGCCACACTTCATGGGGATTCGCTACTTCGAGAAACCGGCGGCCGGTTACTGGATGATCGCGCTGGGCCAGGCGATTTTCGGGCAGAACCTGTTCGGCGTGCGTTTTGCCTCGGCCCTGAGCACCGGCTTGAGCATCCTGCTGGTGTATTTCGTGGCCCGGCGTTTGTGGAACGACCCGCGCAAGAGCCTGGTCAGCGCCGTGCTGTACATGAGTTTTGTGAGCGTCGCGTTCCTGGCGGGCTATGCGAACCTCGACCCGCAGTTCACCTTCTGGGTCAACCTGACCGGGGCGGCGCTGTGGTTCTGCTTCGACAGCACCACCACCCGCGGCCGGCTGTGGTCGTGGGCCTTGCTCGGGTTCGCCTGCGGCATGGGGTTCATGACCAAGGGTTTCCTTGCCTGGTTGCTGCCGGTGCTGATCGCCCTGCCCTACGTGCTCTGGCAAAAACGCATTCGTGAACTGCTCACCTATGGCCTGGTGGCCGTGGTGGTGGCGATTGTCGTGAGCCTGCCCTGGGCGCTGATGGTGCATGCCCAGGAACCGGACTACTGGAATTTCTTCTTCTGGCACGAGCACATCCAGCGCTTTGCCGGCGACGACGCCCAGCACTCCGAGCCCTTCTGGTATTACCTGCCGCTGATGGTTGCGTTCACCCTGCCGTGGATGGCGTTGCTGCCGTCCACCGTGAAGCAGGCATGGCTGGAAAAACGCAACAGCAAGGTCGCCTTCCTGCTGCTGTGGCTGCTGATGCCGCTGGCGTTCTTCAGCCTGGCCAAGGGCAAGCTGCCGTCGTACATCATGCCCTGCCTGTTGCCACTGGCGCTGCTGATGGGGCATACCCTCGCCGACAAGCTGGCCCAGGCCCGTGGCCGCGTACTGCGCATCAACGGCTGGGTGAATCTGGTCATTGGCGTATTGGCGTTGCTGACCCTGACCTGGTTCCAGCTGAAAAAACCGGTGTACGAGCACGGCCAGGAAACACTCAGCCTGGTGCTGGTGTTCGTCTTCCTGTTCGGCTGGATCATCGCCAACCTGCTGCAAGCCGCCCGCCCGTTGCACATGTGGGCCGCACCGGTGATCGGCAGCTGGTTGCTGGTGGCGCTGGTGCCGGCCGCGTTGCCGCACTCGGTGGTTTATAACAAGACCCCCGACCAGTTCATCATCGACCACCTCCAGGAGCTGCAGCCGACCACTGCGTTGCTGAGCAACGACCTCGGCGCCGCATCGGCCTTGTCATGGCGCCTGCAGCGTCCTGAAGTGATGCTCTACAACACCGTTGGCGAAGTGAAATACGGCATCGCCTTCCCGGACACCGCTTACCGCAAGATCGATGCCGCCAGCGTCCAGCAATGGATGAGCGAGGCGCGCAAGCAAGGCTCGGTGGGCGTGGTGATGCGGGTCAAGGGTGACGACGAACGCCAGGAAGTGGACCTGCTGCCCAAAGACGGCAAGCGTTACGAGCAGGGCAATATCGTGATTCTGATCTTCCCGCAGAGCGCGCCATGACCACTCTGTTGCTGTTGTTAGGTGCCTGCCTGCTGACCTGCATGGGCCAGGTGTCCCAGAAGTTTGCCGTGGAAGGCTGGCGTGACCAGCCCGACGGTTGGGCCCTGAAGCTGCGCTCGCCGTGGCTGTGGTCGGCGCTGGTGTGCCTGGGCCTGGGTTTGCTGGTGTGGCTGCTGGTGCTGCAACGTTTGGAAGTCGGCATCGCCTACCCGATGCTGAGCCTCAACTTTGTATTGGTCACCCTGGTGGCGCGCTTTGTGTTCCATGAACACATCGATGGTCGCCACTGGTTCGGCGTGCTGCTGGTGATTGCCGGTGTGGTGCTGCTGGGGCGTCAGGTATGAGTCGCGCTCGCGGTTTTGCCCTGGCCCTGGGCAGCGTGGCACTGGTCAGCGGTGCCCAGTTGGGCATGCGCTGGAGCATGACGCGCCTGCCATTGCCCACCGAATGGCTGACAGCACTCAACACGGGTGCCATCGACCTCGGCGCACTGGGCGTGGTGATCCTGGCGATCATCGCCTATGCCCTGTCGATGCTCTGCTGGCTTGGCGCGCTCAAAGACCTGCCGCTGGGCCGTGCCTACTCGCTGCTCAGCATCAGCTACGCATTGGTCTACCTGCTGGCCGCCAGCCTGCCGGTGTTCAACGAACATTTTTCGCTTTCAAAAACTGCGGGAGTGGCCTTGGTCATCCTCGGAGTCCTGACTATCAACTCTCGTCGTGCTAGCACCACAAGTCCCAGGAATGCCCCATGAAAATCAGTGTATTTGGTAGTGGTTACGTCGGTCTGGTGCAGGCCACCGTATTGGCCGAAGTCGGTCACGATGTCATCTGCATGGACGTTGACGAGAACAAGGTCAAGCTGCTGCAACAGGGCCACGTGAGCATCTTCGAGCCGGGGCTGGCGGCCATGGTCAAGGAAAACCTCGAAGGCGGACGCCTGACGTTTACCTATGATGAAAAACTCGCCGTCGAACATGGCGAAGTGCTGTTCATCGCCGTGGGCACCCCCTCCGATGAAGACGGTTCGGCCGACCTGAAATACGTGCTGTCCGTGGGCGATGCAGTGGCTCGCCACCGTATCGACCCGGTGATCCTCGTGGAAAAATCCACCGTACCCGTAGGCACCGGCGACACCTTGCGTGCGCACATGGAAAAAGCCCTGCGCATTGCCGGCCGCCACCTGGAGTTCGATATCGTCTCCAACCCGGAATTCCTCAAGGAAGGCTCGGCCGTTGCCGACTGCCGCCGCCCGGACCGGATCGTCATCGGCTGCGAACGTGAAGAAGTGCGCGAGGTGATGCGTGAGTTGTATGCACCGTTCAACCGCAACCACGACCGCATCATCTTCATGGACCTGCGCAGCGCCGAACTGACCAAGTACGCCGCCAACTGCATGCTGGCCACCAAGATCAGCTTTATCAACCAGATCGCCGAACTGGCCGAACACCTGGGCGCCGACATCGAAGCCGTGCGCCTGGGCATTGGTGCCGACTCGCGTATCGGCTACCACTTCATCTACCCAGGCTGCGGTTATGGCGGCTCGTGTTTCCCCAAGGACATGCGCGCCCTGATCCACAGCGCCAAGGCCGCCAACTGCTCCAGCGACCTGCTGGAGGCCGTGGAAGCCATCAACCAGCGCCAGAAGAGCAAGCTGTTCGAACGCGCCAATGCATTCTTCAAGGGCGACCTGCGCGGCAAGACCTTCGCCTTGTGGGGCCTGGCGTTCAAGCCCAACACCGACGACATGCGCGATGCGCCAAGCCGGGTGCTGATGGAAGCCTTGTGGGCCGCCGGCGCCAATGTACGTGCGTTTGACCCGGAAGCCATGCAGGAAACCCAGCGCATCTACGGTGATGACCCGCGCCTGATGCTGATGGGCACCCCGGAATCCACCCTGAGTGGCTCTGACGCCTTGATCATCTGCACCGAATGGCAACAGTTCAAGGCACCGGACTTCGACCTGATCCAGCAACGCCTGAAAACCCCGGTGATCTTCGACGGCCGCAACCTGTACGACGGCGAACGCCTGGCACGCAAAGGCATCCAGTACTTCCCGATGGGCCGCGGCGATTCCTGCAACTTGCCGATCCCCCAGCAAAACTGGGCGCCTCAGGCCGAGGAAGCCTGAGACGTGGACAAAGCTCATCGGCCCCTGCTCAGCCCGACGATCCGCCGACACTCATGGATCCTGGGGCTGCTGGCCCTGATCCTGTTTGTCGCGGGCAACTGGAACCAGGCAATCATCGGCTTTGACTCGCGCTTCGTGCTGTTCGCCCAGGAGATGCTGCGCCACGGGCCGGGGTTCTTCCCGACCACGTACGGGCAACCTTATGCCGATTACCTGGCCACCTCGACGCTGCTGACCTGGCTGCTGTCGGTGCCCCTGGGGCAGGTCACCAGCCTGACGGCCTGGCTGCCCACGGCCATCGCTTCGGCGCTGATCGTGGTGCTGCTCTACCGGCTGACCGCGCCCTACTCCCGGCGCTGGGCACTGCTGAGCATCGCGGTGATGCTGCTCAGCAGTACCTTCATCAGCGAAACCCGCGCGGTGTCCCTCGACCAGATGCTGGCGGCAGTGGCCCTGACAGTCTTCTACCTGGGTTACGCCCACGACCACTTCGGCGCCGGCAAGCGCCTGCACTGGCTGTTTGCGCTGCTGATCGTGGGGTTCGCGATCCGTGGGCCGATCGGCCTGGTGATCCCCACCGGCATGCTGTGCAGCTATTACCTGATCAACCGGCAATGGCGCCAGCTCTTCAGTTTCGGCCTGCTGGCGTTGGCGTTACTGGCGGCGTGCGTGGGCCTGCTGTTGCTGCTGGCCAAGCTCAGTGGCGGTGAAACGTTCATGCAGGACGTGATCCGCATGCAGTTCCTGGGTCGCATGGACGGCACCGAAGGCTCCGGCAGCGCGCTGTATTACTTCAGCAGTTCGCTGGGTAACTACGCGCCGGCGTATCCGTTGGCAATACTCGCGCTGATTGCGATTGTCGCCGGTGGCCGCGAGGACAAGGGCCCGGCGCTGAAACTGGTGCTGTACTGCCTCGCCGCCGGCTTGATCGTGATGATCGGCTTGTCGGTGCCCCAGGCGAAAAAAGCGCGCTATGTGCTGCCGATGCTGCCCCTGGCCGCGATCATCGCCGCGTATCCGTTCCAGGTGTCGCGGGGCAGACTGTTCGCCGGGCTGCGCTGGCTGATGCTGGGGTTGTGGACGGTCATTCCGGGGCTGCTGATCGCAGGCTTGTTCGTGGCGCGTCACCGCTTCCCCGAGCAGATTGGCAGCCTCAATCCGGTGTTCGGGATCCTGATCGCGATCCAGGTACTGGTGCTGGGCTTGCTGTTCAACCGGCGGCTTCGCTACGTGGGCCCGGCCTTCGCCGCGGTATTGGCGGTGTGGCTGGCGTATATCGTGATGGTCGAGCCGCTGGAGCGCCGGTTGTATGACACGCGCACCTTTACCCTCCAGGCCCACGCGCTGACCCAGCTACAACCGGCGCCGCTGGTATTGCACGCACTGGGCAAGGACGCAAAAGCCATCAAGTTCATGGTCAACCTCGATTGCGACCGGGTGCCGTTGTTTACCCAGTTGCCTGCCGACCTGGCGCCGATCCAGGCTCCTGCATGGCTGATCATGAGCCAGTCGGACTATGAAGCGTTGAGCGACCCGCGTTTTCGTTCACTGCAGCCGGTACTGACCGGCCAGTTCGACAAGAACCCTTACGTACTGCTGCATTTGATCAAACCCGCACAACCTTGATACAGGGCGCGGGATAAGCGGAACCAACCGCTTATCCCGCGCCAGTACATTCAGTAGTTATAAATCCAAGTGTATGTAAGAAACTTCTTTGCCCATTCAACTTCGAAACTTTTAGCGTAGCAACTATCGAGAAACATCCTACGCATCTATACGCTGCTACCGATAAGACGCCCTCTTCCCGCCCCTAGCCCTCGACTGTAGACTCGCCTGCCAAGCGAGTTAATTATTTAATAACTTTTAACTATTTTCAGAAGTTCCAAAGGTGCGGTGTAAGGCATTCCTGTTACTTTCGAAAGAAACTCGACGAACGTAGCAGCAAGCCATCAATCAAGACATGCCCCGCTTAAACGAACAGTCGAAATAACAATAAAGACCTTTAAACAGCATTCAGCGCTGCCGTTTATTTCATTTAGAGGAATGTTTTGTGTCCGACCGTCGATTGCCCGACCCCTCAACCTCTGACGCTGTCGCGCCTTTGTCCCGCGACAGAGTCAATGCGGGTTACATCCCGCTGCCAAAACTGGATCGGCTGATGGAACTGCGTGATGCACTGGTGGTGCTCAAGGGGCCATTGGCCAACAATCCATCGCTGCGGGAAAATGTACAAAACCTGCTGATCAACGAGGAAACCGATGACCGTGTGCTGGGCAAGATCAGCAACCCCATGCCACCGCCAACCCGCCTGATACCGTTTGGCTGACACGTTTTACTGCAAAAATACTGCACTTGACCTGCATTAATATGCATTGGCAGCAGTCTTCATCGATTGGCACACTGCACAGGTTCCTCCCCCAAATGCAGGAACTTCTTTAAAGGGCTTTTCCGGGAAACCAGGCAAGCCTTTTTTTTCGCCCGCTTTTCACGGATCGTCTGTCAATGCTCGCTCGCTGGTTACCCGCTGCCATCAATACCCGCCCTGCCGAATGGAGTCGTGCCGCCATCGGCATGGCCCTGGGCACACTGTTCAGCGTCTGGGTATGCGCCCAGGTGTTCGGCACCGAGGTGGCCCTGCACCTGATAGGCCCGCTGGGAGCCTCGGCGGTGCTGCTGTTTGCCGTATCCTCCGGCGCGCTGGCCCAGCCCTGGTCGATCATCGGCAGCTACCTGTGTGCCGGGATCGTTGCGCTGCTGGTGGCCCGGGTATTGGGCCGAACGCTGGGCAGCGCATGCCTGGCTGCCGGGATGACCGTGATCCTGATCTGCTGGCTGCGCTGCCTGCATCCACCGGCGGGCGGCCTGGCCATGAGCCTGGTGCTGGCTGACCCCGCCTCGATTGCCATGGGCTGGCACGAACTTGCCGCAGTCATGCTGGGCGCCACGGCCTTGTTGGCCTGCGCGCTGGCCTACAACAACGCCACGCGCACGCGTTACCCCAAGGGCACCCGCGAACCGGCTGCGCCGATCTTTATGCCAATCGCCACCGAAAACCCCGGGATCAGCGCCGAGGACCTCAAGCAGGCCCTCGCCGAGCGCGAGCAGTTCCTGGACGTTACCCCGCAGGAACTGGAAGAGCTGATCCAGGCCAGCGAGCGGTATGCCCGGCGGCGCACCATCGGCGCGGTTTTCCAGCACCAGGGCCAGCCTCCTCCATAAGGCAAAAATGCAAAAACGACCTGCATGATTCCGACTTGTACTGGGCAAATTTGCACTGGTACGATCGCGAGATGGTTCGCCCGCGAACATCTTGATAAAGAACAATAAAAGCAGGGAGTTAGAGATGACTGCTCAGGTTTCATCCGAGGCAAGCAGCGCCGGGATTGTGCAAGACGAGGTCCTGGCGCACGTACGCAACCATATTGGCCACCTGACCCTCAATCGCCCCGCAGGCCTTAACGCCCTCACCCTGGACATGGTCCGCAGCCTCAGCCGGCATTTGCAGGCGTGGGCGGAGGATCCCCAGGTGCATGCCGTGGTGTTGCGCGGTGCCGGTGAAAAAGCCTTCTGCGCCGGCGGCGACATTCGCTCGCTGTACGACAGCTTCAAGAGCGGCGACACCCTCCACGAAGACTTCTTCGTCGAGGAATACGCCCTCGACCTCGCCATTCACAACTATCGCAAACCGGTCCTGGCACTGATGGACGGCTTCGTCCTTGGCGGTGGCATGGGCCTGGTCCAAGGCGCCGACCTGCGGGTGGTCACCGACCGCAGCCGCCTGGCAATGCCCGAGGTGGCCATCGGGTATTTCCCTGACGTGGGCGGCAGCTATTTCCTGCCGCGCATTTCCGGGGAACTGGGGATCTACCTCGGGGTGACCGGCGTGCAGATTCGCGCCGCCGACGCCCTGTATTGCGGCCTGGCGGACTGGTACCTCGACAGCACCCGGCTCGCCGACCTCGATCAGCGCCTGGACCGCCTGGAATGGCACGATTCTCCCCTCAAGGACCTGCAAGGCCTGCTGGCCAGCCTCGCGGTGCAACAATTGCCCGACGCCCCTCTGGCGGCGCTACGCCCAGCCATCGATCACTTCTTTGCCTTGCCGGACGTGCCGAGCATCGTTGAGCAATTGCAGCAAGTCACCGTCGCCGACAGCCATGACTGGGCATTGACCACCGCCAGCCTGATGCAGACGCGCTCCCCCCTGGCCATGGCCGTGACCCTGCAGATGCTGCGTCGCGGGCGCCACCTGCCGCTGGAGCAATGCTTTGCCCTGGAACTGCACCTGGACCGCCAATGGTTTGCCCGTGGCGACCTGATCGAAGGCGTCCGCGCCCTGCTGATCGACAAGGACAAAACCCCTCGCTGGAACCCTCCAACCCTGCAGGCGTTGGAGGCTGATCATGTCGAAAGCTTCTTCCGCGACTTCGACAAGAACGGGAACTAAGTCATGCAAGATATTGAATTTACAGAAGAACAAGTGATGATCCGCGACATGGCGCGGGACTTTGCCCGTGGCGAAATCGCCCCCCACGCCCAGGCTTGGGAAAAGGCCGGCTGGATCGACGATGCTTTGGTCGCCAAGATGGGCGAGTTGGGTTTGCTGGGCATGGTGGTGCCTGAAGAATGGGGCGGCACCTACGTCGACTACGTGGCCTACGCCCTGGCAGTGGAAGAGATTTCCGCTGGCGACGGCGCTACCGGCGCACTGATGAGTATCCATAATTCAGTGGGTTGCGGGCCAATCCTCAACTACGGCTCACAAGCACAAAAGGAAACCTGGTTGGCGGAACTGGCCAGCGGCCAGGCCATCGGTTGCTTCTGCCTTACCGAACCCCAGGCCGGTTCCGAAGCGCACAACCTGCGCACCCGTGCCGAACTGCGGGACGGCCAGTGGGTGATCAACGGCGCCAAGCAGTTTGTCAGCAACGGCAAGCGCGCCAAGCTGGCGATCGTGTTTGCAGTGACCGACCCGGAGCTGGGCAAGAAAGGCATCTCGGCGTTCCTGGTGCCGACCAACACCCCGGGCTTCGTGGTGGACCGTACCGAACACAAGATGGGCATTCGTGCCTCGGACACCTGTGCCGTCACCCTCAACCAGTGCACCGTGCCGGAAGCCAACCTGCTGGGTGAACGCGGCAAGGGCCTGGCCATCGCCCTGTCCAACCTCGAAGGCGGACGCATCGGGATTGCCGCCCAGGCGCTGGGTATTGCGCGTGCCGCCTTTGAGGCCGCGCTGGCCTATGCCCGTGACCGGGTGCAGTTCGACAAGGCGATCATCGAGCACCAGAGCGTGGCCAACTTGCTGGCCGACATGCAAACCCGCCTGAATGCGGCGCGCTTGCTGATCCTGCACGCCGCCCGATTGCGCAGTGCGGGCAAGCCATGCCTGTCGGAGGCCTCCCAGGCCAAGCTGTTTGCCTCGGAAATGGCCGAGAAGGTGTGCTCTTCAGCCATGCAGATTCATGGGGGTTATGGCTATCTGGAGGACTACCCTGTGGAGCGTTACTACCGGGATGCGCGGATTACCCAGATTTACGAGGGCACCAGCGAGATTCAGCGGATGGTGATTGCCAGAGAATTGAAAAACTACCAGCTGTAACAGGTATTTCGCATAACCCATGTGGGAGCGGGCTTGCTCGCGAAGGCGGTGGATCAGTCGATACATCGGGTGACTGTAATACCGCCTTCGCGAGCAAGCCCGCTCCCACATTTTTTGATCTTCAGCGTTTCAGGACAGTGTTTACTTGTCCTTGAACTCCGGCGCACGCTTGGCCACAAACGCCGCCATGCCTTCCTTCTGATCCAGCGTGGCAAACGCCGCGTGGAACACCCGGCGCTCAAAGCGCACGCCTTCGGACAGGCTCACTTCAAACGCGCGGTTCACGCTTTCCTTGACCATCATGCTGATGGGCACCGACTTGCCGGCGATCAGGGTCGCGACCTTCAGTGCTTCGTCCAACAGCTCATCCGCCGGCACTATGCGCGCGACGATCCCGCAGCGCTCGGCTTCCACCGCATCGATAAAGCGCCCGGTCAGGCACATTTCCATGGCTTTGGCCTTGCCCACGGCGCGGGTCAGGCGCTGGGTGCCGCCCATGCCCGGCAGCACGCCGAGGTTGATTTCCGGCTGGCCAAACTTGGCGTTGTCACCCGCCAGGATGAAGTCGCACATCAAGGCCAGTTCACAGCCGCCACCCAGGGCAAACCCGTTGACCGCCGCGATGATCGGCTTGCGGCGGTTGGCCACGCGATCGCTGTCGCTGAACAGGTCGTCGAGGTAGATCTGCGGGTAGGTCAGCTCGGCCATTTCCTTGATGTCGGCACCGGCGGCAAAGGCTTTTTTCGAGCCGGTTAGCACGATGCAGCCGATTTCCGGGTTGGCTTCCAGGCTGTCCAGCGCCTGGTTCAGCTCGCTGACCAGTTGCGCGTTCAGGGCGTTCAGCGCTTGCGGGCGATTGAGGGTGATCAGCCCGACCCGGCCCTGCACGTCCAGCAAAATGCTTTCGTAACTCATAGAGACTCCTCAGAGATTGCGTGAAATGACCATGCGTTGAATATCGCTGGTGCCTTCGTAAATCTGGCAGACCCGCACATCGCGGTAGATCCGCTCCAGGGGAAAGTCGCTCAGGTAACCGTAACCGCCGAGGGTTTGCAAGGCTGCCGAGCAGACCTTTTCGGCCATTTCCGAAGCAAACAGCTTGGCCATGGACGCTTCCACCAGCGCCGGCTTGCCGCTGTCACGCAGGGCGGCGGCGTAATGCACCATCTGCCGCGCCACGGCGATTTGCGTCGCCATGTCCGCCAGGCGGAAGGCCACGGCCTGGTGCTCGATGATCGGCTTGCCAAAGCTTTCCCGCTCGCGGGCGTAGTCCCGGGCCGCTTCAAATGCCGCCCGCGCCATGCCTACCGCTTGCGAAGCAATGCCGACACGCCCGCCTTCGAGGTTGGCCAGGGCGATCCGGTAGCCTTCGCCCTCCTCGCCCAAACGATTGGCCACCGGCACCTTCACATCCTCAAACAGGATCTGGCAGGTGTCGGAAGCATGCTGGCCGAGCTTGTCCTCGACCCGCGCGACGCTGTAGCCCGGCGAGTCGGTGGGCACGATAAAGGCGCTGATGCCGCGTTTGCCTGCAGCCGGATCGGTGACTGCAAACACAATCACGATCCCGGCGTTTTGCCCGGAGGTGATGAACTGCTTGCAGCCATTCAAGACGTAGTGATCGCCCTCCAGCCGGGCACGGGTTTTCAGGCCGCTGGCGTCGGAACCGGCCTGGGGCTCGGTCAAGGCAAACGCACCGAGCATCGCACCACTGGCCAGGGGCTTGAGGAACTGCTCGCGCTGTTGATCATTGCCGAACTTGAGGATCGGCACGCAGCCCACGGAGTTGTGCACGCTCATGATGGTCGAGCAGGCGCCGTCACCGGCAGCGATCTCTTCCAGGGCCATGGCGTAGGCCAGGTAGCCGGTATCACAGCCGCCCCATTGCTCCGGGACCAGCATGCCGAAAAAGCCCAGCTCGGCCATTTCACCAATGGCTTCCTTGGGAAAGCGATGCTCGCGGTCCCACTCGGCAGCGAACGGTTTAAGGCGTTCCTGGGCAAATTGCCGGGCGGCTTCGCTGATTTGCAGTTGTTCGTCATTCGGCAGCATAGGTGTTCCTTAGTACAGGCATTCAACGGCCATGGCCGTGGCTTCACCGCCGCCGATGCAGATCGCTGCAACGCCGCGCTTGAGGCCTTTCTGGCGAAGGGCCGAAAGCAGGGTCACCAGGATCCGCGCGCCGGACGCGCCAATCGGATGGCCCAGGGCACAGGCACCGCCGTGGATGTTGACCTTGCTGTGGGGAATCTCCAGCTTGCTCATGGTCACCAGGCTGACCACGGCAAAGGCTTCGTTGATTTCAAACAGGTCGACTTCGTCGAGGTTCCAGCCGGTCTTGCTCATCAGCTTGCGGATCGCCCCCACCGGCGCTACCGGGAACAGGCCAGGCTCATCGGCAAACGCCGCGTGGCCATGGATCACCGCCAGAGGCTTGAGCCCGCGCTTGTGCGCTTCGGACTGGCGCATCAGCAGCAGCGCCGCCGCACCGTCGGAAATCGAACTGGAGTTGGCTGCCGTCACCGTACCGCCTTCACGGAAGGCCGGCTTCAGGGTGGCGATCTTGTCCAGCTTGGCTTTCGGCGGCTGTTCGTCGTGGATGATGGTTTTCTGTTCCTTGCCCACGGTGACCTGCACCGGGACGATTTCGGCGATGAAGTTGCCGTCGGTGATCGCCTGTTGCGCACGGGTCAGGGACGCAATCGCGAACGCGTCCTGGGCCTCGCGGGAAAAGCCGTTGTGCTCGGCGCAGTCCTCGGCAAAGGTGCCCATCAGGCGGCCCTTGTCGTAGGCGTCTTCAAGGCCGTCGAGGAACATGTGGTCGAGCACCCGGCCGTGGCCCATGCGATAGCCGCTGCGGGCACGGTCCAGCAGGTACGGCGCGTTGGACATGCTTTCCATGCCACCGGCGATGACCACCTCCACGCTGCCTGCCAGCAACGCGTCATGGGCCAGGATCGTGGCTTCCATGCCCGAGCCGCACATCTTGTTGAGGGTGGTGCAGCGCGTGGACTTGTCCAGGCCAGCACCCAGCGCCGCCTGGCGTGCCGGCGCCTGGCCGAGGCCGGCGGGCAGCACGCAACCGAACAGCACTTCATCCACGGCATCGGAAGCGATACCGGCGCGTTCGACCGCTGCACGAATCGCCGCAGCGCCCAATTGCGGAGCGGTGAGGCCTTTGAGATCGCCCTGGAACCCGCCCATCGGGGTGCGTACCGCGCTGACAATAACGATTGGATCAGTCATGAAAAATCTCCTTATTTGGCTGCCATGCGCAAGGCCCCGTCGAGACGGATCACCTCGCCGTTGAGCATGCTGTTTTCAATGATATGCCGCACCAGCGCGGCGTACTCGCCCGGCTTGCCCAGGCGCGGCGGGAATGGCACGCCGGCGGCGAGGGATTCGCGCACTTGCGGCGTCATGCCCGCCATCATCGGAGTTTCGAAAATACCGGGGGCGATGGTCATCACCCGAATCCCGTAGCGCGCCAGTTCGCGGGCCGCCGGCAGGGTCAGGCTGGCAATCGCGCCCTTGGAAGCGGCGTAGGCCGCCTGGCCGATCTGGCCGTCAAACGCTGCCACTGAAGCGGTATTGATGATCACACCGCGCTCGCCATCGGCATTCGCCTCGGTTTCAGCGATAGCCGCTGCAGCCAGGCGCAGCAGGTTGAAACTGCCGATCAGGTTGACGTTGATCACCTGCGCGAAGTTGGCCAGCACGTGCGGGCCATTTTTGCCGAGGATTTTCTCTCCCCGCACCACACCGGCACAGTTGACCAACCCATGCAAACCGCCAAAGGCGGCGACGGTGGCCTGTACCGCCGCTTCGGCAGCGGCTTCCTGGCTGATATCGGCGACTACGCTGCGGGCCTGCGCGCCGAGCTTTTGCGCCTGGGCGGCCACTGCGTCGGCGTTCAGGTCCACCAGCATCACCTTGGCACCGGCCGCCACGAGCATCTCGGCGGTTGCCGCGCCGAGGCCTGAAGCGCCACCGCTGACCAGAAAAACCTTGTTCTCAATCTGCATCATTGTTTCCTTGAAGAATGGGTCACGCCGTGGCCGCCTGGGCCTTGGCAATTTCCTGATTACGCAAAATGAAGCGTTGCAGCTTGCCGCTCGGGGTCTTGGGCAGCTCGCTGACAAATTCGATTTCCCGCGGGTACGAGTGAGCGGCCAGGCGCTTGCGCACGTGCTGGCGCAGCTCTTCGGCCAGGGCCGGCTCGGCGCGGTACTGCTCGCTGAGCACCACAAACGCCTTGACGATCTCGGTGCGTTCCGGACATGGCTTGCCCACTACGGCGGCCTCCACCACGGCCGGATGCTCGATCAAGGCGCTCTCTACGTCGAACGGCCCCACGCGATAGCCGGAAGTGGTAATCACATCGTCGCTGCGCCCGACAAAGCTGATGCTGCCATCGGGGTTCAGCTCCACCGTATCGCCGCTGAGGTAGTACTTGCCGACGAAGGCCTTGGTCTTGACGCCGTCATAACCGGCAAACCAGCACATCGGCGATTGCTCGCGGTCGATGGCGAGGATGCCCGGTTGGCCGGCGGGCAACTCCTGATGGTTGTCGTCCAGCACCACGATGCGATGGCCCGGCGAGGCAAAGCCCGCGGAGCCGACGTGCACCGGATGCTCCAGGCCATGGTGATTGCACAGCACCATGCCCAGCTCGGTCTGGCCGTAGTGGTCGTGGATGGTCACGCCGAGGTTATCGGCGAACCAGCGGATCACTTCCGGGTTCAGCGGCTCGCCGGCACTGCTGACAATACGCAGCTTGCCCTTGATCGACTTGGCGAACTGCTCGCCCCCGGCGATCAGCAGGCGGTAGGCGGTGGGCGAACCGGTGAGGTTGGTAATCCCGTATTTGTTGATGACACGGCACGTGCTTTCGAGGGTGAACGGGCCATCGTAGAAGGTGATCGGGTGGCCCATGGACAAGGGGCCGGTCACGCCGAAATAGATGCCGTAGGCCCAGCCCGGGTCGGCGACGTTCCAGAATGCGTCTTCGGGGCGCAGGTCGACGGCGTCGCGGGTGTAGCTCTGGAATGCCACGATTGCCTTGAGCGGTACTGCCAGGGATTTCGACGGGCCGGTGGTGCCGGAGGTGAACATCAGCAGGAACGGGTCGTCGGCGCCCAGCAATACGGGCTCGCAGAGGTTGGAATAGTTGGGCAGTTCGGCCCAGAAGCTGAAATCACCGCGCACGATGCCTTCGCCATTGGGGCCGGCGACGGTGACGATGGTTGGGCAGTCGGCCACTTCATTGAGTTTGGGGCGGTTTACCGCGTCGGTCACCACCAGCGCGGCGCCGGAGCTGTTGAGGCGGTGTTCGATGGCTTTGGGGCCGAAGGCGGTGAACAGCGGCTGATAGACCGCGCCGATGCGCCAGGTGGCGAGTACCACTATCAGTAACTCGGCGGTGCGTGGCAGGAGGCCTGCTACCTTGTCGCCGCGATTGACGCCCTGGGCCAGGAGGAAGTTGGCGAAGCGTGCGGCCTGGTCTTGCAGTTGGGTGAAGGTGGATGTGGCGCTGCGGCCGTCCTTGCCCTCCCAGAACAGTGCGATGCGACCGGGCAAGGCGTGGCGGTCGCAGCATTCGACGCAGGCGTTGAGGGCCTGCAGGTTGCCCGACAAGGCAGCGTCGACGGTGTGTTGGTAGTTGAACTGGGTGGTGGCAGCCGAGTAATCACGCATCGCTTCAAATCCCTGTGTGTTTTTTATTTTCAGGATGGGTACGTAGACCGGTGAAATAGTCGCTCTAGAGCGGTGGGTGGGCAATGGTCAAAGCTTTCAACTTGGTTGACTGGTTTGGCCAATGGGGGGGCGCTGTTTGGTGTGTGTGAGTGTTGAAGAGCAAAATCAAAAGCTAAAGCGGGCACGGTCCAAATGTGGGAGCGGGCTTGCTCGCGAAGGTCGTTAACGATGACGCGGGCATTCTGGATGAACGCGGCGCTCTCAGGTTTTTCGCGAGCAAGCCCGCTCCCACAGAAAAGCAGATCTGCTTTCGCTCTGGTCACCGAAAAAACGGATATTTACTCAATCCCGATAGACCCCACCAATCACCCAGTCAGCCCAAGCAATTGGACGCAACGCAAACATGCTTCTAACCTGACAGCCTGCGCCACCCAAGAACCCCGCCCATGATCGTCCGTCCCAAACCCAACCTGCTCGGCATCCTGTTCTCCCTCAAGGGCTCGATCGCCAAACGCATTGCGCTGCGCAGCCTGCTGGTCACCCTCCTGGCCTCAGTCATCGTGCTGGTAGAAACCCTGCACCCGGCCTACTTTTCCAAGGTCAACGCCACACCCTTCACACTGCTGGGGCTGTCACTGTCCATCTTCATGAGCTTTCGCAACAACGCCTGCTACGACCGCTGGTGGGAAGGCCGCAAACAACTGGGCCAGATGATCATCGAGATCCGCTCACTTATCCGCGAAACCCAGGTCCTCAACCCTGCCGAACGCAAACACGTCCTGCGCAGCCTGTGCGGTTTCGCCCATGGCCTGATCGCCCGCCTGCGCCTGGAAGACGAAAGCCAGGCGATCAAACCGTGGGCCAACCCAGAACCCGGCCACCCGAACCTGCCCGACAGCATCCTGCAAGACCTCGGCGCCCGCTGCTCGAACCTCGCCGAACAGGGCCACATCAGCGACTGGCGCTACACCCAACTGGAAACCCGGCTGTACGGCCTGAGCCAGGTCCAGGCCTCCTGCGAGCGGATCAAACACACCCCGCTGCCCTTCCCCTACACCTTGCTGCTGCACCGCACCATCTACCTGTTCTGTATCCTGCTGCCCTTCGCCATGGCCGAGCCGCTGGGCTGGCTGACCCCGGTGTTCACCGCCATCGTCAGCTACACCTTCTTCGGCCTGGACGAAATCGGCGACGACCTCGAAGACCCGTTCGGCTTCGACGAAAACGACCTGCCCTGCAACGCCATCGTGCGCACCCTGGAGCGCGAGATTCTCGCCGCCCTCGGCGAAACCACGCTGCCGCCGGCCCTTGAGCCGATTGAGTTCGTGCTGACGTGATGCGGGTTTGACACTCGCGATAACCTGACCGAAGCTGATGGCTTTGCACTAGCTGCCCAGCTTTCGGACGCCTGCATGTCAAAGTCACGCCGTTACTCCATCGTCGGCCTGTGCGCCCTGTTGTTTATTGTGCTGATCACCTGGTATTTCACCCGCACCACGCCGGTGGTCGTGCCCCCGGCCATCGCCCATGGTTACGCCAAGGCCTTGAAACAGGCGCACAACGGTGAACCCGGCGCTGCCCGGGTGCTGTATCAACAGTTGAGCCGCCCGGACCTCTCCGATGTGCGCCGCGCCGCCCTGCATGCCGAGCTGCCCAACTACCCCAGCCCCCAGGCCCTCAAGCTGGCGGACAAGGACCTGGCCAACGACGCACCGATGGTGCGCGAGGCGGCGATTCACAGCATTGTCGGCCTGGTGCCCAGCGGCCAGCGCACGCTGTTGCTCGGGCCACTGCTGGATGACCCGGAGCAAAGCGTCAGGTTTGCCGCGGCCAATGCCTTGCTCGGGCTGTCCCCGGATACCCTGGGCCTGTACTTCGGCCCGTTGCAGCAAGTGCTCGACGAATACGTAAAGCTGCTCAAGGGCCAACCCGAAAGCCCCGAAGGCTGGATCCAGCTGGCACGCCTGTACATTCACAGCGCGCTGCTGCCCGACGCACAAAACGCCCTGGAGCAGGCGATGCGCCTGCAACCGGACAACCTGCAAGCCGTGGTCGCGCAAATTGAACTGCTGGACAAGCAGGGCAAGGTCGACGAGTCCCGCCAACTCCTGGCCAAACAGTTGCAGGCCCACCCCGATTCGGCCTACCTGCAACATGCCCTGGGCATGTGGCTGCTGCACCATGGCGAGCGCGCCTTTGCCCTGCTCAGCCTGTCCCGGGCGGTGGAGCTCGAACCGAACAACCAGGATTACCGCTACGACCTGGCCACCACCCTGCACGCCCAGCAGGAACTGGAGGCCGCCCAGCGCCAGCTGGAAGAAATCATCCAGCGCAACCCGGCCAATCGCAAAGCCAGGGTGCTGCTGGTCAATTACTGGAAGGAAACAGGCCAGTTGCAGAATGTGCAGGTGCTGCTGGCACAGCTTGAACAGCAGAATCCGGACGACCCGGCGCTGCAACAGGGCCTGTAAAAGCGGTATTTGATACAAAACGTTGAACCGCCACACGGCGCCAAGGTCAAGTAAATATGGCGCGCCCCAGACGGCGCTGCCGACTACTTATTTGTGACCCGAGGGCACTTCTTGTCTACATCCAAAGAGCTGTTCACAGCAAAGGCGGCCACCGGTATTGAAGGTCTGGACGACATTCTTGCCGGAGGGCTTTCCCGTAGCCATTTGTTCCTGCTGGAAGGTGAACCCGGCACCGGTAAAACCACCGTGGCCTTGCATTTCCTCCAGGCCGGCGCAAAAAACGGCGAACGATCGCTGTACATCACCCTGTCGGAAACCGAGCGCGAGTTGCGCCAGGGTGCCAAGTCCCATGGTTGGGACCTGGACGAACACATTCACATCTTTGAACTGACTCCCCCCGAAAGCCTGCTCAATGCCGAGCACCAGCAAAGCCTCCTGTATTCCTCGGACCTTGAGCTGGGCGAAGCCACCCGGCAGATCTTCGAAGTGGTGGAACGGGTCAAACCTACCCGCGTCGTGATCGACAGCCTTTCGGAAATCCGCCTGCTGGCGCAAAGCTCCCTGCGCTATCGCCGGCAGATCCTGGCGATCAAGCACTACTTCGTGCGCTACGACGCCACCGTGCTGCTGCTGGACGACCTGACCACCGAGTCCCTCGACAAGACCGTACACAGCGTGGCCCACGGTGTGATTCGCCTGGAAGAACTGACCCCCAACTACGGTGCCGAGCGCCGCCGCGTGCGGATCGTGAAGTACCGTGGCCAGAAGTACCGTGGCGGTTTTCACGACTTCACCATCATGGAAGACGGCGTACATGTGTTCCCGCGCCTCGTGGCAGCCGAGCACCGTGGCGGCTACAACCGCCAGACCCTTACCAGCGGCATCCGCGAGATGGACGCCCTGTTGGGCGGCGGGATCGAGACAGGTTCCAGCACCTTGATCCTGGGCCCGGCCGGTACCGGCAAATCGCTGATCTCGATGATCTTTGCCGCGGCAGCCGTCTCCCGGGGCGAAAAAGCCGCGCTGTTCATTTTTGACGAAGAGCTGGGCCTGCTGTTCGAGCGCATGAAGAACATGGGCATCGACCTGGAGGCCCTGCAAGCCACCGGCAACCTGCTGATCGAACAGGTAGACGCCGCCGAGTTGTCCCCCGGCGAGTTCTCCCATCGGGTGCGCCGCTGTGTGGACGAACGCGGGATCAAGACCGTGGTGATCGACAGCGTCAATGGCTATCAGGCCGCGATGCCGGAAGAGAACGCGTTGATCCTGCACATGCACGAACTGCTGCTGTACCTCAACCGCCGTGGCGCTGCGACCTTCATGACCGTCGCCCAGCACGGGCTGGTGGGCGACATGCAGGCGCCGGTGGACATTACCTATCTGGCCGACACCGTGATCCTGCTGCGTTACTTCGAAGCGCTGGGCAAGGTGCGGCGCGCTATTTCGATCATCAAGAAACGCACCGGCAGCCACGAATCGACCATTCGCGAATACCGCATCGGCAGTCGTGGCATGACCATCGGCGAACCGCTTGATGCGTTCCAGGGTGTATTGCGCGGCGTACCGACCTACATGGGCACCGACAACCCGCTGCTCAAGGATGAAAGTTCATGAGTGGCCTGCCGGCCATTTTCGAACGGGCGATCATTCTGGCGCCCCTGGGTCGCGACAGCTCCCTGGCGTTGATGATGCTCAATGAGGCTGGTTTCAACGGCATCATCGCCAGCCATTTGCAGATGCTCTGCGAGGAGCTGGAGCACGGTGCCGGCTTGCTGGTCATTGCTGCCGAAGCCCTGCGCGGTATCGACCTGGAACCGCTGCTCACGCACCTGCATCAACAACCGGCGTGGTCAGACCTGCCGATTGTGCTGATGACGCACCACGGCGGCAGCGAACAGAATGGCTCGTCGCACCTGAGCACCTTGCTGGGCAACGTGACGTTCCTGGAGCGCCCGTTCCACCCGATCACCCTGATCAGCCTCGTGACCACGGCGCTGCGCGGACGTCGTCGGCAATACGAGGCCCGCGACCGGCTGATCGACCTGAGCCAGAGCGAACAGCGCCTGCAAAGCACCCTGGAAACCCTTGAGCAACAGGTGGAAGAACGCACGGCGCAGCTGCGCAATAACGAAGAAGCGTTGCGCCAGTCACAGAAAATGGAAGCCGTCGGCCAATTGACCGGCGGCATCGCCCATGACTTCAACAACATGCTGACCGGCATCATCGGCAGCCTGGAACTGCTGCGCAGGCGCGTGGCTCGGGGCCGCACCGAAGACCTCGACAGCCTGATCGACCTGGGTGTCACGTCGGCCAACCGCGCAGCAGCCCTGACCCACCGCCTGCTGGCCTTCTCCCGGCGCCAGTCGCTGGATTCGAAACCGGTGCAGATCAATCAGCTGGTGAGCTCCATGGGTGAGCTGCTGCAACGCAGCCTGAATGAAAGCATTGCCCTGGATATCCGCCTGACCGAGCAACTCTGGACCGCCGAAGCCGACCCCAACCAGCTGGAAAGCGCCCTGCTCAACCTCGCCATCAATGCCCGGGATGCGATGCCCAACGGCGGCAAACTGGTGGTGGAAACCACCAACCGCCACCTGGACAGTGTGTTTACCGCAGCCTACGGCACCCTCACCCCTGGCGACTATGTGGAACTGAGCGTCAGCGACACCGGCTGCGGCATGCCCGAGAGCGTGATCAGCCGTGCATTTGACCCGTTCTTCACCACCAAACCCATAGGCCAGGGCACCGGGCTGGGGTTGTCGATGATCTACGGGTTTGCGCGCCAATCCCACGGGCATGTGTCGATCCACAGTGTGGTGGGCCAAGGCACCACCGTCAGCCTGTTCCTGCCGAGGTATGTCGGCGAGGTCATTGCAGATGAACCGCTCAACCCGGCATTGCTGCCGTTCGCCAATGCCGGCGAGACCGTGCTGATCGTCGAGGACGACCCGGCCGTGCGGGTGCTGGTCAGCGCCGTGCTGAGTGAACTGGGCTATGCCTTCGTCGAAGCCGGTGATGCCGACAGTGCCATGCCGATCATCGAGTCCAGCCAGCGCATTGACCTGCTGATCAGCGACGTTGGCCTGCCCGGCATGAACGGCCGGCAACTGGCGGAGATCGGCCGGCAGGTGCGGCCCGAGTTGAAGGTGTTGTTTATTACCGGCTATGCAGAGCATGCGGCTGTACGGGGCGGTTTTCTGGACCCGGGCATGCAGATGATCACCAAGCCGTTCACCTTTGATCTGTTGACGGCAAAGGTGAGGGAGATGATCAAGGCTTGAAGAGGGAGTGTGCTCCCTCTTCTCAAGACGTTAAGCCAACAGCCGCTGGATATGTTCCTGCAACGTATCCAGGTCAAACGGTTTGGCCAGGATCGGCGCATTGCGCGTGATCGGGCTGTTGCAGTCGAGAATCTCCTGCGGGTAACCGCTGATGAAGATCACTTTCAATTCCGGGCGCAGCTTGATCGCAGGCTCCGCGATCTGCACCCCGGAAATGCCGCCAGGCAGGCGGTAGTCGGTCACCATCAGGTCCAGGTGCGGCTTGGTGGCCAGGATTTCAAACGCCTGCTCACCGTCAATCGCCTTCAACACCCGATACCCCAGGCCCGCCAGGTACTCGCCCAACACAAACATAATCGATTCGTCATCTTCGACGATCAGTACAACATCTTGTGCATCTTCACTCATGGGAAGCCTTTGTCCGGTCAATTGCTGCTGATACGACCATGGGGTCACGCAGAGGTTGCGTCGGATTTGCGATTGATTTCATGCCCCGGCCTCCAGGGGCAGGCAGACGCGGAACAGCGCGCCCTCGCCTATCCGGCTTTCCACTTCAATGGTCCCGCCGTGGGCCGCGATAATCTGCTCGGAGATAAACAACCCCAGGCCCAGGCCCGCCACGGCATGGTTGGCCGACACGCGCTCGAACTGCTGGAAAATACGCTTCTGGTTGTCTTCGCTGATGCCGATCCCGTGGTCACGTACTTCTACCCGCGCTTCGCCATGCTCGGCGTACACCCGCACTTCCACCGGGCTCTTGGCCCCGTAGCGCAAGGCGTTGGTCAACAGGTTGGACACCACCTGTTCGATACGGAATTCATCCCAGTTGCCTACCACCGGCCCTTCCTGGACCCAGGCCACCGAAGACTCCGCCGCCGCCACCTGCGGCGCAAAATTTTCCAGCAGGTTGTGCACCAGTTGCGTGAGGTCAAAGCGACCGGGGCGGATCGACAGCTTGCCCGTGCGAATGCGCGACACGTCGAGCATGTCTTCGATCAGGCGAATCAGGCTCTGGATCTGCCGCTCATCGCGGTCGACCATGGCGTGCATCTTGTCCAGGGTAAACGCCGCGGCGTTGTCCCGGGCAAGGTGCATCTTGCGCAGCTGGGTTTCCAGGATCAGCCCGTTGAGGGGCGTGCGCACTTCGTGGGCGACGATCGACATGAAGTCATCGCGCATGCGCACGGCCTGCTCCAGTTCGGCCTGGGTGGCCTGCAAGCGCGTGAGCAAGGCTTCCTGCTCGCGCCGGCTTTGCTCCAGGGCTTCAACCTGCTGCTTCATCGCCTTGCTCTGGCGGTACAGGTCAACGAATACGTTGACCTTGCTCTTGACCGCGTGGATATCCAGCGGCTTGTGCAGGAAATCCACGGCGCCGCTTTCGTAGCCCTTGAACGCATAGTTGAGCTCACGGCCGGCAGCACTGACAAACACGATGGGAATGTTCTTGGTCTTTTCGGTGCCGCGCATCAGCTCGGCCAGCTCGAAGCCGTTCATGCCCGGCATCTGCACGTCGAGAATGGCCATGGCGAACTCGTGCTCCAGCAGCAGCGACAAGGCCTCGTCGGCGCTCAATGCCTTATAGACCTGGCGGTCCTCGCGCTTGATCAGCGCTTCAAGGGCCAGCAGGTTTTCCGGCAGATCGTCGACGATCAGCAGTTTGGCCTGGACAGTACTTAACATGGGGAGGATTCCAGGGAAGCCAGCAAGGTGCCGATGCGGCTCAAGGTGAGGATATGGTCAGGTTCATGCAGCGCCAGGGCGGCCCGGGGCATCACGGCGACGCGGGCCTCCAAAGGGTCCTGCACCACCGTGGTACCGCCGCTCTGCTTGACGTGGGCCAGGCCCCGGGCGCCGTCCTGGTTGGCCCCCGTCAGCAAAATCGCCAGCAACCCCTTGCCGTAGACATCGGCGGCTGAATCAAACAGGTAGTCGATTGCCGGGCGGGAATGGTGCACGCGGTCCTCCTGGCTCAGTGACAGGCTGCGGTCGTGCTCCACCGACAGGTGATAACCGGGGCCGGCAAAATACAGGGTGCCGGGCTGGATCACTTCCTTGTCGCGGGCCTCCACTACCTTCATCGATACGCGTCGGTCAAACACTTCCGCCAACTGGCTGCGGCGCTCGTCCGGCAAATGCAGCACGGTAATGATCGGCAGGCCGAAGCTCGCCGGCAGCTCGCCAAAAATGCTCAGCAATGCCTCGACACCGCCTGCGGAAGCGCCGATCACAATGGCCTCGATCCCGGATACCGGGCTGGCAGTAGCTTCATTCATAATTTTCGGTAGATCCGTTCTTGCTTGACCAGGGGTTCGAACTGTTTGCTGTAGGCGGAAAAATCCAGGGTTTCCTTGCTGCCCAGCACCAGGAAGCCGCGGTGACACAGCGACTCATGGAACAGTCCAAACGCCCGATCCTGCAACTTTTTATTGAAGTAAATCAATACGTTGCGACAGGAAATTAATTGAGTTTCGGAAAATACGCTATCGGTCGCCAGGCTGTGATCGGCAAACGTCACGTTCTCCCGCAGGGTCTTGTCGAAGATCGCATGATCGTAAGCCGCCGTGTAGTAATCGGCAAACGAACGCTGGCCACCGGCCTGTTGGTAGTTGTGGGTATAGGCGCGGATGTTCTCGAGGGAAAAAATCCCCTGCTTGGCTTTTTCCAGGGACCGGGGATTGATGTCGGTGGCGTAGATGATGGTGCGTTCCAGCAGGCCTTCCTCACGCAACAGGATGGCCATGGAATACACCTCCTCCCCGGTACTGCAGCCCGCGATCCAGATCTTGATCGACGGGTAGGTCTTGAGCAGCGGCACCACTTCCTTGCGAATCGCCAGGAAGTGCGAGGGGTCGCGAAACATTTCGCTGACCGGAATCGTCAGGAACTGCAGTAACTGCATGAACGCCGTCGGGTCATGCAGCACCCGTTCCTGCAAGGCCGAGATGGTGGCGCAGTCGAACTGACGTAACGCATGAGCCACGCGGCGCTTGACCGAAGCGCCGGAGTAGTCGCGAAAGTCGTAGCTGTACTTGAGGTAAATCGCCTCAATCAACAAGCGCAGTTCGATGTCAGTGCTTCGTTCCAATTAAATCCGTTCCATCTTGGGTAGCCACACGCGAATCAATGAAAACAACCGGTCCAGGTCGATGGGCTTGGCCAGGTAATCGTTGGAGCCTGCCGCCAGGCAGCGCTCCTGATCGTCCTTCATGGCCTTGGCCGTCACCGCGATGATCGGCAGTTTGCGCCAGCGCGGGTCCTGGCGGATCAAGGCGGTGGCCTCGTACCCGTCCATCTCCGGCATCATCACGTCCATCAGTACCAGGTCGATGTCATCGACTTCATTGAGTTTCTCGATCGCCTCGCGGCCATTACGGCCGATCACGACAATCGCGCCCTTGTGCTCCAGGGCACTGGTCAGGGCGAAGATATTGCGTACATCGTCATCCACCAGCAGGATCTTGCGGCCCTCGAACACCTTGTCGCGGCTGCGGGCAGTCCTGAGCATTGTCTGGCGTTCATGGGACAACTGCGATTCGACTTTGTGCAGAAAGAGTGTCACCTCGTCCAGCAGGCGCTCGGGGGAACGCGCGCCCTTGATGATGATCGAGCGCGAATACTTGCGCAGTTCGGCCTCTTCATCGCGGGTCAGGTTGCGCCCGGTGTAGACGATCACCGGCGGGAACGAGCAGATGTCCTCGATGGACATGCGCTTGAGCAGCTCGTTGCCGAGCATGTCCGGCAGCTTGAGATCGATGATCATGCAGTCGTAGATGTGGGTGCGCAGCAGGTCCAGGGCCTCCTGGGCGAAGCCTACGGCGGTGATCTCGATATCATCGTCGCCGATCAGGCGGGCAATGCTGTCTCGCTGTAGGTCATCGTCTTCCACCAGCAGCACACGCTTGACCTTCTGCGTCAGCTTGGCTTCCAGGCGGGCGAACACATCCTTGAGCTCTTCGCGGGTGGTCGGCTTGACTGCATAGCCCACGGCGCCCATGTGCATGGCGGCTTCGACGCGGTCCTCCACGGAAATCACGTGCACCGGGATATGGCGGGTCCCGGCATGTTCCTTGAGCCGTTGCAGCACGGTCAGGCCGGAATGGTCCGGCAGGCGCATGTCCAGCAGGATCGCGTCGGGAATGTACTGTTCCGCCAGGGCGTAGCCTTCGTCTGCGCCATGGGCCACCAGGCAGTGGTAACCCAGTTCATGGGCGAGGTCGAAGAGGATGCGGGCAAAGTTGGGCTCATCTTCCACCACCAGGATGCAACGCGTGGCGAACGGAGCCTTGTCGCGGTCATCGATAAAGCGCGGGATCTGCGCTTCGTGGGCGATCGGCATCGGCGACACCTTGATCGGCGCCGGTGCAGGCACAGGGACTACCGCGCGCGGCTGTTCCAGCGCCGGGGTGTCTTCGTCACGCTCTACATAGTGCTCAGGCACCACCAGGGTAAAGATACTGCCCTGGCCAGGTTCGCTGGTGACGCTGATATAGCCGCCCAGCAGGTTCGCCAGGTCCCGGGAAATCGACAGGCCCAGGCCGGTGCCGCCGTAACGACGGTTGGTGGTGCCATCGGCCTGGCGGAAGGCCTCGAAGATGCTTTCCTGCTGGTCCGGGGCGATGCCAATCCCCGAGTCGCGTACGGTAAAGGCGATGCCCTCCCCCGGTGCCCGGGATACCGACAGGCTGACCTCACCTTTCTCGGTGAACTTGATAGCGTTGGACAGCAGGTTCTTCAGAATCTGCTCCAGGCGCTGGCGGTCGGTGAACAGCATGTGTGGCGAGCCTTCCTGCACCTCCACCTGGAACCCGAGCTTGCGGTCGGCCGCCAGCGGCTCGAACATGCCGCGCAGGCCATCGACCAGGCGCGCAACGCTGGTGTTCTCCGGGCGCATTTCCAGCTTACCGGCTTCGACCTTGGAGATATCGAGGATGTCATTGATCAGGTTGAGCAAGTCGTTACCGGCCGAGTAGATCGACTCGGCGAACTTGACCTGTTCGGCGCTGAGGTTTTCCTGGGGGTTCTCCGCCAGCAACTTGGCCAGGATCAACGAGCTGTTCAGCGGCGTGCGCAGCTCGTGGGACATGTTGGCGAGGAATTCGGACTTGTACTTGCTGGAGCGCTGCAACTCGTCGGCACGCTCTTCCAGCTCGATCTGTACGCGGTTGAGCTGGACGTTCTTCTGGTCCATGGCATCGCGCTGCTCGGCCAGGGTCTGGGTCTGTTCGGCCAATTGTTCGTTGGTCTGCTCCAGCTCCGCCTGTTGGGTTTCCAGGTGGGCCTGGGACTCCTTGAGGATGCGCGACTGTTCTTCCAGCTCTTCGTTGGCCGTCTTGAGCTCTTCCTGCTGCACTTGCAGCTCTTCATTGAGCTGCTGGGTTTCGGCCAGCACTTCCTGCAGGCGCTGGCGATAACGCGCGGCTTCGATGGAGGTGCCGATGTTGTCGGCAATCAACTCCAGCAGTTCGACATCACGGTCATCGAGTGCACGCAGGAAACCCAGTTCGATCACCCCGTTGACCCGGCCATCATCGCTGGTCGGTACCACCAGCACGCTGCGGGTCGCACCTTCGCCGAGGCCGGAACTGACCTTGAAGTAATCCACCGGCACATCGTCCAGGCGAATCAGGCGGTCCTGCCGGGCCGATTGGCCGACGATGCCTTCGTCGTTGTAGATCGACTGTTCCTGCTGCTCCTGCTCGCGGGAGAAGCCATAGGTAGCCACGCGTGTGAGGCCGCCGTGCTCTTCACGCACGTACAACGCCGCCACCGCCGAGCCCATGTACTGGGCAAAGAACTGCAAAATGTTGCGCCCCAGCAGGTTCAGCGTCAGTTGGCCAAGGACCTGCTCGGCCAGCTCGGTCTGGCCGTTGCGCAACCAGGCTTGCTGCTCGAGGCGCTTGGCGATCCTCTGCTGCGACATCAGGTTTTCGCTGTAACTGTTTGAAAGTTCTAGAAGATTCTTTCGGCCGACATACGCCAGGAAGCCACTCAGGCCGAGCACAAACACCAGGTACAAGGTGACGCTGATGATCGTGGTGCGGGTAACGTCTTCATTGCGGGTGATGCGGAACTGTTGCTCCATCGCCACCGCCCGGTCGTACTCCTTGCGAATCTCGTCCGTCAGGCTCTTGCCACGCCCGGCTTTCACGGCGGTGCGGTAATCGCCGTTTTGCCGCTGCATGTCAATCATCGACTGGGCGTAGGTGTTCCACGCCTGTTGCAACGACTCCAGACGCTTGAGCCGGTCCACCTGCTCCGGATTGTCCGCCACCAGTGCCTGCAAGTTGCGCAAGTCGGAAATGATCCGCGGCTTGGCCACTTCGTACGGGTCGAGGAAATGCTCGTCACCGGTAATCAGGAAGCCGCGCATGCCGGTTTCCAGGTCCACGGTCAGTTTCGAGGTTTCGTTGAGATTGTTGATTACCCGGTCGGTGTGTTCGACCCACTGGATCACCGACAACAGGTAGGTGATCAGAACGACGAAAAACACCGCGCTGAGCACGCCAACGCCCAACGGCAGTGCCACGTTGCGGCCCAGCAATTTACGGAAGCTTTTCTCATCGACAGACGACGCGGGAGTCATGGGCATGCCTTGGCCAATACGGAAAAACGAGGAGTTTGCCCCAAAGTTGCGCCTGAGCGCTATTTTTCTGCTACCCGTAGCGACATGGATTACATAACCCATTGATAAATAGACGAATGGATGTGTTTTTAACACTCGGCAATTGTCTTTCCTTCTTACATGGGAACCGAAGTGAGCCTGGAACGTTGTGTGTGGGCCGCCCCACCCAAAGGGGTGCCGTGGGGAACAGGGAACCTCCTCGGAAAAGGCGCGTATCTCCTAATAAAACAGGTACCCACCGATGCAAAATGTCAGCAACCTCTCCGTGCAACAGCCTGCGCCCCAATTCTTTTCCTCCCCTGCTTCCGGGGCAACGTCCCTGAGCCCCCAGCCAGCCACGCCCCCTGCCGTTGCAGCAGCGCCAGCATCAGCCGCCAGCCGCTCCGATGTGCTGAAACAGCCCATGGCCGACCGGCAGAACTGGCAGAACCTGCTGGACGCCATCAACCTCGCAGCCCCGGCCCTGCAAGACTACGACACCGCCCCCTATGTACAGTCCGTCCTGAAGCTCACACAAATGGCCATTCATCCGGACTCGTCCCATCACAACACCCTGGACATGGGGACCAGGGTCAACCAAAGCCTGGAGGCATTCCTGAATGCCAACGGGGTGCCTCTGCCAACCTCCAAGGCCGAGTTGCTCAAGCTGAAACTGGAAGCGACCGTCAGGATCGCCGCCCACCCTTTCGGTGACCTGGGCGGTGCCCTGTCCTGGCCCGCACCGCTGGACCAGAACCAGCAAACTCAGTTGCGCCTGCTTGCGATGAACCACGCCCACCACCTCGGCGATCAGCCGCAAGTCACGCAGACAAAGAGCGTCCTGGACTTTCTCGCGTACCAGAATCCCATTCCTGTGGCCGCCTTGAACGACCCGGCGAAGATCCTCGAGTTTCTTTTAAGCTCGCCCGAAGGCCAACTGATGGGCCAGGCCCTGCAGCGCGGGCTCAATGGCATCGAGACCAAGAACAGCCATTACGACTACCTGCTGGCCGCCATCAGTGCACAGATGGATCCCGAGTCAATCCAGGCGCCTCAACGGAACAAACTGGCCGGTTTCGACGTGGCCAGTGAAGAACATTGGGGCAAGCCGGCCTCTGCCATCGTCAACGGGCTGAGCGCACACCTGTCGAGCGAGGGCAGAACGAGCCCCGAGATGGCCCAGGCGGGTGCTTACGTATTGCTGGCAAGAACAGCCCCGGAGTTCCTGATCAAAGACATCCCGGCCAGCGTGACCTATGGCAGCCCGGCCTGGGTCAACCTGGCGGTTGCGGCGGCGTCGATTGAAGCGCAGTCGCCGGGCTCGGTACCGAACATGACTTTCGCCCAAGTGATGCTCAAGGCCGAAAGCGCTGCACTCGCCGAGCCCGCCGTGACCCAAAGCGCACAGAGGGCAGCGCTGATTGATTGGGCCGTGGCCAACGGCGTTATCAGCAAACAACCCAACGATGCCTACAGCCCCGACCAGCTGGAAGCGATACGCGTCGAGTTCACTCAGCAGGTGGATGAACGCATGAAGGCCTCCACCCTGCTGGAGACCGATATCCCGAGCCGCAAGGCCATTGCACTGGCCCAGCTCAAAGAGCGATTTGGCGAGGATGTGCCGTTTGAAAAAAAGGCCCTGACGGTGAAGGACACCCGCCAACAACAGTTTGGCGTACCGCTCTACGACCCAAACCGCGCACCTGCGGGCCTGCATTCGTTGCTGGACATCGCCATGAGTGGCTTGGGCGATTACACCTGGGAATCCAAGGATCCAGACATCACCCAGGCACTGGAAGGCCAGTCGCTCAAGTTCGACGTAAACGCGACATTTCAAAAGCAGTTTGAAGCGTCGATCAAGTCGCTGAACGACGGGGTTGCCACCACCGTAAAGCACCTGATCGCCAGCCTGCCGCTGGAAGATCGAAAAAACATCGAGCAGGGCAACCTCACTTTTTACCAGCCCTCTGTTTATCAATTGGGCCCAAACCTGGTCACCTCGCTTTTCAAACCGATTAAAAATGAGCTGCTGATACAGGTAGAGGGTGGCACGGAACCTGTTACCTATAGGCTGGACATAAAAAACGGCAGCATCAAAAAAGTAACGCCCCAGGATTTCTCTGCGAGTACCTGGGAACTGGCGATCGAGGAAAACAGAATAAAAAAATTCGACGCTTCAGAGGCCAGTGAGCCCGAGCGCTCAGCCAGTACAGACACGAACCCACTGCCTCCCAACAGCTTTGCCACCGCCCGTACCCAGTACATCGCGGATGCATTTGTCGAAAACCTCGACCTGGGCAACGAGGATGTCGTCAAGCAAGCCAAAGGCGCCACGACCTACGACAAGCAAATGGAAACCGAGCTGAAGGTGACCCATTTCTTCCTCGACCTCATTCCCTTCAAGTCAGCGATTGCTAACTTTACCAAGGGTAATTACCTGGAGGGGGCGATTGACCTCCAGCTGGACCTGCTGGGTTTTGTCAGCCTGGGTTCGTCCAAAGCGGCACAGGCGGGCACAAAAGCCCTCAGTGCAGGCGCCAAGGCGCTGAATGTTGCCAAAAAGATCGGTGTCGCCACCATCGGCGCCTTGAACCCGGTGGGCGGCTTGGGCGATTTGCTTCTGGGAGGCGCAGGACTGATTAACCGGGGCGGCAAGTTTGTAGTCGAAAAAAGCATTAACGGGCTAAACAAACTCAAGGGGGCAGCCGGCAGCCATGACCTGTTGAAAGCCGCCGGCAAGGAGCATGGCGTCGCGGCAATCGGCACCATCAAGCTGGCGGATCAAACCGTCGAAGCCTCCGCTGTATTGAACAAGGGCGAATGGTACGCGTACGACGCCCTCAAGAAACAACCCTATGGCCCACCGTTGAAGGGGTTCACGCCACAGACCGTGTCGATCCAGGACAACGTTGAAAGCTTCTGGGAGTACTTTGTCGGAGGGCCGGCCACCAAGGCGCAAAACACACCCTCCAAGCAATTATCCAACTCATTCAAGGCTACGCAGGAACACGCCAGAACAACGAGCCACGATGCGTATATGCGTGGCTATAACAACGGGGTAGTGGATGACATCCCGGGCTACTCGGGCTCCATGGATATCGCAGAGCTCATGGAACTGGCACTTAAGCCGAATCGAAGCCCCGAAGAAATCGGCGCCCTGGCACAGTCAATAGGCAAAAAGCGATCAGAAGTCGGCCTTAAAAACTATGAGTTCTACAAAGCCGAAATTGAGCGCATCCCCGGCATCAAGCTCAGGGGCATGCCCCAGAATTTCTATTTGAGCCAGGTGGACACGGTGACCGGAGGCGAATGTGGCGTGTTAGCCAACGCAATGGCCTACGCCGTGTCCGTTGGAAAACAGGACGAGTACATCGACAAGCTTTTCATTGCGGCGGCGACCAAGGAAACCAACCCAAAATCGGCGAGGTTCATCAAGGACATGAGCGAAGCCCAGGATCACTTCAGAAAGCGACCGCACTCGGCCGAAGTCGTCACGCAAAAGTCCTATCAGGCCATCATCGATGACCTGGCCAACGCGACGACGTCCAAGACACTCATCATCGCCACGCCCGTCCACGCGATGACAGCGGGAGTGATCGTGGAAGGCGGCACGCGAAAATGGTTCTATTTCGACCCCAATTTCGGATTGGTCAATTTTCCGACCGAGGACGCCATGAAGAAAGGAATGAAGGAATCGCTGGCCAACAGTAAGACGCCGCTCATCCCGGGAGCGTTTGGGACGCCGACAAACCCGGAATATACGGTCAGCACCTTCAAGGCAAGCGAGAACCAGAGCCGGGTACATGGGTTGGTGTACGGATCCCTTTAACCGATAAAACCGGCAGCTTGAGACCATGGCCGGGGCTTGCTGGTTGTTCCAGCAAGCCCCTGGCAAGTGAGTGGCGGTGATACGCGACATTTGTAGCCGTTACCGGCACAATGTTTTGCTTATCTGGGGAACTTGCCGGGACCGACAATACTCAGGATGAAAACGGTCTTCCCATCGCCCAAGACCTGCCCCTTCCACTGTTCGGGAACCTCCACTATGTCAGCCGCCCCCTCCACCATCCTTGTAGTCGAAGACGACGCCATCGTGCGCATGTTGATCGTCGATGTCCTCGAAGAGCTGGAGTACCAAGTGCTTGAAGCGGCCGATGCCGAAGAAGCCTTGAAAATTGTTCAAGACACCGACCAGACCATCGACCTGATGATGACCGACGTCGGCCTGCCGGACATGGACGGCAAGCAACTGGCCCTCAAGGCCCGTGAAATACGCCCCGCCCTGCCCATCCTGTTCGCCAGCGGTTATGCCGAAAATATCGATTCGCCAGCCGACATGCAGGTGATCGGCAAGCCGTTCTCGATTGATCAGTTGCGTGACAAGGTTAAGTCCATACTGCCTTGACTGCCCCCCGATGCCGCCTTTCACAGGCGGCACTTGATCTCGTTGATGTCAACTGATCGATAGATCTTTGCGTTGAACCTCACGTGCCAAAAGACTTCCCGAGCAACTGAGTGCAAACTCTGCCTGACACGCAAAGGTTCAGCTAGTTGCGACTGTACGCGCCCACCGGAGCCTGCTTTTATAACAGCTGAAAAACTCGACGACATCCGACTGACTCAGTAAGGACGCAACAACATGATTCGAACACCGACGCGCCTGCTGTTGGCGAGCCTCTCGATTTTCATGAGTACCGGCGCCTGGGCCGATTTCACCGCCACGCCGAGTGAAGCCCGGGCCATCGCCAAGGAAGCCTATCTTTATGGCTTCCCGGTGGTGGAGATGTACAAGACTCTCTACACCCAGGCTGTCGACAAGACCGGGGCGAACTTCAAGGCGCCGTTCAACCACATCGGGAACACCGCGCAGGCGATAACCCCTAAAGATACAGCGATCCCCACCCCCAACCCGGACACGCCCAACTCCTTTGTCTGGCTCGATCTGCGGGCCGAGCCCGTGGTGTTGACCCTGCCCAGGATCGAAGACAACCGCTACTACGCCGTGCAGTTGGTCGACCTCTATACGCAGAACTTCGGCTATCTGGGCACCCGCAGCACCGGTAACAACGGTGGCCACTACATGATTGCCGGCCCGGGCTGGAAAGGCCAGCAGCCAACCGATATCGACCGCGTCGTGTACAGCGAAAGCAACATCGCCTACGCCCTGTACCGCACTCAATTGTTCGATGAAAAGGACTTGGGCAAAGTCAGACAGATCCAGGGCGGCTATAAGGTCCAGACCCTGAGCAGCTACGTGAAGCAGCCCAAACCCATCAAGCCGCCGAAAATTGCCTGGCCCAAGCCTACGCCGAACATGAGCGACAGCGTGCATCTGTTCCGCTATCTGAACTTCATGCTGGCCTACGCAGCACCGCAGGACAGTGAGAAAAACGTGCTCGCGCGTTTTGCCAGGATCGGCGTCGAGGCGGGCAAACCGTTCGACCTCAAGGCCCTGACGGTTGAGCAACGCAAAGCGCTGGATGACGGCATCGCCGACGGCAAAGCCGAGTATGCAGCCTTCAAAAAAGACAAGATCGATACCCATCAAGTATCCAGTGCAGACCTGTTCGGCAATCGCGACCACCTTCAAAACAACTACCTGTACCGCTACGCTGGCGCCAACCTGCACCTGTTTGGCAACTCCGGCGATGAAACGGCCTACCTGCGCTACTCCGTGGACAGCGAGGGCAAAACCGCCAACGGCGCACGCCACAGCTACACCCTGCACTTCGCCAAGGACCAGTTGCCACCGACCGACGCATTCTGGTCACTGACCATGTACAACGCCAAGACCAATCTGCTGACCCCCAACCTGAAGAAGCGCTACGTGCTCACGTCGGGGATGTTGCCCAACTTCAAGCTCGACGCCGATGGCGGCCTGACGCTGTTGGTCGCGCACCACGAGCCACCGAAGGCGGAACAAAGCAACTGGCTGCCAGCACCACCCGGCCCGTTCTATGCCCTATTGCGCATTTACCTGCCCAAGCCTGAAGTGGGTAACGGGCAATGGAAGCAGCCACCGCTCACACCGATCAAATAGCACCCGCTCAAGTCGCGCACCGTTTGAGGCTTAGCCCTTTTTAAGCTTCAAAAACGATTGATGCAGGTCCGACGCCCAGCCGTCGATGACGCTTTTCACGTCATCGGCTTTCATCACCTGGGAGTCGTTTGCCAACGGTTTACCGGTGCCTTTGCGCACGACTTGGGCGACCACCTTGCCACTGGCACCGTCGAGGAATTGGGCTTCGGTGCCCAAGGTGGTTTCCTGGTCACGAATCCCGGCGCCCGTGCTGACCGTGGCGACCACCAGGGCGACAGGAATGTACTCATAGGGCTTGAGACTTTCGGTCTTGCTGCTGACGGCAGTGATCGCCGCGCGCACCACGATCACGCCCGGGCCTGGTCCGTCGGCCAGCGGCAAGGACTTTTCCAGTTCGCGCTTGAGCGCCTGGCTGTAGTAGGTGCTGATGCCCTGCAAGGTGCTTTCAGGGATCCTGGTGCTGGCTTGCGGCTTGGGGTAGAACTGGGTGGGCTCGATGTACACCGCGTTATAGCGGCTCAGACTCAGGTTGGGGTCCACCCAACGCATCACCTGCGCGCCCGATGGCGACTTGGCTTCCTTGAGGTTGCTGTAGTCTGAGAGAAACCCGGAGTATTCGTCCGGCTGCGTCACCTTGCTGGAACACCCCATCACCCCGATCGTGGCAATACACACGGTGCTGATCATTATTCCCAGTTTCATCGCGAGACTCCTTGGCTGACGTTGAGGAAGCGTTGAGCATTAGGTATAGCTGATGCTGGAGCTGCGGCAATGGAGCAAACCCGCTAGGGGCGGCCTGCATTAACAGTCTTTGACAGTTTCCCGACAAAGCTCACAAAGACTCATCGACGGCCCGCCCCTAGCATTCGAGCATCCAAACCACCCCTCGGGTGCTCATCATGTTTCGCACATTGCGCAGTATTCCGCTGCTGGGTTGCCTGCTGGGCAGCCTCGGCTGCCACGGCCAGCCGCCGGCCCCGCCGCCCATTCCCAAGGGCGACTACAGCGCAATCATCCGCTACCTGCAAAAACGCATTCCCAGCGAAATGGCCAGGCAAAACATACCCGGCCTGTCCATCGCCCTGGTCAACGGCCAGGAACTGATCTGGGCCCAGGGCTTTGGCCTGGCCGACAAGGCCCTGGGCAAACCCGTCACCCCCAACACCGCGTTCCGCGCCGGCGCCCTCTCCAAACTGCTGACCGCCACCGCCGCCCTGCAACTGGTGGAGCAACAGCGCCTGGCCCTCGACGCACCGATCCAGGACACGCTGCGGGAGTTCTACGTACGCTCGCGCTTTCATTCCGACCAGGCTGCCGCCGACCGCGACATCACCCTGCGCCGCCTGCTAAGCCACCAGTCCGGCCTGCCCAGCGAACACCTGCGGGACGTGCGCAACACCTTCGCCATGGGCCAGATGCCGATGCGTATTTCAGGGGTTTGGCTGAGCACGCCACCGGGGACCCAGGTGGCCTATTCCAACCTCGGCTACGCCCTGGTCGGCGCCGCCATCGAACGCAGCAGTCGGCAGGATTTCGAAACCCGACTGCAAAGCAGCCTGCTCAAGCCCCTGGAGATGAACCAGTCGAGCTTCGTCGGCACCGGCGCGCAACCGGGCTTTCGCGCCCGGGGTTATGCAGACGGCACCGTCAGCGCCGACGCCCAGGTGCGCGACCTTGCGGCCGGTGGCTTGTGGAGCAGCCCCAAGGACCTCAGCCACTACGTGCGCATGCTCTTCGCCCGGGGCCTCTATAAAGACAGACAGGTACTGGGCAGCCAGTCGATTGACGAGATGTTCAGCCAGCAAAACACCGGCAACGCCCTGGACTTCGACTGCCAGATGGGCCTGGGGTGGTTTCTCGCCCCTTGCGGCGATGAGCCGGTGGGCCCCGGCATTCGCACCTTCCAGCACAGCGGTGGCGGAGATGATTTCGCGGCGCAACTGACGATGCTGCCGGACCAGCAACTGGCCGTGATCGTGATGGCCAACGACAGCAACGCCGAAGAGATGGTGGTGTCCCTGACCACCGACACCCTGCGCCTGATGCTCCAGGCCCAGACCGGCGACCCGGTGTGTGCCGACAACTGCCAGGCGCCCGCCCATGGCCTGAAAATCCGCCAGGTGCCCGCCGCGATCGACCGCAGGCGCCTGGCGGGTTTCTACGCCACGGCCTGGGGTGTCTTCCGTATCAAGGACGAAAACGGCCAGCTGTATGGCGAGTTGGCCGACACCCGTTTCGAACTGCTGCGCGACGGCCAGGGCTGGCTGCGGGCACAACAGAAATTCCTCGGCTTCTGGCTCAAGGACCTCGGCGAACTGGGCCGCGTGCAGCTGGATGTGGTAACGGTGCAAGGGCGCCAGATGCTCACCGCCCGCAGCCACGGCCAACGCGTCCCGGTGGGCGAACGCATCGAACCGACCCCGCTGAGCAATGCCTGGGCCGACACCATCGGTACCTATCAAGTGCTCAACACCCATGAGCCCGACGCGCCCCTGAGCGGCATCAGCGTGCGCCTGGAGAACGGCTTCCTGGTGATCCGCGGCCAACTGCACGACGAGCCGCTGACCGACTACATCCTGCTGCCCGTGGACAACGCCCATGCGGTGCTGGCCGGCAACGGCTATGGCCTGGGCGACACGGTGAGTCGCCAGGTCAACGGCCTGAGCGCCTCCGGCTACCACTTCAAACGTACCGATTCTCCCCACAACCCCTTGAGTCTCTGACCTCACATGAAGACCATCATGCGTTCAAAACACCTGTGCCTGTCCCTGACGTCGCTGTGCCTGCTGACCAGCGCCGACACCCTGCTGGCCGACGACTGGGAATACACCCTCAAGGCCGGCGTGGCCAACCTGCCCCGCTACAGCGGCAGCGACGAGCGAGTCACCGCGCCGGTGCTGGGGGCGGCCATCGTCAGCCCGCGGGGGATTTTCCTCGACACCGACAAGGGCCTGGGCTGGGGTTATGACGGCGGCGGTGCAAGCTTCAGCGCCTACGTCGGCGCCAGCGGCTCACGCAAGGACGAAAGCAAGACCGGGCGCCCGGGCTCGAAGAAACTCAAGGGTATGGGCGAGATCAAGACTCGCGCCCAGGTGGGTGTCAGTGGCAGCTATAACCTGGGCGGGGTGATTCTCGGCGCAACCCTGGAGCATGCGCTTGAGGAAGATGATCACAAGGATTCCGGCAAGGCGTTCACCCATCTGGAACTGAGCCTGGGCACCAACCTGTACGACGGCGACTACGGTTCGCTGGATGCCAGCCTCAGCAGCCATTTTGGCGACAGCAATTACCTGCAGACCTGGTACGGCGTGACCACCGGCCAGGCCGCACAGAGTCGCTTCAAGACCTACAAGGCCAGCGGCGGCAACATCAGCAACGGGATGAATCTGGTGTGGAGCTTGCCGATCAGCGAGCACACACAGTTTTCGACGCTGCTGGATGTGCAGTACCTGGCAGACAAGGCCGGGCAAAGCCCGATTGTGGAGAGACGCTTGCAGACGTCGGTGATGGGGATGGTCGAATACACGTTCTAACTTTGGTAACCCAATCAAAATGTGGGAGCTGGCTTGCTCGCGAAGGCGGTGTTTCAGTCAATGTATCCGGCGACTGATTCACCGCCTTCGCGAGCAAGCCCGCTCCCACATTTGATCTCCATGGCTCCTGGATGATTACTCGGCATACGCCCAGGTCATCCGGAACGATGCCCCGCCCCACTCCGAATCCAGCACTTCAACCTGCCCGCCATGCCATTGGCACACCCGCCGCACCAGCGCCAGGCCGAGGCCGAAGCCACCGGTGCGGCGGTCACGGCTGGCGTCCAGGCGCAGGAACGGCTCGAAAATCTTCCCTCGCCCTTCCACCGGCACACCGGGCCCGTCGTCATTGACCCGTACTTCATAGCCGGTGCCAAACTTCACCAGCGACACTTCCACGCGCCGGTCGGCGTAGCGAATTGCATTGCGCAACAGGTTGATCACCGCCCGTGCCATAAAGCGCGGCTCGATACGGATGTAATCGACTTCACAGGTGCGCAGCAGCAACTGCACGCCTGCCGCCTCGGCCTCCAGGGCGACGCTGCCGATCACACTGTCGAGCCAGCTGTGGGCCTCGATGCTTTCCCGGGTGATCTGCGTGGCGCCGCGTTCCAGGCTGGCGTAGGTCAACAGTTCCGAGACCATTTCTTCCAGCTCGCCGAGGTCGGCATACATGTCGGCGATCAGCGCGCGGCTCTCCCGTGGATCGGCCTGTTGCTTGAGCTGGTCTAGCTCAAACGACAGCCGCGCAATCGGCGTACGCAGCTCGTGGGACACGGCGTTGGTCAACTCGCGCTGGTTGGCGATCAGGCTTTCAATGCGCTCGGCCATCTGGTTGAAGTGCCCCGCCAGCTCGCGCACGGTAGAACGGCGCGGCAGCAGGATGCGCGAGCCGAGATCGTTGTCACCGAAACGTTGCGCGGCCAGGCGGATATGCTCCAGGTCACGCCAATGGGGCCGAACCCAGAAGTACAGGACAATCGCCAGGCACAGGCCGAGGAAGCCATAGGCCCACATGTACAGCCACTTGGGCTCTTCCGGCAGTTTGATTTCCAGCAGTTGGTGGCCGCCGTCGATGTTGGAGATGAACTCCATGAAATCCCCACGCACCACCAACTCGCCACTGGCCAGCAGCTGCTGCTCACGCTCGGTCAGTTTCAGCTTGTCCCGCTGCACCAGCGCCAGGCGCAGCCCATAGTGCGGTTGCAACTCGGCCAGGCGGGCGGCGCGCGCTTCCCCCGTCACCGGCCGCAATTGTTCCACCACCCCATACGCCGGGCCGCGCAGGGCCTCGCGGTTGTAGGTTTCGTTGGCCTCCGGCAACAGCTCATCGAAGGTATAGTTCACCAGCCAGATCGCCCCGGCCAAGCCAATGGCCAGGATGATATACAGACGCAGAAACAGCCTTAACATCTAGACCTCCCAGGCGAACGGATTGAACAGGTAGCCCTTGCCCCAGATGGTCTTGATGCACACCGGTTCCCGGGGGTTGTCATTGAGCTTGCCGCGCAGCTTGCTGATGTACACGTCGACGCTGCGGTTGAGCCCGTCAAAGGCAATACCGCGCATGCGGTTGAGAATGTCATCGCGGGAGAGGATTTTCCCGGCGGCGCTGGCCAGCAACCACAGCAGTTCGAATTCCATGGTGGTCAGGTCGATCTTCTCCCCGCCCAGGCTCACCACCCGGCAACTGCGGTCGATGGCCAGGCGGCCAAACTCAAGGGCGCCGCGCACCGTGGGTTCCGGCGCCTGGCGACGTTGCAGGGCGCGCAGGCGAGCCAGCAGCACAGGCGGCTTGATCGGCTTGATCACATAATCATCGGCGCCGGACTCCAGGCCGAGGATGTGGTCGAGGTCGTCTTCCTTGGCGGTGAGGATCACGATGGGCGTGTCGGACACGTTGCGAATTTCACGGCACACATGCAGGCCGCTCTGGCCGGGCAGCATCAGGTCGAGCACGACGATCTTCGGCTTGAACTCCAGGAACGCCGCCAGCGCCAGATCGCCGCGGTGCACGGCCAGCACCTCGAAGCCATGCTGGGACAGGAAATGGGCGATCAGCCCTGCCAGCTTCTCATCGTCCTCCACGAGCAAGACCTTGCCGAGACCCAAGTTATCCATAAATTTCCAGTGCACGCGCGGATTGAAGTGTGCGCATTATAGGTGGCAAGCCGGCAGACTAAAGCAGCTGGCCATCACTGGCCGACGAAGCTTCATGCTTTTAAGAGTTTTTAACAGTTTCACCGCAGTCTTTAACTCGGTACCGTCCGCCAGATGCGCCCCACACGCTTTTCGGAAGTGTCGCTGATGACAACACCACAAACACAAGAGAATCATGGCCCTCTACCTACATAGCGGGAGAAAACCATGTTCGTTCGTCACAAATCAGACATAGAAAACACCGCGCACTTTGTCGAATGGGGCGCTGGCACCAGCCATCGGTTGCTGACGGAAAAGGACGGGATGGGTTATACCGTCTGCCACACCGTCGTGCGTGCCGGCACCGAGTCACTGCTGCAATACCGTAATCATCTGGAGGCTTGCTACTGCATCGCCGGTGAGGGTGAAGTCGAAGATATGGACGGTAACGTCTACCCGATCCGCCCCGGTGATATTTATGCGCTGGACCAACACGACTGCCATTATCTAAGAGGCGGAAAGGAGCAGGACCTGGTGCTGGTCAGCGTATTCAACCCGCCGCTCAAGGGCGACGAGCGCCACAATCTCACGGATAAATCCGGCTCCGGCTACTGACGACAATTTGACTCACGGACACGAGCACACCATGCGCAAGGATTACCTGGCTTTCTTCATTTCGTTGTTTCTGTCACGCCTGGCCGACCAGATTCTGTTGTTCATCGTGCCGTTGATCGTGTTCCAGACCACCAACAGTGTGTCGTGGGCGGGCCTGGCGTTTTTTGTCGAATCCTTGCCGCGGTACCTGTCGTTCCCGGTGTGCGGTGCGTTGTGCGACAAATATCCCGCCGTGCGCGTCCTGCATATCAGCCAGGTGTACCGGGCGCTGGCGTGTGGGGCGGCGGTGCTGCTGTATGGAATGTTCGACGGGATTTACTGGATTGTCATGCTTTCGGCGCTGTGCGGCGTGTTGACCACCCAGGGCATCATGGCCCGGGAAGTGCTGCTGCCGCATATCTTCAAGCATTACACCTACGCCAAGACCTTGTCCTACTCGCAGATTGCCGACCAGACCGGGCTGGTGCTGGGCCCGCTGGTGGCCGCGCTGATGTTGGGCGTCTGGGCCTGGCACTGGGTCGTGCTGGGGGTTGCCGGGCTGTTCCTGCTGGCGGACCTGGCGATGCGCATCTGGCAACGCCACACCACGGTCAATCTTGAAACTTTCGAGCAGCACAACGACATCTGGCTGCAACCGTTGCGCGTTGCCTTCGGGCATATCCGCGACCTGCCGGAGCTGAAAAGGATTATCGCCCTGGCGGTGGGTGTGAACCTGATCATCGGCGTCACCCTCGCCACTTCCGCCGCGATGGTCATTGGCCAATACGCCGCCGGCAAGGACACCTACGCCGGGTTGCAGGCGGCCGGCGCGCTGGTGACCATCGCCATCCTGTTTTTCCTGGCGCGCGCTTCCCTGCCGCTCAAGGTGCTGGGCGGTTTGTCGTATTCAATGATTGCCGTGGGTGCGTTGATCACGGCCATCAGCCCGAATGTGTGGGCTTATGCCGTGGGTTTCCTGCTGCTGACCGGTTTCGACAAGATGTTCAACGTGTACATCCGCAGTGTCCGACAACGGGTGATCCCGGCCCGGGACTTTGGCAAGACGGTGGGCGTGCTGACCTTGCTCAACAACCTCTCGCAGCCGCTGGCCGGGTTGCTGATCGCACTGCTGGCGGCGCCGCTGGGGACACAGGCGGTGATCCTGATACTGGCCGGGATCACCGCGTTGCTCGGTGCAGCGGTTGCGTCAGGCTGGCACGCCGCTGTGAAAGCGGAACTCGACGTCCGGTGACTCGATCAGTTCCTGCTCGGCGGCGCGTACACGGTCGATGACCTGGGCGATGTCCTTGGCGTCGCCGTACTGGTAAGCCAGTTTCAGGTAACCCTGGAAATGCCGGGCCTCGCTTTTCAGCAGGCCGAAATAGAACTTGCCGAGTTCTTCGTCCAAATGCGGCACCAGTGCTTCGAAACGCTCGCAACTGCGGGCTTCGATAAACGCGCCGACCACCAGGGTATCCACCAGTTTGACCGGTTCATGGCTGCGCACCACCTTGCGCAAACCCGAGGCGTAGCGGCCGGCGGACAGTTGGCGCAGCTCGATCTTGCGCTTCTTCATCAGGCGCATGACTTGCTCGTGGTGCACCAGTTCTTCCCGTGCCAGGCGTGACATCAGGTTGATCAGGTCGACGTGGGAATGGTACTTGGCGATCAGGCTCAAGGCGGTGCTGGCGGCCTTGAATTCACAGTTCTTGTGGTCGATCAGCAGGGTTTCCTGGTCGGCCAACGCGGCCTGGACCCAGCCGTCGGGGGTGCGGCAACCGAGGAATTCGTGGATTTCTGGCAGGTTCATCGGGCTCACGGGCAAAGATTCACAAAAGGCCGGCGATTATACCGACCGCGCCGCAGACCGCCAGCTACCGGGCTTGATGTGCATCAACATGACGTGTGCCGGGCAGCAACTATAGTTGTTCCACGCCCACCCTTTTTTGGAGAACCCGACCATGCAAGCCATACGCAGCATCCTGGTGGTCATCGAGCCTGAGCATTCGGAAAGCCTGGCCCTCAAGCGCGCCAAGCTGATTGCCGGCGTCACCGGGGCACATTTGCATTTGTTGGTGTGTGACAAGAAGCACGAGCATTCTGCGATGTTGAGCCTGCTGAAGGCCGGTTTGCAGGAGGATGGCTACAGCGTCACGACTGAACAGGCGTGGAATGACAGCCTGCATGAAACCATCATCGACGTGCAGCAGGCAGAGGGTTGTGGGTTGGTGGTCAAGCAGCATTTCGCTGACAGCCCGCTGAAAAAGGCGCTGTTGACGCCTGCCGACTGGAAGTTGATGCGCTACTGCCCGACTCCGGTGCTGCTGGTGAAGACGTCCAGGCCTTGGGCTGGCGGGGTGATTCTGGCGGCCATCGATGTGGGCAATTCTGATGCCGAGCATCAGGCGTTGCATAACGCGATCATTGATCATGGGTTTGATATCGCGAGTTTGGCCAAGGCGCAGTTGCATGTGATCAGTGCGCATCCGTCGCCAATGCTGTCGGCGGCGGATCCGGTGTTTCAGCTCAAGGAGACGATCGAGGCCCGGTATCGTGAGCAGTGCAAGGCGTTTCAGGCGGAGTTCGATATTGACGACACTCATCTGCATATCGAGGAAGGGCCGGCGGATGTGTTGATTCCTCATGCGGCGCACAAATGGCAGGCGGCGGTGACCATCATAGGTACGGTGGCGCGCACCGGGATTTCAGGGGCGTTGATCGGGAATACGGCGGAGGTGGTGCTGGATGCGGTGGACAGTGATGTGTTGGTGCTTAAGCCGCAGGAGTTGATGGATCATCTGGAAGAGCTGGCTAATGGGTGATGCTTCTTTTTGGGGGCATATCCGTTTTTGGGTGATGGCTTGTATTGGTTCCGCTCTTACAGCGGGTCACTTTTGAAAGGAGCCCAAAAGTAACCAAAAGGCTCTTGCCCCACCACTCGGCACCTCGCCTAGGCTCGGTGTGCCCTCACTCCGGCTTTGGACCGTGGGCCGCCGTCATGGGCCATCCTTGGCCCAGGACGGCTAACCTGGCGTCCTGC
>NZ_JACAPX010000039.1:0-23578 GCF_013385435.1 Pseudomonas sp. F9001
TAGCCGTCCTGGGCCAAGGATGGCCCATGACGGCGGCCCACGGTCCAAAGCCGGAGTGAGGGCACACCGAGCCTAAGCGAGGTGCCGAGTGGTGGGGCAAGAGCGTTTTGCTTACTTTTGCGCTCTTCAAAAGTGAGCCGCTGTAAGAGCGGAACCATAAGCGGCCGTTACCCAAATAACGGATATGCCCCCACCCCCACCCCCACCATCACGCTTCAGCACTATGCACCACCACCAAAAGCTGCGCCTGAACCTCCCCCACCGACCGAATCCGATGCGGCTTCTGCGCATTGAAATGCAACGCATCCCCCCGATTCAACACCACCCGCTCACTCATGAAATCCACCTCAACCTGACCTTCATGCACAAACAAAAACTCCTCCCCCAAATGTTCCTTGAAGGTCTTGTCGGTGAACTCCGCCGGCGGGTAAATGATGAACGGCAACAAACTACGCTCACTGACCTGATGCGCCAACACCGCGTAACCCGGTGACGCATCGGTGCCCGACAACGCCTGCCGTTCGTGGCTGCGCACCAGGCTGTAGCTGTCGAGGCTGACATTGTCCTCGCTGAACAATTCTTCGACCTTCACATTCAACGCCTTGGCCAGTTTCAGCGCCGCCGCAATCGACGGCGTATTCAACCCGCGTTCGACTTTCGACAGGTAACTCTTGGTCATCCCGGATTTTTCCGCGAGCGACTCCAATGTCACACCAAGTTTTTTTCTCAATATTTTCAAACGGATAGACATGCGCAGCGGTTAATCCATTAAAGAGGCGATGATGAATGCTTGCTAATGACACTTTGTGTCATATAGTCTCTTTAGTGTCATTTGCGACGAACAAGGACACTGATATGGCCAAGACATTAGCACTCCCGAAAGACCAGCTGGTCAAGCAGGCGCTGACCCAGATGCAAAACACCCTGGCGGATAATACGTGGACCGACCGGCAAAAGCTGGCGCTGACCTGCCGGATCCTGTTCGAAAACGGCCACGACTCCGGCCTCGCCGGGCAGATCACCGCACGCGGCCCGACGCCTGGCACCTACTACACCCAACAACTGGGCCTGGGTTTTGATGAGATCACCGCCAGCAACCTGTTGCTGGTCAACGAAGACCTGGAGGTGCTGGAAGGCCATGGCATGCCCAACCCGGCCAACCGTTTTCACAGCTGGGTGTACCGCGGTCGCCCGGACGTGAACTGCATCATCCACACTCACCCGACCCACATCGCTGCGTTGTCGATGCTGGAAGTGCCGTTGCAGGTGTCCCACATGGACCTCTGCCCGTTGTACGAAGATTGCGCATTCCTCGAAGCCTGGCCCGGGGTGCCGGTGGGCAACGAAGAAGGTGAAATCATCACCGCTGCCCTGGGGGATAAACGCGCGATTCTGCTTTCCCACCACGGCCAATTGTCCACTGGGGCGAGCATCGAGGAAGCCTGTGTGATCGCGCAGTTGATCGAGCGCGCGGCCAAGTTGCAGCTGCTGGCGATGGCCGCCGGCACGATCAAGCCGATCCTGCCGGAACTGGGCCGCGAAGCCCATGACTGGATTTCCAAGCCCAAGCGCCACGGCGCCGCGTTCAACTACTACGCTCGGCAGAACCTGCGCCAACACGCCGATTGCCTGAACTGAAACCCTTTTTCGACCGGAGACTTTTGCATGTCCAGCCCTTCTATTCACGGCATTATCGGCTACACCATCACCCCGTTCAGCACGGACGGCCAGCGCATTGACCTCGACGCCCTGGGCCTTTCGATCGACCGCCTGATCGACAGCGGCGTGCACGCTGTCGCACCGTTGGGCAGCACCGGCGAAGGCGCCTATCTCAGTGATGCAGAGTGGGATGAAGTCGCCGCCTACAGCATCCAGAAGGTGGGCAAGCGTGTGCCGACCATCGTCAGCGTCTCCGACCTGACCACCGCCAAGGCCGTGCGTCGTGCGCAGTTTGCCGAGGCCCACGGCGCGGACGTGGTAATGGTATTGCCGGCCTCGTACTGGAAACTCAGCGAGGCGGAAATCCTCGCCCACTATGCGGCCATTGGCGACAGCATCGGCGTGCCGATCATGCTCTACAACAACCCGGCCACCAGTGGCACCGACATGTCGGTGGACTTGATCCTGCGCATCGTCAACAGCGTCGACAACGTGACCATGGTCAAGGAAAGCACCGGGGATATTCAGCGCATGCACCAATTGCACCGGCGCAGCGAGGGCCAGGTGCCGTTCTACAACGGCTGCAATCCGCTGGCACTGGAGGCGTTTGCGGCGGGCGCGAAAGGTTGGTGCACGGCGGCGCCGAATCTGATTCCTCAGCTCAACCTGGATTTGTATGAAGCCGTTTTGGCCAATGACCTGGAGAAAGCGCGGGAGCTGTTTTATCGCCAGTTGCCGTTGCTGGATTTCATCCTCAAAGGTGGCTTGCCGGCGACGATCAAGGCCGGTTTGCGGCTGACGGGACTGGAGTCGGGGGATCCACGGCTGCCGGTGTTCCCGCTGGCTGAGGCAGGCCGTGTTCAGTTGCAGGAACTACTGACCCTGTTGCGCTGAAACGCAATCCAAATGTGGCAGCGGGCTTGCTCGCGAAGGCGGTGGGTCAGTCAATTAATAGGTCGACTGACTCACCGCATTCGCGAGCAAGCCCGCTCCCACATTTAGTCCGCATCCAACCTTGGATTTTCAATAGAGACAAATGACAATAATTCTCGATATCATTCACGACTTTTCCACGTCGTGCTTCGTCAAGAAGGATATCCATGTCTCGTCCCAAGCCCGACCCGCTGTCGGCCGATGCCTTTCGCGGGTTTTATGCAGATATCCTGCATTTCCTGCGTAAACGCACGGACAACGCCAGCGACGCGGCAGACATGACCCAGGATGTCTTCACCCAATGGCTGGACTACCGCGACCGGGCTCAGGTCGAGCAGCCACGGGCGTTTCTGTTCCAGATGGCGCGCAATCTGCTGCGCGATCACTGGCGCAAACAGAAGGTGCGGCACACCGTCCACCAGCAGCAGGCCGAACTGGATGCCGAACCTGTCAGCGACTCGCGAGACGATCCCATGGCCGCCGCGCAACGCCTGCAACGCCTGGAACAGTTGAAAGAAGTCCTCTCTGAACTCTCGCCGAGAAGACGAGAAGCCCTTATGCTGCACCGCTTCGAAGGCCTGAGCCAGGCGCAGATCGCCGAGCGCATGGGCGTTTCGATCAGCATGGTGGAAAAGCACATCGCTTTTGCCTTGCTGCATTGCAAGCAGCGACTTCAACAAGAACAGGGCAAGGAGCAGCCAGAATGACCCGCCTGAGCGACATCGACACCTGTGACATCGAGGCCAGCGACTCCATCGATGCCCAGGCCGCCAGCTGGTTTGCGCGCAACCGCAATGACGCCGGTCGCGCCGACCGCAAGGCGTTTGCCGCCTGGCAGTCCGAGCCGGCCAATGCCCGCGCCTACGCCGAATTCGAACAGCTGTGGGCCGACCTGGCCCAGTTGCAGCAACTGAACAAACCGACACCGCTGCCCGTGCGCAAACCACCCGTGTGGCGCCCGGCCCTGGCGGTGGCTGCCGCCCTGGTGTGTGCCGTGCTGACGAGCAACATCGGCGCCCCACGCGAGCTGTTCCACGCCCAGGTCGCGGCCCATGCCAAAGGGATGCGCACCTTGCATCTGCCCGACGGCAGCACCTTGTACGTCAACGCCAACACGCGCCTGCGGGTGGACTTCAACAGTCACCAGCGCATCGTGCATCTGGATCAGGGCCAGTTGTATATCGAGGTGGCGCCCGACAAGGAGCGTCCGCTGTTCGTGCAGGCCGGTGAAGCCAATGTGCGGGTGGTCGGCACCGGCTTCGATGTGCGGCGCAGCAAGCAGCAGTTGGTGGTCAGCGTGGCCCACGGGCAAGTGGCGTTCGATCCGGATGCCAGGCTGCCGGCCACCCTGCTCGGCGCCGATCAGCGCGCTACGTTCAGTTATGCCAAGGGCACGCTGCAGCAGCAAACCCTCACTGCCGGCGAGGTCGCCGATTGGCGCGGCGGCCACGTGTCTTTTCGTAATCGCGAGCTGGCCAGCCTGATGGATGAGTTGAGCCTGTACCGGCCCCAGGCGCCGTTGCTGGTGGACAGCGCGGTGGCGCAGTTGAAGGTCTCGGGCAATCTGGACGTGAATGATCCGGACGCCCTGCTCAACGCCCTGCCCGCGCTATTGCCGGTGAAAACCGTGGCCCTGGCCGACGGCAATATCAGGATCGAACCGCGCAAATAGCCCCGCGGAATTCTTATTTGAGAATATTTTGCATTCGCATGTGAGGATTATTTTTCCTGCCGCGTCTTCCTCGGGTCTGCGTTTGATACGCACACCTTTCTGGCCATTTGGCTACTCCGGGGGATTTCATGTTTCGCGCGCCTTGCCACGTTCAGCACCTGTTTCTTCGACCCACCGCCATTGCCGCCTGCCTGGCCTTCAGCCTGAGTGCCCAGGCCGAGTCGTTCAAGCTGCAACTGCCGGCCCAGTCCCTGGCCACGTCCCTGAGCCAGGTGGCGCAGCAGGCGAAAATCCAGCTGCTGTTCGATGAAGCGCTGCTGAAAAATATCCAGGCGCCAGCCCTCAATGGCGACTTCACACCGGAAGTGGCGATTCGCACCCTGCTCAAGGACGGCGAGTTCGTATTGCTCAAGGTCGGCAGCACTTACGTGGTACGCCCCGAAGAGGGCAAGACCACCAACAGCAGCGCGATCCAGCTCGACGCCCTGAGCGTGATCGGCACCGGCAACGAGGTCGACTCCACCACCGTCGGCCGTTCCACCCTGACCCAGGCCGACATCGACCGCTACCAGTCCAACAACATTCCCAGCCTGCTGCAAACCTTGCCCGGCATCAGCCAGGGCGGCTCGCTGAAGCCCGGTGGCCAGACCATCAACATCCGTGGTTTCGGCGACGCCGAAGACGTGCCGCTGACCGTCGATGGCGCCACCAAAAGCGGTTTTGAGCGCTATCAGCAGGGCACTGTGTTTATCGAGCCCGAGCTGATCAAGAGCATCGAAGTGGAGAAAGGCCCCAACTCGCCCTTCAGCGGCAACGGCGGCTTTGGCGGTACGGTCAACATGACCACCAAGGATGCCCCGGACCTGCTCAAGGACGGGCGCAACAGCGGTGCCATGCTCAAATACGGCTACTCCAGCAACGACCATGAGCAGGTCTACAGCAGTGCCGTTTACGGGCGTACCGATGACGGCCGCTTCGACGCGCTGGCCTACCTGACCCAGCGCGACGGCGGCGACATGAAACTGGCTGCCACCCTGCCCAACGACAACAACCAGTACCCGATCAACCCCAAGCGCCTGCCCAACAGCGCCCAGAATGTGGACGGAAAACTGTTCAAGTTCAATGCTCACTTCACCGATGAGCAAAGCCTGGGTCTGTCGTATTCGCGCTCCAACAGCCAGCGCTGGACGCCCTTCTCTGCCGCCAGCTACCCGACGCCGCCGACCCAGGCCAACATCGACCGCTATGGCTACGAAGCCGCGCTGAAACGCTTCCTGGCCAACCGCAATACCGTCGACACCACCTGGTCCGGCAAGTACGAATACCAGCCGATGAATAACCCGCTGGTGGACTTGACCATCAAGTACTCCGAATCCAATACCGACCAGACCGACGAGCGCGACGCCACGGCGTTTTTCCAGTTGGCCACCGGCGGGCGCAAGATGGACACCTCCTATAACGACAAGAACCTCGACGTACGCAACGTCAGCCTGTTTTCCACCGGTGCGTTGCAGCACGCGGTGACCGCCGGTGTGCAAATCCGCAAGCACACCCGGGAAACCGAAATGTGGATGCCCGGCGCCACCTACAACACCCCGAAATACAACTATGGGCACTTCCAGCCGGGCTTCATGCCCCATGGCAAGGTCGACACCAACAGCTTCTTTATCCAGGACGCGGTGACGCTGGGCGATGTGACCATTACCCCGTCGATGCGCTATGACCATGTGCGCAACCGCGGCGAGGCCAACGACGCGCCGTACTACAGCAACCCGGACCCGGCCATCGGCCATGACTACAGCGACCGCACTTACACCGGCTGGTCGCCACGCCTGGCGGCGTACTGGACCATCACCCCGAACGTGGCGATGTTCGCCAACTGGAGCCGCACCTGGCGTGCGCCAGTGATCGACGAGCAGTATGAAGTCCAGGGCCTGGGCAGCCGCACCGCCACCAGCCTGGACCTGGACCCGGAGCGCATCACCTCCATCACCCTGGGCAACGTCACCAGCTTCGCCGACGTGTTCGCCCACGGCGACAACCTGCAACTGCGTACCACGCTGTTCCACAACAAGGTCGAGGACGAAATCTTCAAGGCCACAGGCGTGGGCTGCCAGAACCAGGCGGTCAACGGCGGGACGATTTCCAGCGCCTGCCCGCCGGGCGCGATGTCCAACTACCGCAACATCGGCGGCATGACCATCAAGGGTTTCGAGGCCGAGAGTTTCTATGACTCCACCTACGTGTTCGGCTCGGTATCGTTCGCCTACACCACCGGTAAACATGAAGGCGCCTACACCAACCCATGGGGGCCGGACGTCTGGGCGCGGGACATTCCGCCAACCAAATGGGTGGTGGTGCTCGGCACCAAGATCCCGAGCCTGGATATGCGGGTAGGCTGGCAAGGGCAGTTCATCGGCGCCACCAGCCGCCTGCCGAGCGACAAGTATTCCGGCGGCCCGGGCACCAGCATCGGCGACCTGTTCTACGACCAGTACGGCAACAAGCGCTACAACACCCAGGGCCTGTTCGCCAGCTGGAAGCCGCAACAGGCTTACCTCAAGGGTACCGAGGTGAACTTCACCGTGGACAACCTGTTCAACAACAACTTCCGACCGGCCCTGAGCGGCGACCGCGCCTACACCAAGGGCCGGGATGCGAAGATCAGTGTGACGCGGTTCTTCTGACCCTTCACCCGCATTCGGCTTGGAAAACCGATCAGTGTGGGAGCTGGCTTGCCTGCGATGCGGGCAACTCGGTCAGCCAGTTAAACCGAGGCGATGTCATCGCGGGCAAGCCCGGCTCCCACATTGAACGAGTTGCCACATTCAGATCTTCTGCGCGCTATTTCTTGTGTTCACAAGGCTGAGCTCTGGGGCGTGAACCCGCTGCCTGCTCAAATACCGCGTGCAACTCACCCGCAAGAACGAAGCAAAATTCACCACTTCGCCGCGGTAATCCATCACTTCTTCATACAGCTTGGCGATCAGTTGATTGGTGGTCATCCCATCCACCTCGGCGATTTCGCTGAGGATGTCCCAGAACTGGTTTTCCAGGCGCACGGTGGTCACCACGCCGCAGATGCGCAGGGAGCGCGAGCGGGATTCGTACAGAATCGGGTCGGCCTTGACGTACAGTTCGCACATGGCGATGACCTCCGCTTTACAGGGTGATTTTGGTGCCCAGCAGCCCGAGGAAACCCGCGAGCCAGCTTGGGTGCGCCGGCCACGCCGGGGCCGTCACCAGATTGCCTTGAACGTGGCTGTCGGTCACCGGGATATCGATGAACGTACCGCCCGCCAGTCGTACCTCCGGCCCGCACGCCGGGTAGGCGCTGCACTCGCGGCCTTCCAGGATCCCGGCAGCCGCCAGCAGTTGAGCGCCATGGCATACGGCAGCGATGGGTTTGCCAGCCTGATCGAAATCCTTGACCAGTTGCAGGACCTTTTCGTTCAGCCGCAGGTACTCAGGGGCACGGCCACCCGGCACCAGCAGCGCGTCGTAGTCGGCAGCGTTCACCTTGGCAAAATCCGCATTCAGGGCAAACAGGTGCCCGGGTTTTTCGCTGTAGGTCTGGTCGCCTTCGAAGTCGTGGATCGCCGTGCGCACGGTCTGGCCGGCGGACTTGTCCGGGCACACGGCGTGCACGGTATGCCCCACCATCAACAGCGCCTGGAACGGCACCATCACTTCATAGTCTTCGACGTAATCGCCGACCAGCATCAGGATTTTTTTCGCGGCCATGGGACATTCCTCCGGTTGAACGGTTGGGCAGACAGGAGTAGCCAAGATAGACCCGCAGGCTTGATCCGGGTAATGGCCCGCTACTACATCAGCACCCCGGCTTGTGTGGGAGCCGGGCTTGCCCGCGATGCAGACACCTCGGCCTGACAGGTAAACTGCGTTGATCCCATCGCAGCCTCGCCAAGGCTCGACAGCTCCCACATGAACCGAGTCGCCCGTTCAAAACTGTACGGCTCAATCTGCACCCAGCTGTAAGCCCGTGCTTGCGGGGCTTTGTGGCTAGATGAACGTCCACTTCCGGCCCATTCGATTCTGGTTCCTTCCATGAGCTCCCGCGAAAATACCGGCATGGCCCTCGGCCTGCTGGGCGTCGTCATCTTCAGCCTCACCCTGCCCTTCACCCGTATCGTGGTGCAGGAAATCCACCCGTTGCTCAATGGCCTGGGCCGGGCGTTGTTCGCGGCGGTGCCGGCGGCGGCGCTGTTGCTGTGGCGCCGTGAGCGCTGGCCCACCTGGCGCCAGGTGCGCGGGCTGACGCTGGTGATTGCCGGGGTGATCCTGGGTTTCCCGGTGTTGTCGGCCTGGGCCATGCAAACCTTGCCCGCGTCCCATGGCGCGCTGGTCAACGGGTTGCAGCCGCTGTGCGTGGCGCTGTATGCGGCGTGGCTGTCCCATGAACGTCCGTCGAAGGCCTTCTGGGCCTGCGCGGCGCTGGGCAGTGCGCTGGTGCTGAGTTATGCGTTGATCACCGGAGCCGGCAGCATCCAGGCGGGCGACCTGTTGATGCTCGGGGCGATTGCCGTGGGTGGCCTGGGTTATGCCGAAGGCGGCCGGTTGGCCAAGGAGATGGGCGGCTGGCAGGTAATCTGCTGGGCGCTGGTGCTGTCGACGCCGGTATTGATCGGGCCGGTGGCCTACCTGGCGCTGCAACACGAAGGGCCGATCTCCATGCGCACCTGGTGGGCGTTTGGTTATGTCTCGTTGTTTTCGCAGTTCCTGGGGTTCTTTGCGTGGTACGCCGGGCTCGCCATGGGTGGCATCGCCCGGGTCAGCCAGATTCAGCTGTTGCAGATCTTTTTCACCATCGCGTTTTCGGCGCTGTTTTTTGGTGAACACATCGAGCCGATTACCTGGCTGTTTGCCTGCGGGGTGATTGTGACGGTGATGTTGGGGCGCAAGACCAGCGTGAAGCCTGCGCCAGCTCCCAAGGCTAGCGCGATCTAATGTGGGAGCGGGCTTGCTCGCGAATGCGGTGGATCAGTTGATACATCAGGTGACTGACACACCGCTTTCGCGAGCAAGCCCGCTCCCACATTTTTGATTTGCGTCGTACTCAGGCGAGGTAACCTTCCGACCGCAGCAGGGTTTCAAGGCAATGTTCGGTGATGTTGTAGAACGCCTTGAGCTCCTGGATTTTCTCCAGGAGTTGAGCGTTGTCCACCGGCTCGGCACGCTTCACCGCCAGGATCATCTTGTTCTTGTTGGTGTGCTCCAACGAGATGAACTCAAACACTTTGGTCTCATAGCCGCACGCCTCAAGGAACAACGCGCGCAAACTGTCGGTGACCATTTCCGCCTGCTGGCCCAGGTGCAGGCCGTATTGCAGCATTGGCTTGAGCAGCGCCGGGCTCTGGATCTGCAGGCGAATCTGCTTGTGGCAGCACGGCGAGCACATGATGATCGACGCACCGGAGCGGATGCCGGTGTGAATCGCGTAGTCGGTGGCGATGTCGCAGGCATGCAGGGCGATCATCACGTCCAGCTCGCTGGGCGCGACGCTGCGCACATCCCCGCACTTGAACACCAGCCCCGGGTGGTCCAGGCGGGCGGCGGCGTTGTTGCACAGGGTCACCATGTCTTCGCGCAGTTCCACGCCGGTGACTTCGCCCTCGGCGTTGAGGGTGTTGCGCAGGTAGTCGTGGATGGCAAACGTCAGGTAACCCTTGCCCGAGCCAAAGTCCGCGACCCGCACCGGCTGGTCCAGCTTCAGCGGCGAGGTGGTCAGCGCATGGCTGAACACTTCGATGAACTTGTTGATCTGCTTCCACTTGCGCGACATCGCCGGGATCAGTTCGTGTTTGGCGTTGGTCACGCCAAGGTCGGCGAGGAAGGGCCGGGTCAGGTCCAGGAAGCGATTCTTCTCGCGGTTGTGCTCGGCAGACGGCGCTTCGCGCAGTTGCTGCGGCTTGCTTTTGAACAGTGAGCTTTTGTTCTTCTTGCTGTATTCCAGCTGGGCTTCGTCGGTCACCGACAGCAGGTGCGCATTCTTGAACGCCGCCGGCAACAATTCGGCAATTGCCGCCACGCCGTCGGCCAGGGAGAAGTTCTTGGTGATGTCGCGGGTCTTGTAGCGATAGACGAAGGACAGGCAAGGCTGATCCTTGACCGTCAGCTGCTTGATGATCAGCTTCTGAAGATCAGGCTCGGTGCCGACATACTTGGCCAGCACCAGCTTGATAAAGGCGTTTTGCTCAAGGCTCGCGCTCAGCAGTTCAAGGAACTGCGCGTGATGATCCGGCGCGGGGCTGGCAGGTTTAGCGGTGGCAGACATGAACAAAAACGCCTCGGGCAGGGAATGCCGGGAATTTTACACTACTCCAACACCACCAACCGATTCGGCAGCTCATTGCGTGCGTGGGTCACCGGTACGTGCTCCCTGAGCAATTCCCCGCAAGCCTCAATACACGCCACAAACCCGGCCAACGTCTGGCCTTGCTTCACCTGGCGGGTGAAGTCCTTGACGATCGCATCCCAACTGCTGTCATCCAGGCGACTGGATATCCCCTTGTCCACCAGGATTTCCACATACCGCTCGGCCTCACTGACAAAAATCAGCACCCCGGTGCTGCCCAGCGTGTGGTGCAGGTGCTGCTCGAGAAACTGCCGCCGTGCCAGGTTGGACGCGCGCCAATGGCGCACCGAGCGCGGGATCAGTCGCGTGGTGACCCTGGGCAAACGGAACACCAGGCACAGCACGACGAACGTGCCCCACTGCGCCAGCAGCAAGGTGTACATGGTCAACCAGCCCGACAGGTAGTGGATGATCCCCGGCACCACCAGCGCCAGCAGGCTGGCCCACAACAGCGGGATGTAGGCGTAGTCGTCGGCGCGGGCCGCGAGCACGGTCACCAGTTCGGCGTCGGTCTGTTGCTCGACCCGGGCGATCGCCTCGGCGACCTGGCGTTGCTCGTGTTGACTCAGTAATGCCATGGTTGTTGATGCTCTCTAGTTATTGTCATTACCAGCCGCCCGAGGCGCCACCGCCGCCAAAACCACCGCCGCCGCCCCTGAAGCCACCACCGCCACCGCCTCCCCCGTCGCCACGACCGCTGCTGCTGAGAATCGCCAGCAGGATAGCGCCAACGGGCAGGCCCATGCGATTGCACAGCCACAACACTGCCAGCAACAGGATGAACAGGCCAATGGAAATGCCCGGGTTTTGCTTGGCGAAGTTGGCCTCGGACACATGCGCCGGCACGGCCAGCGGATCGCCGCCCACCACCTGCAGCATCGCCGCCACGCCGTCACTGATGCCCTTGCTGTAGTTGCCCGCCTTGAACGCCGGGGCGATCACCTGGTTGATGATCACCCAGGACTGCGCATCCGTGAGTACGCCTTCCAGGCCATAACCCACTTCGATGCGAATCTTGTGCTCATCCCGGGCGACGATCAGCAGGGCGCCGTTGTCCTTGCCCTTCTGGCCGATGCCCCACGCGCGGCCCAGTTGATAACCGAAGTCTTCAATGGGCACGCCTTGCAGGTCGGGCACGGTGACCACCACGATCTGGTCGCCGCTGGTCTGCTCCAGCGCCTGCAACTGCTGGGTCAGCTGCGCACGCACGGCCGGGTCGATCATCTGGGCGTTGTCCACCACCCGTCCGGTCAGGGCCGGGAAATTCAGGGCGGCCTGGGCGGTCAGGCTGAAGGCCAGCAGCACCGCCGCCATCAGCCAAGCGCGCTTGCCCATCAGAATTTCACTTGCGGCGCTTTATCGGCATCGGCACTGGTGGCCTCGAAGTTGGCGCGGACCGGCAAGTCGCTGTACATCACGCTGTGCCACAGGCGGCCAGGGAAGGTGCGGATCTCGGTGTTGTAGGCCTGCACTGCCTGGATAAAGTCGCGGCGGGCCACGGCGATGCGATTTTCGGTGCCTTCAAGCTGCGATTGCAGGGCCAGGAAGTTCTGGTTGGCCTTCAGGTCCGGGTAGCGCTCGGACACCACCATCAAACGGCTGAGTGCACCGCTCAAACCGTCCTGGGCTTGCTGGAACTGCTTGAGTTTCTCGGGATTGTCGAGGGTGCTGGCGTCCACCTGGATCGAGGTGGCCTTGGCCCGCGCTTCGATCACGGCCGTCAGGGTGTCCTGTTCATGGGCGGCGTAGCCCTTGACCACTTCCACCAGGTTGGGGATCAGGTCGGCGCGCCGCTGGTACTGGTTCTGCACCTGGGCCCAGGCCGCCTTGGCCTGTTCGTCCAGGGTCGGGATCTTGTTGATGCCGCAACCGCTCAGCACGGTGCTCACCAGTATCAATGCCACGGCCTTCCAGCCCCAACGGTAACCTTGTGCTGCTTGCATGGTGTTTCTCCTGCCAAACCTATGAAATTTACCGACTGACGCGTTAGCCACGGGCTTAGGGCATAATCCGCCACCACCCACTGGATTGCATCGTGCCAATCAGCTAAAAGATGCCCAGCGCCAATAAGAGTTCAGAAGTGTGCGGTATTTATCTGAACAACACCCGAACAACAATAGACGCTCTCCGGTCCCAAGGCTGCGAGAAAGGATTTTCATGAAGAAGCTGTGTTTGCTGGGCCTTGTTGTCAGTTTGGCCACTCATTCCGTATTAGCCGAAACAAAGCCCGCAGTGCTCAAGGACAAGGACGCCTTCGTCAGTGACCTGCTCAAGCAGATGACCCTTGATGAGAAGATCGGCCAATTGCGCCTGATCAGCATCGGCCCCGAAATGCCCCGCGAACTGATCCGCAAGGAAATCGCCGCCGGTCGCATCGGCGGCACCTTCAATTCGATCACCCGCCCGGAAAACCGTCCGATGCAGGACGCAGCCATGCGCAGCCGGTTGAAGATCCCGATGTTCTTCGCCTATGACGTGATCCACGGCCACCGCACGATATTCCCCATCAGCCTGGCCCTGGCTTCCAGCTGGGACATGGACGCCATCGGCCACTCCGGGCGCATCGCCGCCCAGGAAGCTGCCGCCGACAGCCTCGACATCACCTTCGCGCCGATGGTCGACATCTCCCGCGACCCGCGCTGGGGCCGTACCTCCGAAGGCTTTGGCGAAGACACCTACCTGACCTCGCGCATTGCCGAAGTGATGGTCAAGGCCTTCCAGGGCAGCAGCCCGGCCAAGGCCGACAGCATCATGGCCAGCGTCAAGCACTTCGCCCTGTATGGCGCGGTGGAAGGCGGTCGCGACTACAACGTGGTCGACATGAGCCCGGTCAAGATGTACCAGGACTACCTGCCGCCCTACCACGCCGCCATCAAGGCCGGCGCCGGTGGCGTGATGGTTGCGCTGAACTCGATCAACGGCGTACCCGCCACCGCCAACACCTGGCTGATGAACGACCTGCTGCGCAAGGACTGGGGCTTCAAGGGCCTGGCCGTGAGCGACCACGGTGCGATCTTCGAGCTGATCAAGCACGGCGTGGCCAAGGACGGGCGTGAAGCCGCCAAGCTGGCGATCAAGGCCGGCATCGACATGAGCATGAACGACTCGCTCTACGGCAAGGAATTGCCCGGCCTGCTGAAGTCCGGCGAGATCGAACAGAGCGACATCGACAATGCCGTGCGCGAAGTGCTCGGCGCCAAGTACGACATGGGCCTGTTCGCCGACCCGTACCTGCGCATCGGCAAGGCCGAGGATGACCCGGCCGACACCTACGCCGAAAGCCGCCTGCACCGCGCCGACGCACGTGACGTGGCGCGCCGCAGCCAGGTGCTGCTGAAAAACCGGAACAACACCCTGCCGTTGAAAAAGGACGCGACCATCGCCCTGGTCGGCCCGCTGGCCAAGGCGCCGATCGACATGATGGGCAGCTGGGCCGCTGCCGGTAAACCCGCGCAATCGGTGACCCTGCTGGACGGCATGAACGCCGTGATCGGCGACAAGGGCAAGGTGATCTATGCCCGTGGCGCCAATATCACCAACGACAAGAAAGTCGTCGACTACCTCAACTTCCTGAACTTCGATGCCCCGGAAGTAGTGGATGACCCGCGCTCGTCCCAGGACATGATCGACGAAGCCGTCAAGGCCGCCAAAGGCGCCGATGTGGTCGTGGCCGCCGTGGGCGAGTCCCGTGGCATGTCCCACGAATCGTCGAGCCGCACCGACCTGAACATCCCGCAGAGCCAGCGCGACCTGATCAAGGCCTTGAAAGCCACCGGCAAACCGCTGGTGCTGGTGTTGATGAACGGCCGTCCGCTGTCGATTGTCGAGGAGAACGAACAGGCTGACGCAATCCTGGAAACCTGGTTCGCCGGCACCGAAGGCGGCAACGCTATCGCTGACGTGCTGTTCGGTGACTACAACCCGTCGGGCAAGCTGCCGATCACCTTCCCGCGTTCGGTGGGGCAGATTCCGACCTACTACAACCACCTGAGCATTGGCCGGCCGTTCACTCCGGGCAAGCCGGGCAACTACACCTCGCAGTACTTCGATGACACCACCGGGCCGCTGTTTCCGTTCGGTTACGGCTTGAGCTACACCAGTTTCAGCCTGTCGGACATGGCGCTGTCGTCCACCACCCTGAACAAGACCGGCAAGCTCGACGCCACCGTGGTGGTGAAAAACACCGGCAAGGTCGATGGCGAAACCGTGGTGCAGCTGTATATCCAGGACGTGGCCGGCTCGATGATCCGCCCGGTGAAGGAATTGAAGAACTTCCAGAAGATCATGCTCAAGCCGGGCGAAGAGCGCGCGGTGCACTTCACCATCACCGAGGAAGACTTGAAGTTCTACAACACCCAACTGAAGTTTGCGGCTGAGCCGGGCGAGTTCAATGTGCAGATCGGGTTGGATTCGCAGGATGTGAAGCAGCAGAGCTTCGAACTGCTCTAAAGTCTTGCCCGGTCAAAATGTGGGAGCGGGCTTGCTCGCGAATGCGGTGGATCAGTTGATACATCAGGTGACTGACACACCGCTTTCGCGAGCAAGCCCGCTCCCACATTTGATTGGGGTATTCTGGCTTATCCGCGGCGGTCCAGCAGGTTGACCACCAACCGATCAATCCACCCCCACACCCGCTGCTTCACCCGCCGCCACAATGGCCGCGACTGCCATGCCTCAAGGCTCACCGCCTGGCTCTGGGCAAAATCCCTCTCGAAACTCCCCGCCACCGCCAACGTCAGTTCCGGGTCCAGCGCCTCCAGATTTGCCTCCAGGTTGAAGCGCAGATTCCAGTGATCGAAGTTGCACGAGCCAATGCTCACCCAATCGTCCACCAGCACCATTTTCAAGTGCAGGAAGCACGGCTGGTATTCAAAGATCTGCACCCCGGATTTGAGCAAACGCGGGTAGTAACGGTGCCCGGCATACCGCACCGACGGGTGATCGGTACGTGGCCCGGTCAACAGCAAACGCACATCCACCCCGCGCCCCGCCGCCCGGCGCAGGGCACGCCGTACGCCCCAGGTCGGCAGGAAATACGGCGTGGCCAGCCAGATACGCTGGTGGCCGCTGTTCAGCGCGCGGATCAGTGACTGCAAGATATCCCGATGCTGGCGGGCGTCGGCATAGGCCACACGCCCCAGCCCCGGTCCTGTCGCTGGCACCTTGGGCAACCGTGGCAGGCCAAAATGCGTGGCCGGTTTCCAGGCTCTACGATCGTCGTTCGCCAGCCACTGACGGTCGAACAACGCCTGCCAATCCAGCACCAGCGGGCCACGAATCTGCACCATCACTTCGTGCCAATCGGCGGTGTCTTCCCCGGGCGTCCAGAATTCATCCGTCACGCCGGTGCCGCCAACCACGGCGATGGTCTGGTCGATCAACAACAGCTTGCGGTGGTCCCGATAGAGGTTGCGCATCCAGCGGCGCCAGCTCAGGCGGTTGTAGAATCGCAGGTCCACCCCGGCATCGATCAACCGCCGACGCAGGCCCAGGGTAAACGCCAGGCTGCCGTAGTCATCGAACAGGCAACGTACGCGCACGCCACGTTCGGCGGCCGCCACCAGGGCCTGAACCATCGCCTCGGCACACGCGCCCGCCTCCACCAGATACAGCTCCAGCGCCACCTGTTGCTCAGCCTGGGCGATACCTTCCAGCATGCGTGGGAAGAAACTCGGGCCGTCGACCATCAGCTCGAAACGGTTGGCGCTGCGCCACGGGAACACTGCGCCGCTCATGTCAGCGCGCCGTGAAAATCAGTACCGCACCCACCGGCACCGACAGGCTGATCTGCGACAGCCCGGCGGCCTTGCGCAATGCGGCTACCCCCGGCAGCAAATCGAAATCCTCGGCGTGCACCACCAATGGCTCCAGGGTGACCACCTGGAAGCGTCGGTCATCCAGGCGGGTCGCCAGCAATTCGGTGCTGTAGGTCTGGGTCTTGCCGTGCAGGGTCACCGACAGCGGCAGGCGCAGCTCGTATTGCGCGCCGGGGGCCAGGTCGTTGATCGGTTGCAGGTTGATCTGCGCATTGATCACCGCGTCCGGGTAGGTCTTGATCTCGAACAGCTCATTGCGCATGCGCTCGTCGCGCAGCGGGATGCCGCTGTTGATCGACTCCAGTTCGACTTCCAGCTGCGCTGCGCCTTTGCTGTCGACCTTGCCATGCAGCACCAGGAAGCGCTGCACTTCAGCGATGTCGGTGTTCTTGGTGGTGACGAACGACAGGCGCGAGGACTCGTTGTCCAGGTACCAGTCGGCGTGGGCAGGCACGGCGGCAGCGGCCAGCAGCAGGAAGGCCATGGGTTTGAACAGGGACATAAAGACTCTTGGGGCAAAAAACCTGGGCGAACAGTAACAAAGACCTCCTGTAGGAGCGAGCTTGCTCGCGAAGGTTGCCAACGATGACGCGGGCATTCTGAATGAACGCGGTGCCTGTGAGTTCTTCGCGAGCAAGCTCGCTCCTACGGGGGAACGGTGGTCAGGCCAGCGCCTCCTGCACATCGCGAATCGTCGATTCCAGGCTGGCCAGGTGCAGGCTCAGCACCCGTTCCACCGGTGCCTGATCCATCGGCCAATGCAGCGCCATGCTGCCCACCAACCGGCCATTGGCCCGCACCGGCAAGGCCACCGCGCGAATCAGGAACGGCAGGCGCACCGGATATTCCCAATAGCCTTCGGTGCGTTGGCCAAACCCCTGGTGCTGGGATTGTTCACACGCCCGGTATTGATCGTCTTCCGCCACATGCTCACGGCCTGCCAGGCGCTGCACTTCATCCGCCGACAATTGCGCCAGGCACGCCTTGCCCATGGCCGAATGAAACAGGCTGGCGTGCTGGCCGACGATCTGGCAATTGTTCGGGTAGAGCTTGCGCAGCACCGTGGGGATCGCGCTTTCCATCACCTCCAGGCGTTCGCCGTCGAAGCTCGACAGGTCCACCACCAGGCCGGTGCGTTCGCTGAGGTCCAGCAGCCACGGCGCGGCGCTTTCCACCAGTTGGCGCTTGAAGCGTTGCTGGGTGTCGCCGAACAACCGTCTGGCCCGCAGGCGGTAACGCCGGTCGCTGAGGCCACGATAGATCCAGCCCTGTTCCTGCAAGGTCAGCAGCATCCGCGAGACCGTGGCCTTGGGCAGGTGAGTCAGGTAATGCAACTCTTCCAGCCCCAGCGCCTGATGCTCGCCGAGCAATTCGATGATCGCCAGTGCCCGCCCTACTGAGCGTACGGTTCCCGTCTCGGCGTCGCTGCCCATGTGTCGATCTCCTTGATGCCGATGGATGATCTGATTTCACAGCAAGATACAGGCCCGTCGCGGCTCAACCGGTCGCCGAGAGGCAAGCGGGCGGTCGCCGCTGCACCCAGCGGGTCAGTTGTTCGTGGGCGTACGCCAGTTGCAACACCGCCCTGTCCGCCTGGGCCGGGCCGATGATCTGCAGGCCCATGGGCAAGCCCTGGGGGTTGAAACCCACCGGCACGTTCATGCTCGGCAGGCCGGCCAGTGTGGGGCCGATCACCACTTCCATCCAGCGGTGGTAGGTGTCCATCTCGCGCCCTGCGACGAGGCGTGGCCAGGCTTGTTGTGCATCGAAAGGGAACACTTGGGCGGTGGGCAGCAACAGGAAGTCGTAACGTTCGAACAGTTTGCCCAGGGCGCGGTACCAGTCGCTGCGGTTGATCGAAGCCTGGTAAACGTCCGCCGCACTCAGTTGCAATCCGCCCTGCACTTCCCATTGCGCCTCGGGCTTGAGCAGTGCACGTTTTTGCGGGTCGGCGTACGCCGCGCCGAGGGAGCCCTGGATCAGCCAATGGCGGTGCACCAGCCAGGTCTGCCACAGGCGTTCCAGAGAAAATTCCGGTTGGCAGTGCTCGACCTCGCAACCCAGCGCAGCGAAGTCCTTGAGGGCCGATTCGCACAGGCTCATCACGCCGTCTTCCATCGGCAGGTAACCGTTGTAATCCCCGAGCCAGCCCAAGCGTGCACCCTTGAAGTCGCGCTGCAGTGGCTCACCCAACACCGCCGGATCCTCCTTGAGCGACAGCGGCACCCGAGGGTCGTAGCCGGCCTGCACACTCAGCAGCCGCGCCACATCCGCCACGCTGCGACCCATCGGGCCTTCCGTGGCCAATTGCTGGACGAACAGCTCCGGCGCCGGCCCGTGAGGCACCCGACCCTGGGACGGACGCAGGCCAAATACGTTATTGAACGCCCCCGGGTTTCGCAGCGAGCCCATCATGTCGCTGCCATCCGCTACCGGCAGCATGCGCAATGCCAGCGCCACCGCCGCGCCGCCGCTGCTGCCACCGGCCACCAGGCGCGGGTCATAGGCGTTGCCGGTGGTGCCGAACACGCTGTTGTAGGTCTGCGAGCCCAGGCCAAATTCCGGCACGTTGGTCTTGCCGATGATGATCGCGCCACTGGCCCGAACCCGCGCCACGCTGATCGCATCTTCCTGAGGAACATGCTCGGCGAACAGCGGCGAACCGAGGGTGGTGCGCAGGCCCTGGGTCGCCGCCAGGTCCTTGATCGCCTGGGGCATGCCGTGCATCCAGCCACGGGATTGGCCTTGGTCCAACTCGCGATCACGCTGCGCCGCTTCGGCCAGCACGTCCTCATGGGAGCGCAGCGAGACCAGCGCATTCACCGTCGGGTTGAAGCGTTCGACCTGGGCCAGATACGCCTGCATCACTTCATGGCAGGACACCTGCCGCGCATGGATCGCCCGAGACAGTTCGATGGCATCCAGTTCAACAATACTCAAGGTTTCACCTCGCTGGAAAACGGCGCCGGTCGTTTCGTCCGTGGCGCCTCATGCATGCAGTAAGTGCCCAGCAGCGTCAGGACGCAAGCGAACAGCACATAAAATGCCGGGGCTACCGGCGTGCCCAGCACCTTGCTGAGCCAGGTGACGATCAACGGCGCAAAGCCCCCGAATACCATCACCGCCACGTTGTAAGCCACCGACACCCCGGTGGAGCGTACTTCGATGGGAAACTGCTCGGCCAGGGCCGTCGGCGCCGGGCCGAAAAAGCCGCCGATGGCAGTGCACAACATCACCTGCATCACCAGCAAACGCTCGATGGACGGTGCCGCCGCGACCCACACATACAGCGGGTACACCATCACAAAAAACGCCAGGGTGAACGCCATCAATACCGGGCGCCGACCGAACCGATCCGACAGCAGGCCGGACAGCGGAATCACCACGGTCATCAGCGCCACCGCGAACATCTGCACCATCAATACCTGGTCCAGCGGCAGGCCGAGGTTCTTGTGGGCGAAGGTCGGCATGTTCACCAGCACCACGTAGAACGACACCGTTGCACCACAGGCCAGGCCCATCGAAACCAAGATGCTGCGGCGGTGGTCGCGGATGACGTCCATCAAGCTCGGCGCCGCCCCCTTGGCCTGTTTGTGTGCCTCGATAAATTCCTCGGGGTCTTCCATGTGCCGGCGGATCCACAAGCCCACCGGGCCGATCAGCAAGCCGAAGATGAACGGCAGGCGCCAGCCCCAGACTTCAAGGGTGTGCGGCTCGAAGAAGTGCGTGACCAACGCCACCATCGCCGCGCCGCCGAACACCGCCAGGCACTGTCCCACCAACTGCCAGGAACCGTACAGGCCCTTGCGATGGGCCGGCGCGCTCTCCACCAGAAACGCCGTGGCACTGGCGTATTCACCGCCGGTGGCAAAGCCCTGGAGCATGCGCGCAACCACGATCAGCATCGGCGCGCCCATGCCGATGGCAGCATAGCTGGGGGCGAAAGCGATCAGGGCGATGGAGATGGTCATCAACCGGATGATCAGTTGCATCGCAGCCTTGCGGCCTTTGCGGTCCGAATACATGCCCAGCAGAATCCCGCCCACCGGGCGCATGAAGAAGCCGACGCCAAAGGTGGCCAGGGCCATCAGCAGCGAGGCGTATTCATCCTCCGAGGGGAAAAACTGCCGGGCGATAATGCTGGCGAGAAAGCCGTAGACGATGAAGTCATACCATTCCAGCGCATTGCCGATCACCGCCGCCACCACTTGGCGGGTGCGGGATACACCTTGTTTTGAAGCCTGCATGGGAACACTCCATTCAACCAGTCGGAAAAGGGTCCAGCGGCAGAAAAAAGAGGTCGTCAGGCGGGCTTGAGCCAGCTCTCGGCCAGCGCGCCCCAGTAGGCGGCGCCGGTCAACAGGATGTCGTCGTTGAAGTCATAGGCGGGGTTGTGGACCATCGGCCGCGACACGCCGTTGCCGATAAACAGGTAGCTGCCGGGGCAGCGTTGCAGCATCCAGGCGAAGTCTTCGCTGCCCATCAGCTTGGTGGTGTTGCCGTCGACGGCATCTTCACCCAGCAGGGCGACGCCGACCTGGCGGGCGAATTCGGTTTCTTCGGGATGGTTGACCAGCACCGGATAGGCCGGGCGATGTTCGATCTGCGCGGTGCAGCCGAAGCTCGCGGCCTGGGTCAGGATGATCGCCTTGACCCGCTCCAGCATCAGTTCACGCACGTTTGCATCCAGGGCACGCAGGCTCAAACGCAACAGTGCTTGCTGGGGAATCACGTTGGCCGCCTGGCCCGCTTGCAGGGCACCGACGGTCACCACGGCGGCTTCCTGGGCATTGATATTGCGCGCCACCACGGTCTGCAATGCCATGACCATACTGGCGGCAGCCACCAGCGGGTCGACCGTCAGGTGCGGCATGGAGCCATGGCCACCGACGCCTTCGAGGGTCACGGTGAGCAGGTCCTGGGAGGCCATCATCGGTCCAACGCGCAGGCCCAGATGGCCGGCGGGCAGGCCCGGCATGTTGTGCATGCCGAACAGTGCATCGCAGGGAAACCGCTCCAGCAAGCCGTCGGCGAGCATGGCTTCGGCGCCGCCCTGGCCTTCTTCGGCGGGCTGGAAAATCAGGTTCAGGGAGCCGTCGAATTGACGGGTCGCGGCCAGGTAACGCGCGGCGCCCAGCAGCATGGTGGTGTGGCCGTCATGACCGCAGGCATGCATGCAGCCGGCGTGTTGGCTGCTGTAGCTGGCGCCGGTGTTTTCGATGATCGGCAACGCGTCCATATCGGCGCGGATACCGAGCTTGCGCGAGCTGCTGCCATTGCGCAGCACACCCACCACGCCGGTCTGGCCGATGCCGGTGTGGACTTCGTAGCCCCAGTTACGCAGCGATTGCGCCACGAGGGCGGAGGTGCGGTTTTCTTCAAAGCCCAGTTCGGGGTGGGCGTGAATGTCCTGACGCACGGCGTGCAGGTCGCTGGCGACATCGCTCAGCCAATCCAGGATGTGCTGGTGTGGGCTCATGGTGATTCTCCTCGCAGGCGGGTGTTCCCGTTCTTTTTCGTTGCACACCGCCAGATAACCGCGATGTGCGCAGGAGGACAATCAAAGGTGGTTCCACCCTGTGGAACCTCAGCCCCACCTGTGGCTGCATTAGGGCAAGAGGCGGCAGCCCTCGCGTTGGCCTAGCCATTGGGCACTGTGTGTGCGGCCCAGGCCGCTGGCGGTCACGAGGTGTTTTTCAGGGTTGTCGGTGAAGGCGCTGGTGGGCACGTATTGCTTCACATAACCCAGGCAATAATCAGCGGGATTGCCTTCCACATATCGGCAGGAGCAGTACTCCTTGGCGGTGTAGGCCGCGATGATGTCGGGGAAGGCTTGCAGATTGACCCGCTCGTGCCAGACCCAGCCGAGCAACACGAGTAACAGCAGGATCAACAGGCTGATGACGGGATGACGGCGGATCATGGTTGCACCGCTGCAAGGACGCGCTTGAGGAGTTCGTTGTGGCGATAGCTGCCGTCGCGGTCGTCGCCATAGCGCACGATGACCAGCTGTTTTTCGGGCATCACGTAGAGCGCCTGCCCCCAGTGGCCGAGGGCGGCGAAGGTGTCGGCGGGCGCGTCCGGCCAGGGTCTGGCGGCGCCCTGCACTTCGCGGTTGAGCCACCATTGGCCGCCCGGAACGGCTTCATCCTGGCCCGCCTTGTACTTGTCGAACGGTTGGCGATTGAACGCAACCCACTCCTTGGGCAGCAACTGTTGCTCGCCCCAACGGCCGTCGCGCTGCATCAACAGGCCGACGCGGGCCAGGTCGCGGGCGGTGAGGTAGGCGTATGAGGACGCGACGAAGGTTTCCTCGGCATCGCTTTCCCAGGTGGCGTTGTGGATGCCCAGTGGCTGGAACAGGGCGGTCCATGGGTAGTCGACGTAGGCCTTGTGGCCGAGCATGCCCTTGAGGGTGGCGGACAGGATATTGCTGTCGCCACTGGAATAGCGGAATGCCTGGCCGGGGGCGCTGGAGGTCGCGGTGTCGGCGGCGAACTCGGCCATGTCGTGGTGGCCGCGGGTGTAGAGCATGGCGACCACCGAGGATTTCAGCGGGGCGTATTCGTAGTCTTCCTGCCAGTCGAGGCCCGAGGCCCAGTGCAGCAGGTCGGCCATGGTCACGCCGGGGTGTTGTTTCATCGGCGGGTAAAAGCGCGCGGCGGGGTCGGTGAGTTTGAAGCGGTTTTCGCCGAAGGCCACGCCGAGCACGGTGGCCATCAGGCTTTTGCTGATGGACCAGGTCAGGTGCGGGGTGCTGGCGGTGGTGGGGGCGGCGTAGCGTTCGTAGATGATCTGGCCGTCGCGGATGACCAGCAAGGCGTCGGTGCGGACGCCTTTGCGGGTGGTGTCGTCACGGGGTGGGAAGGCGTAGTCATCCAGGGCTTGGGCGGCCGGGCCGGTTAGCGGTTGGCCTTGGGACCAATCCTTCTGCGGCCAGGTTTCGGCGTGGGCCGTCAGGGTGAACAGCAGCGCGGCGTAGAGCAGGCCTTTGAACATGGAATTGGGACTCGTGGGGCGTTCGAGCCCGCGAGCCTAGCCCAGGGGGATGACGGTTTTGTTACGGACCCTGGGGTGAGTACATATCCGTTATTTGGGTGATGGCTGATATGGGTTCCGCTC
>NZ_JACAPX010000039.1:23733-24078 GCF_013385435.1 Pseudomonas sp. F9001
CAGATCAAGAGCACAGCGGCCTACCGGCCGGCTTGAGTGTTTAAAAGCCAAATCAAAAGCTAAAGCGGGCACGGTCAAATGTGGGAGCTGGCTTGCCTGCGATGGCATCAACTGGGTGTACCTGATGCACCGAGGTGTCTGCATCGCAGGCAAGCCAGCTCCCACAGAAAAGCAGAGCTGCATCAGCTTCAGATTTGGCTTTCGCTCTGGCTTTCGCTCTGGCTTTTGATCTGGCTTTTGATCTGGCTTCTAAACACTCAAGCCGGCCGGTAGGCCGCTGTGCTCTTGCTTTTGATCTTGATCTTGCTCTGACTGCCCCAATAATCTCGATGCCGAACGCAGGTT
>NZ_JACAPX010000004.1:0-315 GCF_013385435.1 Pseudomonas sp. F9001
TGGCTTGCGAGGATGAGCATGGTGCGCTGACCCAGTATCAGTGGGACGCCGTAGGTCGTTTGCTGAAAGTGATTCAGCCTGACGGGGCCACACGCGAATTCAGCTACAACCCGTACGGAAAAATCACTGCTGAGCGCGACGAGTTGGGCCGCGTCACCCGCTACGAATATGCCGACGGCCTACACCTGATCAGCCGTCGGATTAATCCGGACGGCACGCAGCTCAAATACCGCTACGACAATGTTCGGTTGTTACTCACCGAGATCGAAAATGAGGTTGGGGAAACCTACCGGCTTGAGTACCACGCCAACGGCC
>NZ_JACAPX010000004.1:436-167939 GCF_013385435.1 Pseudomonas sp. F9001
CCGCCGAACACCAGGGCTGGGGAACGTTGCGCTATGGATACGACGAATGCGGCCAACTCGAAAAACTACGCCTTCCGGATAACAACCGCCTCACCTTTCACCACGACAAAGGCGGCGACCTCGCCACCGTCGAACTCAACGGTAACCTGCTCACCTCGCACCTGTTCAAATCCGGCCGCGAACACCAACGCCAGCAGGGCCAACTCCTCAGCCACTACCACTATGACGACCAGGGCCGCCTGCACGCCCACGCGATCACTCAACAGGAACAACGCCAGCAGCGCCGCCAATACGACTACGACAAACGCGGCAACCTCACCCGCATCCTCGACACTCGAAAAGGTCAGCACGACTACCACTACGACCCGCTCGACCGCCTGACTCGCGCCAACCACTCGCACGACCTGCAGGAACGCTTCGTCCACGACCCGGCGGGCAACCTGCTGATGCAAGACCGCGTCGGTCCGAGCGTCGTCAAAGGCAATCGCCTGTTGATGCAAGGTGACCGCCATTACGACTACGACGCCTTCGGCAACCTTCTGCGGGAACGCCGGGGTCGGGCGCAGCAGTTAGTTACCGAATACAGTTACGACTGTCAGCATCGCCTGATCAGCGTCACCCAGCCGGACGGTACCGAAGCCACATATCGCTACGACCCGTTTGGACGGCGTATCGCCAAAACCCTCAACGGTCAGACCACCGAGTTCTTCTGGCAAGGCGAAACATTAATCGCCGAACACAGCACTGATAACCACCAAAGCTATATCTACGAACCCAACAGCTTCCGTCCGTTAGTTCTGCTGAAGGGCTACGGCCCGGAAGACGTAAAACCCTTCCACTACCAACTCGACCACCTGGGCACCCCACAAGAACTCACCGCGCCGGACGGCGAAATTGTCTGGTCAGCGCACTACCGCGCCTACGGCCAAATCGCGAAGCTGGACGTCAACACCGTTACCAACCCGCTGCGCTTCCAGGGCCAGTACTTCGACCCGGAAAGCGGGCTGCACTACAACCGACATCGCTACTACAATCCGGATATTGGCCGCTACCTGACGCCCGATCCCGTGAAGCTCGCGGGTGGGCTGAACGGATATCAATACGTGCCCAACCCGACGGGGTGGGTGGATCCGTTGGGGTTGAATACCTGTCCGGGTGGGGATGGATGTAAGCCGACGCACCGCGCTGAAGATCCCACGAGCAAAGCCAAGGTAAACGAAGGCGACGTAGAGCCACCTAAAGGACTCGATAGTAAGCTCTCAAGAAATGGAGCGCTGAGAAGAGCTAAAGAGATTGGTGGTATTCCACGAAGCGCACAGCCTATAGCGGTTGAAAGGGATAAGATCCGTGATCAAGATAGATACATATCGGGCAGGATATATGTTTTCAGCCTTAAAAAAGGTCATGTCACTAAGATTTATGAACACTCCCTAGGTCATGTAGAGGGCAATCACGGTCCACACTTCAACACAAAAAACACGATTGGAGGAATAAAGGTGCCTTTGAGGATTGGCGATGACTCACATACATACTTCAAGAGAAAACCATGAAAACCGCATATATAAATGAAACTGGAGTAAAACCTTGGAACGGGGTAGAACAGATAGATGACTCTCAGTTTTCCACATTAACCTTAATTGACCATGACTTTCGCTGCGTTTGGGATTCCTGGTGCAACGTGGCGGAGTGCTTAGTAGAAGAATGGCCGATCAAGCGGGAATGGCGGTCGATAGGGTGGGGAGATTTTTACTCCAGGACCGAGGAATACCTACTAAAAAAGGAACTGGCTGGTCAGATAAAAAATGGAGATCTATTCGGAAAAAATGATAGAACCAACATATATTCGATAATAAAAAACATTCCAACCTTGCCCAGAGATATAACAAATTCCGCACTGGAAGGTTCAAGCGAAACAATTTTGATTATGCAAAAGTCAGTCACTTCAATAGAACAGCTTTGGACCGACATGACTATTTTCGAAAAAAAAGTGACTACCAAAAATATAAAAAATTTTCTTGAGATTCATCCACAAACCGTGCTTTGCAGGTTCTTTGATTCAGAAACACATGCCGCCGCTCAATTTATAAGCATGATTGATGTTCAAGAGAAACTAGTCAGCGCGATTCAAAAAAATGAGATCCGAGAAATCACCCAACGAGAGGTCTACAGTTATATTCACACATGAAGAATAGCCGAAAGCCAAACTTCCCACCAAACATCATGAATTGCGACGTACCTAAACGTTTGACTCAAAAAAGAGTCTCTACTCTTGACGCAGGATATTTTAACCAAATAAATCCGCCTCACTCTGTTTCTTTGCTGCGACTACTTGCCGTGACCAAAAAACAATACTACACACCAAAAGCGGAAACGGTTTTTGGAGGACGATAAATGGCGATCTCACTGAAAAAACCATCAGGCTTCACATCGAACAATCACAAAAAAACACAGGTGGTGGCGCTCAGCGAGCACGTTGAAGAGGATGCGACGTTGCTCATCGACGGCACCATATTGAATTGCTTCGTCAGCTTTTTCCCTTATGAGATCGAAGTAGGAAAAACCTATGATGCAGATCTGACAATAAATCTACCCGACGACTACGAAGTCATCAGGGTCGACACAGTCGATTGTCTGGTTGAAAAAACAGGCCATGGCTATGCTTATTTTCTGTCTGGAAGGCTTTGCAACGAGACTTTTCACACGTTTACGCCACTTGACGATCAAGACTTGCACTACGAGCATCCAGCATTAAACGAACAACTTATCAGATTGGAAGTAGAGAGAATTGACGTGAGCTTTCACTGACATTCCAACAAACAGATAAAAATACCGATTGCCTTACTTAAACCAACGCTCAAAAAAATTGAGCCATTGCGCATGTAACACAATGAAAATTTAAAACCGAGAAATTAAATATTTTAATATCTAGATCGGGCAAAAAAATGCTATCGACTTATTTGAGTACAGATTCGAAACAAAAAAATCCAGCTCTGGTGTAACAACAAAATTTTGCAGCCCGGACGGATCACCTAACCTATACCCTACGAACTACTTCCTAAGCCTTTGATTTCTGTGGGCCACCTGACGTCGTATCATCAGGCGGGCATGTAGTTTATACAACGCAGCCCTCACTCTACTGCGGCAAACGTTCCCCTCAACTCCACGCCACCACCAACAACCCCGCCCCCAACACCAAACACAGCGGCGAGTAAAAAAACGTATCCAGCCGCGCAAACCGCGACCCGCCGACCTTCTTGAAAAACCCTACCAGCTCCGAATCCCCAATCGCCCGGGCAAACATCACCAGTGCTACTGCACTAATCCCCCACTGCAACGCATGGTTGGACACCGGCTCGAAATACAGCCCGGCCCGCAAACACACCAGCACCGCAATCGCCACCAACCCCACACCCACCAGCAACGTTCCCAGTGCCGACGGCTTGAACGCCGGTCGCGGCCCGCTGGCGAATTCACCCGGCAGCTGCGGAATAGCCGCCGTCACACCCAATTTGCCGCCGGCCGCCCAGTACAAATGCACCAGGCTGATAAAGCCAAAAACCCCGACGATCCATCGCGCGACTAAAAAGCTCATGGCTGGATATCCTTGGAAAAGTCCGAGAGAGGATAGCCCTCTTGAGATTTTTTGCAGGCAATTCGTCGGCGGCTGATGGTAAAGTGCCGCCCCATGAAACTCGCCCGTACCGACCGCTCGCTCATTGCCTGGATGCTCTACTGCTGCGTCCTGTTCAATGTGTTCGCCTGCAGCATCGGCCACGGGCAAATGGTCGGGATGCAGCTCAACGGCATCGGCGGCCAGTTCTGTACGGTGGACCCGCGCACCCAGGCGCCGGCGCCTTACAAGTCCACCGATGAATCCCTGCCCACGCTCTCGAAAGCCTTCGGTTGCCCGCTGTGCTCCACCGGCGGCATGGGCCCGGCGCTCAACTCCAGCCTCAACGTGGCGGTGCTTCCGCAACCCCATGCGCCGCCGCCCGCCATCGTTGCCAGTGCCGACATCCCTGCCCGCTTCACCTGGCCTGCGGCTAATCCGCGCGCCCCGCCCGCCTTCGCCTGATACCTGCGCTTTTCTGATTGGCCCACGCGGCTGCCTCCCCCGGGAGTGCGGACAGCACTGGGTTGTTTTCAAGCCAAGTTTTTCAGGATTCAACCATGAAACATTTACCCCTTTTGGCGGGCCTGTTCGGCTGCCTGCCTGTCAGCACCTGGGCGATTGAGCTGGCACCGACCACCATTGATGGCGAGCAAACCGGTGATGCCGGCCTGGCCCTGGATCAGTCCAGTGGCATGGCCTCGCGCCTGGGGCTGAGCGTGCGGGAAACCCCGGCGTCCATCAGCATTGCCAACCGCAATGACATCGAGCGCCGAGGCGCCAAGACCTTCCAGGACGCGGCCAATACCCTGCCCGGGGTCAACGCCAGCGCGCCGCCGGGGTTTGGCGGTTTCATTTCCTATCGAGGGTTTACCAGCAGCCAGATTACCCAGATGTTCAATGGCGTCGCGGTGTCCGGCGGCCTGGCTCGCCCCGTGGATGCGTGGATTTATGACCGGGTCGAACTGGTGGGCGGGCCCTCCTCGCTGATCAACGGCGCCGGCTCCGTCGGTGGTTCGCTGAACTACGTGACCAAGCTGGCCACCCGTGAGGAACAGGCCGCCGAAGGTCAGCTCACCTATGGCAGCTACGACACTGCCGGAATGGCCTTCGGCCTGAACCACGCCCTGACCGAGCCGGGCGCCGAGGTCCAGCATTACGCGCGCCTGGACGTAAGCCGCAACACCAACCACACCTATATCGATCGCCAACAGCGCGATGCCTGGAGCGTGGCGTTTTCCCTGCTGAGTGACTTCACCCCGAACCTGTCCCACACCCTGGCCCTGGAATATCAGGACGAACACGAGGACAGCCCCTACTGGGGCACACCGGTGCTCAACCCGAAGTCGGGCGAGTTGAAGATCGACAAACACAACCGCTTCAACAACTACAACGTGGCCGACGGTCGTTATGAGCAACGCACGATCTGGGTGCGCTCGATCATCGACTACCGGATCAATGACAGCACCACGCTGAAAAATACCCTCTATCACCTCGACAGCCAGCGCGACTATCGCAACCTGGAAACCTACCAGTACAACGCTGATAACAGCGCAGTGAATCGCTCGACGGCCTATCAGGTACGGCACCAGGGTGAGCAGAACGGCAACCAGTTCGAGCTGCGCCATGACGACACGTTCTTCGGCTTGAGCACTACGTGGTCGGGCGGCTTCGAGTACAGGGTCAACAGCACCACCAACAATCCGTTGAATGTGGCAGGCAACAGTACGGTGGACCCGAACAACTATGATCCCGGGCATTTCTATGACATCCCGGGCACCAAGCCCGGTTTCGATCCGGACAAGACCAACGCCGTCACCACCAAGGCATTGTTCCTCGAGAACCGCCTGGGCCTGACTGACAAGCTGTCGTTGCTCACCGGCCTGCGCTACGACGCGATTGACCTGGAAGTCACCAACCACCGGGATATCACCGCCAGCAATCCGCGGCATGTCAAACGCAGTTGGGAGCCGGTGACCGGGCGGATTGGCCTGACGTATCAGTTCATCCCGCAAGCCAATGTCTACGTGCAATACAGCACCGCTGCCGAACAGCCGAGCAGCACCACCCAGGTGTTCGATGTGTCCACCGGCAAGCAATGGGAAGTGGGCAGCAAGTTCGATTACATGGACGGTCGCGGCTCCGCCACGGTGGCCGCCTACCGGATCGAGCGCAAGGACTTCGCCGTCACCGACCCGCTGGACCCGACCAATAGCATTCCGGTGGGCGCGCAGACGTCCAAGGGTATCGAGCTGGCCAGTTCGTTGCGGGTCACGCCCAAGCTATTGCTGGAGGGCAACTACGCCTGGGTCGATGCCGAATACGAGGACTTCAACGAGAAAACCGCCAGCGGTGCCGTGGTGTCGCGCAAGGGCAATACGCCGACCAATGTGCCCAGGCAGGTGGGTAATCTGTGGCTGACCTATGACTTTGCGGAGGATTGGCAAGGAGGTGTGGATGCGCGGTATGTGGCGTCGGTGTACGCCGATAACGCCAACACCCTGACGGTGCCGGCCTATACCTTGTTCGGGACGTTTTTGACTTACAAGGTGGATCAACACACCTCCGTGACGGGCCGGGTGCGCAACCTGACCAATGAGGTGTACGCCGAGTTTGCCCATGTGTCGCCGGCGTATTACCTGGGGTCGCCGAGGACGTTTGAGCTGGCGGTGCAGACGAAGTTCTAAAGCCCAGCAAGTTTCAAGGCAAGAATGAGGTCAGTGTGGGAGCGGGCTTGCTCGCGAAAGCGGTGAGTCAGTCAATACAAATGTTGGCTGAAAAACCGCTTTCGCGAGCAAGCCCGCTCCCACATTTTTGATCGCAATCGGGCTGTTATATCGGTGTTACTTCAGGCTGGCTTCGACCTTCTGCGCCACATCCTCAGTCAGCCACGCCTTCCAGACTTCCGGATGATCCTTGAGAAATGCCTGGGCGACCTCTCGCGGCTGGCTGTGCTTCTCGCTCATTTCGGCCAGCGCCTTGTTCAGCGGCTCGATCGGAAAGTCGACCTTGGCAAAGAACTCGGCGATCTGCGGATGCTCCTTCTGGAACGGCGTGGACACTCCGATGCTCAGCTTGGAGGCCAGGGAACGTGTAGGTTTCGGGTCAGGATTGTCTGCATCGGTCAGCGTTTTCCACGCCTCGGAATCAAATGGCGGCTCTTCCAGCTGGATCAGCTTGTAGCGCCCCATCAACGGTGTAGGCGACCAGTAGTAGAACAGAACCGGCTTGCCCCGGCGGATCGAGGAAGCAATCTCGGCATCCAGCGCAGCACCCGAACCACTGCGGAAATTCACATAGCTGTCGTCAAGCCCGTAGGCCTTGAGCTTTTGCTTGTTGACCACTTCCGAGGTCCAGCCAATCGGGCTGTTGAGGAAACGGCCCTTGCTCGGTGCTTCCGGGTCCTTGAACACGTCCTTGTAGCGCGCCAGATCCTTCACGCTGCGCAGGTCCGGCGCGAGGGGCTTGATGCCTTTGGCCGGGTCGCCCTTGACCACGTACTCCGGCACCCACCAGCCTTCAGTGGCGCCCTTGACGATATCCCCAAGGCCCACCACTTTGCCTTCGGCCTCGGCCTTGACCCACACCGGGCTGCGGCCGGCCCACTCTTCGCCGATCACCTGGATGTCGTTTTTCGCCAGGGCGGTTTCCAGGGTGATGGTGGTGCCGGGCAAGGTGTCGGTGGGCAAGTCATAGCCCTTTTCGACAATCACCCGCAGCACCTCGGTGATCAGGCTGCCGCTTTCCCAGTTCAGGTCGGCAAAATGAATCGGCGCCTGGGCCGCTGATACCGGCAGCGACGCCACCGACAGACTCAGGGTCGTCAGTGAGGCTGCCAACAGTGCTCGAATTCCTTTCATGCTTTGCACCTCATGCCTTACAGCAATCGCGAATGGCTTTGCTGTAACACCGCGAAGCCTCTGAATACTTAAGTCAACTCAACTGTAGTAGAGGTTCCGGGGAACATGGCAGGTTGCCGGTTTTTACGCAGGATTGTTCAGCCGCTGCAACTCGCGGCGCACCATGCTGGCGAATTCGGCGGGCTTGAGTTCATACAGTTGGCCGGCGACCCAGCTCAACCAGGCGCCCTGCAACTCGGCCTTGCGGTCAAACAATTGAGCCGCCGTGGCTTGGGCATCGAGCAGGTGCTGCTCGTGGAACTGTGCCCTACCCTGGCTCATTACTCGCTGGCCTTGAAGGTCACGAGTTCACCCTTGCGCCATTTGGCGGCCTTGCCGGTGACGGCCTTCAGGGTCTTGGTCAGGCCTTCTACCAACTGCTCATTGGCGGCAAACACCAGCATCACGCTGTGGCCTTCCTTGAACACAATGCCCTGGCCTTCGGCCGAGGACACAAAGGCGTAATCGCCCAGGCCATACACCGTCAACTTGATATCGCGAAACTTCAGTTCGAACTTGCCGCCTTCGCGGCTGGGCAACACAGCGGCCCGGAAATGATCACCGACCTTGAGTTCCAGGCGCGGTTTGTCGTCTACCACCAGCGCAGCTTCAGTATCGATCTCGGCGATATAGATACCTTCAGGTGTCTGCTCAGTGACGTAGACGAAACGGGATTGAAACTGCTTGACCAACTTTGCGCGCAAATCACCCAGCACGAATAACGCGTGCATATCCAGATTACTGACTGCCAAGGAAACGCCCCCACATCAAAAGGGTGCTGTCCGCCCAAGCGGGCAGCACAAAAAAACGGCCGGAAACGGCACGATCACACAACAAATCCACTGATAAAAACTGAAGAAGATCACGCTGCCAGGCCATGAGACTAGTACAGGCGTGCCCGACGCACCTTACGCAGGTCGCCAGGCGTTGCAGGAAATCACAAGTTTAACGACCAGAGAATACTGGCCGACCCACTTCAGACAATAACCCTTTAAAAAATGCAGTTTCCGACATCCAACACAGAAACTAATGCTTTGGATGGAACCGGACGCCGGACACTGACGACAATACTAAAACAGCAACACAGGTCAAAACCACTCGAAATACTGCAAGCGGGTACGCAATGTCGATCGACAGGAGCTGATTATGCAACGACCTCAACCGATTGCCACACCTTCGAACACAGGTTCATCTTTTATCGATGACGGGGAATTCTACTCCCTATACACCCACGACAGTTGCCTGCATTCGGCGCTCTATCGGGTAGTCCCCGCCGGGAGAAACTTTTTCCATATCCTTGAAGTGCCCAGTGGGCGGATCAAAGGTTTTCGCAGCGGCCATAGCCAGGCCTGCGAACTGGCCCGACAGCTGGAAGCCATCCTGCAAGCGCCACACGGCTGAGGCGCGGCTAGCGTTTCGTCATCTGGTTGACTTTACTGCGCCGCCAGCGCGTAACAACTGCCATACTGGTCCGTCCATTGAGATTTGTGCCCTTGCGGTTCAGGTTTCATCAGCGCAATTACCTCCAAGGGAAGGCTATACGTGACGGAATTTGATATTGGCGAATTTTTCATCCATGGCGAAGCCAGGGAAGTAGACGGTGAGTTCCAGGCCGTGATTGTGATGCGGGCCAAGGCTCCCCTGACCACCGTGACGACTCACCAGGTAGAAAAGGACCGCTGGTTCAAAACCGTAGACGCTGCCAACACGGCTGCCAAGGAAGCCGCAAAAGCCCTTAAGGCCGCCGTTGATTCCGGCGCGCTGACCTCCTGATTACCCGGCGCGACAATCCGATCGAACTCTGTCCCGCAACAACCCTCCCATGCATACGATGATCAGCCCGCATGGAGAACGATATGGAAGCGCAGACCTACACCCTCGAAGACCTGTTTGAACAACTTGGAGAAGATTCGTCACCCGAAGGGATTGACGATTTTATCGGCAAACACACCCTGCCCAATGACGTAAAGCTGATTGACGCGGATTTCTGGTCACCGCAACAAGCCCAATTCCTTAAGGATGAACTGCGTGAAGACGCAGTCTGGGCGATCGCGGTCGACGAACTGAACCAGCGCCTGCACCAGCAACCCTGAGCCTTCAATGCAGGCTGTCTGACTGCTCCAGGTGCAACAGCGCCTCCCAGGCAGCCCTGCACTCTTCAGCCTCATCGCGGCTGGCGAACGCCGTGCCGCGCTGCTCGCCATTGAGCAACACTACCCAACAGGCCTTTTGCCCCTGCGCACGCAGGGTGGGCGGTACGCCACTGCCAATCATCACAGCCACATCGACTTTGGTTTGCATGGAGCGCCTCCGGAAAATTAGTTAGCTGGCTAACAATGTTCGCCATGCTACGGTTTTCTTCCAGTTGGAAAAAGCTATCCCCGGAATAGCTCCCTTGCATTACCTGCAACAATCGCCCTCGTGGGTCAGCGGCCCTCAGGCCTGTAGCCCAGGCGCAAGCCACCCCAATGCCGGCCATTGACCGTGATCGGCACGGACAAGTCGTGCATCAACTCCCCGGTATCGCGGGTGTAGGTCTGCAACAACACCGCCTGCTGGTGGCTGCCGCAGCGGATTCCCGTGCGGTCTTCAAACTTGCGCTTGGTACGATTTTGTAACGCGTCCACTTGGGCATCGCCGGTCAACGCTTGGGAGAACACCTTGTTGTGGGTTGGCACATAACCCTGTGGCGTGCAGGCGATGGCGAATACCAGGCCCTCATGCCGGGGCAACAGAGCTTCCTGGATGGCCGGCAGCACCTGGTCGGTGTAGCCGTCAAAACGCGTGTGGTACTTGCTTGGCCGCGTGTTGGGAATGGCGGTATAGCTGCGGTCGAACAGGTCATCGAGGCTGATGCGGTTTTGCAGGACGTCGGCTTCAAACTGCGCGGCAATGCGGCTCGCGCCTTCGCGTGCCAGGTCATAGATGCGCTGGTGGTAGTCATCCAGGCCGACCTCGGCGAGGCGTTCACTGATGGTTTCGGCCTGGCCTTCCATTTGTACGGCGGCGGCGGCCAACTGTTGGGTCTGCTGGTCGCTGACGGTCAAATCGCTGCGCATCTGCTCCACCGCATGGAACAAGCTATCGAGTTGGGCGCGGTTGGTGTCGGTGCCCTGGGCGATTTCATTGACCTGGCCTTCCACATCCGCCGCCAGGCTGGCGATGCTGTCCAGTTGCTCGCCGGCGTGCTCCACCTGCTCTACACCGGATTGCAGATCCGCCGACAATTGCCGGATCTGCTCCACCACCTGGGCGGTACGCTGCTGGATATCCGCCACCATCACCCCGACTTCATCGGTCGCCGTGGCGGTTCGCCCAGCCAGGCCACGCACCTCGTCGGCGACCACCGCAAACCCGCGACCATGCTCACCGGCCCGCGCGGCTTCAATCGCCGCGTTCAAGGCCAGCAGGTTGGTCTGGCTGGCGATCGACTGGATCACCAGGGTGACGCGCTGGATTTCTTCGCTGCGCTGGCTCAAGGCCTCGATCAATTGACGGCTGTCGTTGGCGCGCTGGCTGAGCTGGTGCATACGGGTGATGGATTGCGCCAGCACCTCGCGCCCTTCGGTACTGCGCTGATGGGCCTGGCTGGCCGCGCCGAGGGCCTGGCGGCTCAGTTGCGAGGTGACCTGCTCGGTGCCGATCATCACTTCGGCACTGCTGACGATCTGCTTCGCCGCGCCCAATTGAGATTGCAGCCTGGCCGCCAGTTGCTTGACCGAATAGGCCACGCCGGCAGCAGACAGTGCGTTATGGCTGGTGGTGTAGGACAGGTCGCGGGTCAGCTCGCCGATTGCATCGGTGGCTTCGGACGCGGCAACGCTGGGGGTGCGATGTGTCAGGCGAGGTAGCCAGATCAGCAGCAGGGCCACCGGCAGGCACAGGTAAATCGAGAGTTGGGCGAACGCCAGGCCCAGCAGCAACAGCACCAGGGCGGTACTTTGCAGGAGCGGTGTAAACCAGCCGGGCAACTGTCGCGCCACCACGGGTGGTGACACTGCTGCGCCCATGAGAGATCCGTCTCCAGCCATGTTCGTTACCCCGCTGCTTGTCGTTATTGTGACTGCATTAGACGCCACTATGTGGCCATTATCCATGGGCCTTTAGTGGGGGGCTTGCAGCAGATCAATAGACAGCGGTAATACGGGCGAAATCTATGTAGGAGCGAGCTTGCTCGCGAAGAACCTGAGAGCACCGTTGGGTATCAGGTTTCCCGCGTTATCGTGAACGACCTTCGCGAGCAAGCTCGCTCCTACACGGGGGGCATCAGGCTTGACGCTGGTGCTTGTCGATTTGCTCGTGGCGTTCTTGCGCTTCGATGCAGTACTTGGTGGTCGGGCTGATCAGCAGGCGCTTGAGGCCGATAGGCTCGCCGCTGTCATCGCACCAGCCGAAGGAGTCTTCCTTGATACGGCCCAGGGCCTGCTCAAGTTGCGGCAGCATGCGCTGGTCGCGGTCGATGGCGTTCACCAGCCAGGTGCGCTCTTCTTCGACAGAAGCAGCGTCGGCCGGGTCTGCCGGGGTGTCCAGGCTTTCAATGGCGATGCGGTTCTGCTCGATGCGCTCGTGGTGTTCCACTTTCATGTCCTGCAACAACTTCTCGAAAAAAGCGTGCTGCTCGGCATTCATGTAGTCATCCGCCGGCATGGCCAGCAACTTTTCCTTTGTCATTGATTTCTCTATAAAAAATACGTGCATTAAGGCGAATAAGGGAGCGTTCCGGCCGACCTCTGCAGGTCTCGGAAAGGCGCCGTCCATTTCAAGCGCCACCCGGCACTCAATTTACGAGGGGCGGCAGTCTAAGGCCGACTTGAGGGCTCAGCAACTGAAATGACAGGCATTTTTTCCAAGATAACCCGCAAAGGCACCAGGACGGGCTCGGCGAATGGTCATCGGAGTGCGTTTATAGCAAGAAATTCAGTGTTGTGGAGCTATATAGAAGACAAACGGTTAAATGTGGGAGCGGGCTTGCTCGCGAAGGCAGTGTGTCAGTCACTGAATGTTTAACTGATACACCGTCTTCGCGGGCAAGCCCGCTCCCACATTTTGACCGATGCGGCCTTGAGGACCGTATCAGCGCTTGAGTTTGCGCTTGTTGCGATATTGGTCGATCACCACCGCCACCACGATGATCAGGCCCTTGATGATGTCCTGGATGTAGGCATCCACGCCGACGAAGGTAAACCCGCTGGCCATCACCCCGAGGATCAGCGCGCCGATCACGGTGCCGGTGATGCGCCCTACTCCGCCCGCCAGGCTGGTGCCGCCGATCACCGCGGCGGCAATCGCGTCCAGCTCATAGGACATGCCCATCCCCGCCTGCCCGGTGGCTGCCCGTGCCGACGCCACTACACCGGCCAGGCCTGCCAGCAGGCCGGCGATGCTGTAGACGATGATCAGGTGGCGCTTGACGTTGATGCCCGAGGTGCGCGCCGCCTGCATGTTGCCGCCGATGGCGTAGGTGTACTTGCCGTACTTGGTGTAGCGCAGGGCGATATGGAAGATCACCGCCACCACCAGGAAGATCACCACCGGCATCGCGCCGTGGCCGATGGCCGTGTAGGAGTCCGAGAGCATGCTCACCGGCTGGCCTTCGGTGTAGTAACGCGCCAGGCCACGGGCCGAGACCATCATGCCGAGGGTCGCAATAAACGGTGGAATCCCGGTGACCGCAATGATACTGCCGTTGATCGCCCCCGCCAGCAGCCCCACGCCCAGGCCCATCGCCACCGGTATCCACACCGGCAGGTCAGTCAATGACGGAAACACCGCACGGGAAAAGTCGGAAGTCTGCGCCAGGCTGGCGGCGATCATCGCCGACAACGCCAGCACCGAGCCCGAGGACAAATCGATACCGGTGGTGATGATCACCTGGGTCACGCCAATCGCCAGCAGGCCGATGATCGACACTTGCAGGATCATCAATACAAGGCGCTGGGAGTTCATCAGGAAGCTCTGGTCGCGCACGATCCAGCCGAACAACTCAAACACCAGGCCGATGCCAATCAGCACCAGCAGGATGCTCAGCTCGGTGGGCATGCGTCGACGGTGCTTGACCGGCGCCGCAGCGGGCTTCTTTTCCTCGGGTTTGCTTTCCAGTATCGCGTTCATAACCACTCACCTTTTTTATCGCGTTGCGCCGGCCACAACGGGCCGGCGCCGTCTGTTCGTTAGTGGACCGCCGTCATACCGGAAGCCAGTTGCATGACTTTTTCCTGGGTCGCATCCGCGCGGTCCAGGGTGCCCATCAGGTCGCCTTCGTGCATCACCATCACCCGGTCGCTCATGCCCAGCACCTCGGGCAGCTCCGAGGAAATCATGATCACCGCCATGCCTTCGCTGGCCAGGTAGGAAATCAGCCGGTAGATCTCGGCCTTGGCGCCCACGTCGATACCGCGGGTGGGTTCGTCGAGGATCAGCAGCCGTGGGTTGGTCATCAGCCAGCGGGCCAACAGGGCTTTTTGCTGGTTGCCACCGGACAAGGTGTCGATGCACTGCTCCAGCGACGGGGTTTTCACCCGCAGCTTGGTGCACATGTCTTCGCACAGGGCACGCAGGGCTTTTTGCTGGATAAAGCCATTGCCGGAGTAATGCGGCAGCACAGCCATCTCCATGTTTTCCAGCACCGACAGGCAGGGGAACAGGCCGCTGAGCTTGCGGTCTTCGGTCAGCAGCGCGAAGCCCTTCTCGATGGCCATGTGCGGGTCGGTGATGCGCACGGTCTTGCCGTCCAACTGGATCTCGCCGCCGGAGCTTGGGGTGATGCCGAAAATGGTTTCGGCCACATTGGTCCGCCCGGAGCCCATCAGCCCGGCGATACCGAGAATTTCCCCGGCATGCAGGTCGAACGACACGCCCTGGAATACCCCATCCAGGCGCAGGTCGCGCACCGACAGCAGCAGATTGCCGATGGGCTTGTCGCGCACCGGGAACAGCTGGCTCAGCTCACGCCCCACCATCATCGAGATCAGGCTGTCGCTGTCCATGCTGTCGGCCCGCTGCAGGCCGATATAGGCGCCATCGCGGAACACCGCCACTTCATCGGCGATGGCGAATACTTCGTTCATTTTATGGGTGATGTAGATGATGCCTTTGCCCTGGGACTTGAGGTCGGCAATGATCGAAAACAGGTGGGCCACTTCCTTGTCGGTAATGGCGGAGGTCGGTTCATCCATGATCAGGATGTCGGAGTCATAGGACACCGCCTTGGCAATCTCGACCATCTGCCGCTCGGCAATGCTCAGGTTACCGACGTGTTCCTCCGGGTCGAGATTGATCCGCAGCCGCGCCAGCAGTTCGGCGGTGCAGCGGTGCATTTCCCGGTGGTTGACCATGTGCAGGCCGTTGAGCTGTTCGCGACCGATCCAGATGTTCTCGGCGATGCTCATGTGCGGCATCAGGTTGAGTTCCTGGTGGATCATCGCGATCCCGGCCTTCTGCGCTGCCAGCGGTGTTTCGAATTTGATCGGCTTGCCACGCAAGCGGATTTCACCGGCGTCCGGCTGATAGATGCCGGCGATGATCTTCATCAGTGTCGACTTGCCCGCACCGTTCTCGCCCATCAGCGCCAGCACCGAGCCGGGGCGCACCCGCAGCTGCACATCGGCCAGGGCCACGACGCCGGGAAAGCCTTTGCTGATGTTGGAGATCTCCAGCAGATAGGGTTCTTCCAGTACCAAGGGCTGGATACCGGGAGGCTGGGAAGCAGTCGCTTGAGCAAACATATCGGGTACTCCGTCAGCAGGGCCGCCGTGGCTGCCCTGCCGGTTTATTGTTGTTATTTAGGGCTACTTGAAGTCTTTGACGTTGTCCGGGGTGATCAGCTTGAACGGGATCACCACGTTCTGCTCGACCGGTTCGTGCCTGGCCATCTTGCGCGCCGCTTCCACCGAACCCACGGCCTGGCCATTGGCGTCCTGGAACGCCGACGCGGCCATGTCGCCCTTGGTAATCGCGTTCAAACCGTCCGGTGTGCCATCCACCCCGGCGATCAACACGGTGCCCGGCTTGGTGCCCGCCGACTTCAACGCCATGGACGCACCGATGGCCATCTCGTCGTTGTTGGCCAGCACCGCGTTGAATTCACGGCCTTGGGTCAGCCAGTCGTTGACCAGGGTCATGCCCTTGTCACGCAGCCAGATGCCGGTCTGTTCCTGCTCGATGGTGATGCCTGGGTATTTGGCCAGGACTTCCTTCACCCCCTTGGTGCGGTTGGTGGTGGAGTTGTTCGCCAGGTCACCCAGCAGGATCACGATCTTGCCCTTGCCGCCGAGCTTTTCGGCGATGTACTGCATTTGCAGGCGGCCCGCCTCGACATCATCGGAGGTCACCGCCACCACGCCCTTGGGTAATTCTTTCTGGTCGGGACGCCGGTTGACGAACACCAGCGGAATCCCCGCCTTGGTAGCTTCGGTGATAATGTTCTTGGTCGATGCGGTATCGACCGGATTGACGATGATGGCATCGACTTTCTGGCTGATAAAGCTCTCGACCTGGCTCAGTTGCTTGACCACGTCGGCGCGGGCGTCTTCGAACTGCAGCTGCACGCCGTCACCCTTGGGGTAGGACTTGGCTTGCTTGTCCATGTCTTCACGCAGGTAAGTCAGGAAGGTGTCATCGAACGCCGACATGCTCACGCCCACCTTGATATCGGCCGCCGTGGCGAAACCACTGGCGAGCATCATGGACAGGGCCAGCGCGGTAAAACGGATCGGGGTCTTCATGAACGGTCTGTCTCCAATTTCTTGTTGGTTTTGTGGACGTTGCGTTTTTCAGAGCGAAGCGGTCGGCAGTCGAACGATCGGCGCCCCCGGAATGCAGCACACCAGGGAACCCTTGCTTTCGACGCACAGGACATTCAGGAGGGAAAAGTAAAACGGCCGGGCGCGGGGCAGACCGCGTGGCTGGAGGGCAGGACGTAAAACTCGCAGTACAGCGTTGAAGATTTTCATCTGACGGTACCTGGTTGTTTTGATCTTGTTTTTGTCGAGTCGCCCGAATCGAGTCCGAACGTACTTTATGCAACCTGGAATGACTTTATTGGAAAATAATTTCCATATCAACCTGTTTTAGAATTTTATTCTATTTTTCATCCATGAGGCTCCATAGCCGCCATTTCCACTACCTGCTGGCGCTCTGAACTCAGGCGCGCGGCGTCCAGTACGCGGGTGGTTGCCAGCGCATCCAGGACGTTCACCGGCAACTCGCCGTGGCCTTCCACCGCGCTTTGCAGCTGACTGTAGAACTGATTCCAACGGCCCTTTTCCGACGGCACCCGCTCACGATCCGGCCCCTGCTCGAACCAGCCCCAGCGTCGATGTTCTTCAGCGCCCCAGTGCTCGCCTTCGGTTTTCGGGGTCTTGCCGGCCAGCAGCGCCTCTTCCTGGCCGTCCAGCCCTTCGATGGTGTAGCAACCGGCCGTGCCATTCACCCGAAACCGCGGGGCCTGGCTGTTTTGCAGGGCGCTGCCCCACAGGTGTGAAATCACCCCGTTGGCGTGGGTCAGCGATACAAAGAAGCCGTGGTCAACGTTCGGCTCATCGGCGGTGTAGTGCAACTGCGCGAACACCCGGTCCACCGGGCCGAACAGTTGCATGGCCTGGTCCACCAGATGGCTGCCCAGGTCCCGCAGGAAGCCGCCGCCGCTGGCATTGCCCACCGAGCCCGGGTTGTAGCGCTCCACCCGGGATTCAAAGCGGGTGACGGAGCCCAGGGCTCCGGCGTCGATCAGCTTGCGCACGGTGAGGAAGTCCGAATCCCAGCGCCGGTTCTGGTAGACGCTGAGCAGCACGCCCTGGCGCTCGGCGGCGGTGATCAAGGCCTGGGCCTGTTCGGCATTGCTGGCAAAGGGTTTGTCGCTGACCACCGCCACACCGTGCTCAATGGCCTCCAGCACCAGGGCCGGACGGCCCTTGAGGGTGGTGGAGATCACCAGCACGTCGACACCGGCCTCGGTGATCTGCCCGATACTGTCGAAGGCCTTCACTCCGGGGTGATCCGTCGCCAGTTGCTGGCGACGTTCGCTTGACCGTGTCACCACGCCGACAAAGGTCGCCCCCGGCAGGCTGGCTATCAGGGGTGCATGAAATACACGGCCGCCTTTGCCGTATCCAACCAGTCCGATTCGCATACAAATACTCCTTGGTTAATTGTGGCGAGGGAGCTTGCTCCCGCTCGACTGCGTAGCAGTCGCAAGCTTTTGGGGGCGCTTCGCACCCCAGCGGGAGCAAGCTCCCTCGCCACAGGGCAAGCCACAACGGTCTAACAGCACAACTCGCGGGTCACCCGCTCCAGCATCATCCGGTTGGACTCATCCGGCCGGTCTTCCCAGGCAAACACCGACACTGTGGCAATGCCGTCGAACTTGATTTCCCGCAGAGTGCCGAAAAACGCCTCCCAGTTGACCTCGCCCTGGCCGATGTCCAGGTGCTGGTGCACGGTGGCGGTGACGCCCGGCGGGTTGACGATGTAGCGCAGGTTGGACGACGCCCGGTGGTTGTAAGTGTCGGCAATGATCAAGTGGCTGAGCTTGGAGCCTGCGTACTTGAGCATCGAGGCGATATCGCCCTTGCCGTCGTCATAGAAGAAGGTGTGCGGCGCGGCGTAGAGGTAGTTGATCCAGTCGCGGTCGAGGCCGCGAATGATGTCCACCGACTCGTTGTTGCGCTCGCAGAAGTCGTACGGATGCGCCTGGATATCCAGCTTGATGCCTTCGCGCTCGAACTCCGGCATCAGCTCGTCCATGGAGCGCATGAACTGGTTTTCGCACACCAACGGGTTGTCGGACTGGCCGGTGAATTCGGTGTTGACCAGCTCGCAGTCCATTTCCACGGCGATCTGGATCGCGCGCTTCCAGTTGCGCACGGCGGCAACCCGCAGGCCTTCGTCGGCGGCGGCCCAGTGGTACATGGGCAGCAGGGATGAGAGTTGCACGCCGGCGTCGCTCAGGGCCTTGCGAAACTCCTTGATGCGCGCGCGGTCGACCCGGGGGGCCTTGTAGAACGGCAGGAAGTCTTCCCGGGGCGAGAGTTCGATGTGCTGGTAGCCGAGCTCGGCGGCCTTGTCGACCATTTGGCCGAGGGGCAGGTGGCGGTACATGTAGGGGTCTAATGCGATGCGCATGCTTGAGATCTCCCGAATTTGAGGTAGGAACTCGGTCAAATGTGGGAGCGGGCTTGCTCGCGAATGCGGTGGGTCAGTCGATGCAAATGTTGACTGAAAGGCCGCATTCGCGAGCAAGCCCGCTCCCACACTGACTGCGTTACATCAGTGAGGATTGTGGTTAGCCGTAGAAATGCGGACGGGGTGGCAGGCCCACTTTCACAATCTGCCCACTGTTCTGCGCCTCAATACACGCATCCGCCGCCACCGCCGCTGCAAAACCATCCCACGCCGACGGCCCCCCCACTTGCCCTGCCCTCACACCGTCGATAAACGCCTGCAGCTCAACGTCATACGCCGCGATGAACCGGTCTTTCCAATCCATCAGGATCGCATTCGACAACTTGGCCCCGCTGCGCATCTGCACCTGGGACGGCTCCGGCAATTTCGCAATACCGGTCTCCCCCACCACTTCGCACTGGATGTCGTAGCCGTACTGGCAGTTCACAAACACTTCCACATCGATGCGCGTACCCTTGGCGGTTTCCAGCAGCACGATCTGCGGGTCACGCAGATGGGCCAGCGCCTTGCTCGATTTACGCGGGAACACCACCTGCACCGACACGTAGTCATCGGCCAGCAACCAGCGCAACACATCCAGCTCGTGGATCAGGGTGTCGGTGATCGCCATGTCGGTCTTGTAGTTCTCACCCACCCTCGGATTGCGGTGGGCACAGTGCAGCATCAGCGGCTCGCCGATCTGGCCGCTGTCGATCACGGCTTTCAAGGCGCGATAGCCTTGGTCATACGGACGCATGAAACCCACCTGCACCAGGCGCTTGCCGTGGGCCACTTCGGCCTCGACGATCTTGCGGCAGCCTTCGGCAGTCACCGCCAAGGGTTTTTCGCAGAACACGGGTTTGCCGGCCGCAATCGCCGCCAACACAAATTCTTCGTGGCTCGGGCCCCATGAGGTCACCAGGATCGCCTCGACCTGCGGCGAATTGATCAGCGCGTGGCCGTCCGGGTACACCTCGGCGGTGAGTTTCAGGTCAGCGACGACCTTGGCCGCCTGCTCAAGGTTGATGTCGGTCACGGCCACCACCTGGCTGTTGAGCAAGGTCTGGCTGCAGCGACGAATGTGATCCTGGCCGATGGCGCCAGTACCGATAACACCCAACTTCAAAGACATGAAAACACTCCTCTTGTTATTAGTACTGCCGGGCCTTGGCCAGGCGTTCATTGAGTTGTTTGGCCACCGCATCGGTGCGCGCGCTGGTGGACACCTGCGCCACACCGACGCGCCACCACGACAGGTATTTGTGGATCATGGTTTTCGGCAGGACCTTGATATCAATCAGCGTCGACACGGTTTGCGTGTGCGCATCGGCCAGCGCCGCCTGCAACTGCTCCACGGTGTTGACCTTGTAGGTCTTGCAACCATAGGCCGCCGCACTCATGGCGAAGTCCACCGGCACAAAACCGCCGTCGAGCTTGCCGGTCTCGGGGTTGCGGAAGCGGAACTCGGTGCCGAAGCTGTCCATGCCGTGTTCCATCTGCAAATTGTTGATGCAGCCGAAGGTCATGTTGTCCAGCAGCACCACGTTGATCTTGCGCCGCTCCTGGATCGAGGTGGCCAGCTCCGAGTGCAGCATCATGTACGAGCCGTCGCCCACCAGTGCGTACACCTCGCGCTCGGGCTCGGCCAGCTTCACGCCCAATGCGGCGTTGACCTCGTAGCCCATGCACGAATAACCGTATTCGACGTGGTAGGTGTTGACGCCCTTGCTGCGCCAGCTGCGCTGCAAGTCACCCGGCAGGCTGCCGGCAGCGGCGACGATGATCGCGTCGTCGGCCAGGGCTTCGTTGAGCACACCGAGTACGCGGCTTTGGGTCAGACAGGAACCGGTCAGCTCGATAAACTCACGCAGCACCGCCGGGTCCATGTGGTCGTTGATTTCAGGGACGAAGTTTTCAGTCTGGTATTCCGCCTGGTAGATGCGGTCGACTTCGACGTCCAATTGCGCCTTGGCATCCCGTGGCTGATCCCCCCAGCTGGAACGGTAGTCGCCCAAGGCTTCAGCCAGTGCTTCCAGGCCAACCTTGGCATCCGCCAGCAACTGCACGCCATCGAGTTTCAGTGCGTCGCACGGGCTGATATTCAGGTTGAGAAACTGCACCTCAGGATGCTTGAACAGTGACTTCGACGACGTGGTGAAATCGGTATAGCGCGTGCCGATACCAATGATCAGATCTGCCTCGGGTGCCAGCAGGTTCGCCGCCAGGCAGCCGGTTTCACCAAGACCGCCGAGGTTCAGCGGATGACTGGACACCACCGCACTCTTGCCCGCCTGGGTTTCCGCGAACGGAATGTCGAAGCGCTCGGCAAAGGCTTGCAGTGCGGCATTCGCGCCGGAGTATTTGACCCCGCCACCACACACGATCAACGGTTTGCGCTTGCCCTTGAACGCCGCCACGGCATCCCCCAGCATCGCTTCGGTCGCCGGGCGACGGTCGATACGGTGCACGCGTTTTTGCAGGAAGTAATCCGGGTAATCCCAGGCTTCGCCCTGCACGTCCTGCGGCAGGGCCAGGGTCACGGCGCCGGTTTCCGCCGGGTCGGTGAGCACGCGCATGGCGTGGATCGCCGCCGTCATCAGCTGTTCCGGGCGGTTGATGCGGTCCCAGTATTTGCTGACCGCACGAAACGCGTCGTTGGTGCTGATGCTCAAGTCGTGGAACTGTTCGATTTGTTGCAGTACCGGATCGGGCTGGCGACTGGCGTAGACATCACCGGGCAACAGCAGCAACGGAATCCGGTTGGCGGTCGCGGTCGCCGCGGCGGTCAACATATTCGCCGCACCCGGCCCCACCGAGGAGGAGCACGCGTAGATCTTGCGGCGCAAGTGCTGCTTGGCAAAACCAATCGCCGCGTGGGCCATACCCTGTTCGTTGCGGCCCTGATGCACCACCAGGTCGCCGCTGTCCTGCTCCAGGGCCTGGCCCAGGCCCAGCACATTGCCGTGGCCAAAAATCGTGAAGATGCCCGCGACAAATTTGCTCTGCACACCGTCGACTTCGATGTACTGGTTATCCAGAAACTTCACCAGGGCCTGGGCCATGGTCAATCGGGTTGTGGTCATGAGGTGCCCCTTATCGTTTCTGCAGGTGGGCGATACTCGCCCCCAACGCCTGCTTGATATCTGCCAGGCCGTGCACGCTTTCGGCGAACGGTTCGAATGACAGGTGGCCGCTGTAGCCGGTGCTGAGCAGCGTGTCGATCTGCGCGGCATTGCCGAGGATGTCAGCCTCGCCCACCAGCACGCGGTGGCCGTCGCGGATCGAGTTCAGCGGTGCGTCGGCATCTTCCACGCCGGAGATATGCACCAGCCCGGTCAGCTCGGGGAAGAACTCATGTTCACTGGCCAGGTGGTGGTGGAAGGTGTCATGCACCACGCGGAACACATCCAGGCCGCCGACAGACTTGATCGCATCCACGGCCACGCGTTTGCGGCGCAGCGAGCATTCTTCAAACCCCAGGGGTTCGACAAAACCGAGAATCCCGTATTCCCGCAGGATCGGCGCCAGTTCACTCAAGGCGGTGCGCAAACCGGCCGAGCGCTGGGCTTCGTTGCGCGAGTCGGCGCGGTCGTTCAACGGGCACATCACCAACGCCTGCGCGCCGCATTCGCGGGCATAGGCCGCCAGCTTGATGGCCTGGCCGCGGCGTTCGTCATCCCACACATCGAAGGGGTACAGCGCGTTGATCGACAGCACCGTGATGCCATGCACCGCGCACAATTCGCGCACGCGGCTGGCAGGGGTGCCGTCTTCAATCTCGATGCCCTTGAGGTCGTTGCGGATCTCGATGGCGTCGCATTTCAGGGTCACCGCCAGCTGGATAAAATCGGGCAGGGAAAGGCTGGGGGCGACCATGCGGTTCAGGGCAAAACGTAGAGGCGACTTCATTATTGTTGTGCTCCACACTCGAAAACGTTACTTGGCAGTTGGCATGCTGAATTCAGGGCCCTTGGCGATGCTGTCGGGCCAGCGTTGCATGACGCTCTTGTAGCGGCTGTAGAAACGAATGCCTTCTTCGCCATAGGCGTGGTGGTCGCCGAACAGCGAGCGCTTCCAGCCACCGAACGAATGCCAGGCCATCGGCACCGGAATCGGCACGTTGATGCCGACCATCCCGACCTTGATGGTGCGGGCAAAGGCACGGGCAATGCCGCCGTCGCTGGTAAAGCACGACACGCCGTTGCCGAACTCATGGGCGTTGATCAAGGCCACGGCACTGGCAAAATCCGCCACCCGCACGATGCCCAGCACCGGCCCGAAAATCTCTTGCTGGTAGATGCTCATTTCGGTGGTGACGTTATCGAACAAGGTCGCACCGACGAAGAAACCACCCTCCGCGCCCGGCACCTTGAAGCCACGACCGTCGACGATCAGCTTCGCGCCCTGGGCCACGCCCTGGTCGATAAACCCTTCGACCTTGGCCTTGTGTTCGGCGGTAACCAGCGGGCCCATCTCGCTGTCTTTTTGCATACCGTTGCCGACCTTCAACTGGTCGATACGCGGCAGCAGTTTTTCGATCAGCCTGTCGCCGACATCGCCCACCACCACCGCAATCGAGATCGCCATGCAGCGCTCGCCGGCCGAGCCGTACGCTGCGCCGATCAAGGCGTCAGCCGCCTGATCCAGGTCGGCGTCGGGCATCACGATCATATGGTTCTTCGCCCCGCCCAATGCCTGCACACGCTTGCCGCGCTGGGTGGCCTGCTGGTGGATGTACTCGGCAATCGGCGTGGAGCCAACAAACGAAATCGCCTCGATGTCCGGGTGCTGCAACAGGCCGTCTACCGCGCTCTTGTCACCCTGCACCACGTTGAACACACCGTCGGGCAGCCCGGCTTCGGTCAGCAGGCGGGCCATCAGCAAACTGGCGGATGGGTCGCGCTCCGACGGCTTGAGGATGAAGCAGTTACCGGTGGCCAGCGCCAGCGGGATCATCCACAGCGGCACCATCACCGGGAAGTTGAACGGGGTAATGCCGGCGCACACGCCCAGTGGCTGACGCAGGTTCCAGTTGTCGATGCCGCCGCCGATGTTGTCGCTGAAATCGGTTTTCAACAGGTTTGGCGCACCGCAGGCGAACTCGACGATCTCGATACCACGGGTGACTTCGCCCTTGGCGTCGGAGAACACTTTGCCGTGTTCGCGGCTGATGATTTCAGCCAGCTCATCGTGGTGCCGGTCGAGCAATTCCTTGAATTTGAACAGCACCCGCGAACGGCGCAGGGACGATTGCTCGGACCACGCCGGGAAGGCTTTCAGCGCCGACGCCACGGCCTCATCGACGGTCTTCTGGCTGGCCAGTCCGACGCGGGCCTGGACTTCGCCGGTGGCCGGGTTGAACACATTGCTGAAACGCTCACTGGCGCTGTCGTGCACCTGGCCGTTGATGTAATGGCCGATTACCGGGGCGTTGCTCATTATTGTTCTCCGTCGAAAGTGCTTAAAGATCCAGCAGCCAGCTGTGCTGCGGGTCGTTATGGAAATGCCAGGCGCGCTTGGGGCCGGCCATCACGTTCAGGTAGTAAGACTCGTAGCCATACGGCACGCTGACCGGGTGATACCCCTTGGGCACCACCACCAGGTCGCTGTTTTCCACGGCCATGGCCTGGTCGATGCTGCGGTCGTCGGTGTAGACGCGCTGGAACACGAAGCCCTGGGGCGGGTTGATCTGGTGGTAGTAGGTTTCTTCGAGAAAGCTCTGGTGCGGCAGATCGTCGGTGTCGTGCTTGTGGGGCGGGTAGCTCGACGAGTGACCGGACGGCGTGCGCACTTCCACCACCAGCAGCGAATGGGCAGGCTCGCTGTCGGGCAGGATGTCGCACACGTAGCGGGTGTTGGCGCCCTTGCCGCGTACGCTGCGCTTGCATTGCTCGGGGCGAATCAGACGGGGTGCCAGACCTGCGTCGGTTGAGCCGGGAGCGGCGCAGACGGCGATTTGCACGTCGCTCAGCGCGGTGACCTGGGCGTCGGTGCCTGGCGGCAAATAAGCGGCGAAGGGCGACTTGTCTTCGAACACCGAGTGGCGATCACCGAGGTTTTCCCAGTTGAAGCCTTCGCCCTGGATAGTCACCCGGCCGCTGAGCAGCACCAGGCACAGTTCCTTGTCGCCGGCGGTGACTGGCAAGGTTTCACCCAGGCTCAGGCGGTAGGCGGCGAAGCCCACGTATTCCAGGCGCCCTTCTTCCAGCGCCACCATGGTTTGCCCGCGCTTGCTGCTTTTGACCAACAGGCTCATTGTCCAGTCCTCTCGCTCAACAGTGCGCGCAGGGTGTCGTAACCCTTCTTCGCATAGATGTAGCTCGGCGCCACGGCAGGATCCTGCTCGGCCTCCACTACCAGCCAACCCTGGTAATTGGCGGCCAGCAGCACGTCCAGCAGCGCGGCGAAGTCGATATCGCCGTCGCCGGGCACGGTGAAGGTGCCGTTGACGATGCAATCCGGGAAGCTCCACATCTGGTTGCGTGCCAGTTGCACCACCGGCTTGCGCACATCCTTGAAGTGCACGTGGCAGATGCGGGCGATGTGTTTGCGCAGCACCTCGATAGGCTCGCCGCCACCCATGTAGCAGTGGCCCGAATCAAACAGCAGGCCGACTTCCGGGCCGGTGCGGCGCATCAGTTGGTCGATGTCTTCCGGGGATTCGACGTAGGCGCCCATATGGTGGTGGTACGCCAGGCGCACGCCCTGGGACAGGGTGAAACGCGCCAGTTCGGTGAGTTTGTCGGCGTATTCCTGCCAGGCCTGTTCGCTGTGAAAACGCGGGCGTTCGATCAGGCGCACCGGCGAACCCTGGATCGAGTCGGCGACTTCTCCATACACCAACACGCTGGCGCCGTTTTCACGCAGCAGTTCGACGTGGCTGGCGATGGCTTCGATTTCTTCCGCCACCGAGCGCCGGGCCAGGCGACTGGAGTACCAGCCGGAGACCAGTGCCAGGTCGTAGGGGCGCAATACATCGCCGACACCTTTGGCGTCCTTGGGGAATTTGCCGTTGAGTTCAAAGCCTTCGTAGCCGATGTCCTTGCCTTCGCTGAGGGCCGTGCTCAACGGCGTTTCACCGCCCAGGGCCGGCAGGTCGTCGTTGCTCCAGGAGATCGGGTTGATGCCAATTCGGATAGCGGGCATGGCTGCACCTATTATTGTTTTTTCAGAGTTGCCTGAGATCTGCTTTATGTGGGAGCGGGCTTGCCTGGGATGCGCGCGACTCGGTCTAACAGGTGTACCGAGGTGATGCCATCGCAGGCAAGCCAGCTCCCACATTTGATTGCGTGTTTAGCTTCGAGAACTGCGCCAAGCCTTAATCAATTGCTCAAAGATGCACTGCACCTGCTCAATCAAGGCTTGATCGTCAATCTCCCCCGCCAGCCAGGCTCGGCTCGGTTCCTGGAAGATCGTGCGACCCACGGCGAACCCGCGGCAGGTCTGGCTTTGGCTGGCTTGCTGGAAGCCATCGGCCAGGCATTCGGCGGAAGCGTTCAGGCCCAGCAGCACCACGCCCCGGCAGTAGGGATCGCGCTCCTGGATAAGCTCGTCGAGCTTTTTCCAGTCTGCGGCCGACTGCGCCTCGATCTTCCACCACGCCGGGTAGATGCCCAGGTTGTACAGGCGCTTGAGACTGCGATAGAGCACGTCGGGATAGGTGGACGGGTGATCCTTGGGGGGCACGACTTCCAGCAGCAGCTCATGGCCGCTGACCAGGGACGCCTGATACAGGGCCTTGAGTTGCGCTTCCTGTTCCAGGCGCAGCAATGGCTCGTCATCGGGGTGAAATTGCACCAGGCACTTGATGATCTGCTCCCGGGGCCAGGCAATCAGGTTGCTGCCCACCGAGCGCCCGTGTTCAAAGGCCAGCGGCCGTGAATTCTGGACTTCCACCGGGCGGGCGATCCACCAGCCGCGACCGCTGGCGGCGTTCAGCGCGTCCTGGCCGAAGCGTTGGTCGGCCAGAATCCCGACGTCAGCCTCGACGCCCTGGTCCGCCAGTTTGCTTTCAACCCGTTCCACGGCCTGGATAAACAGTTGCTTGAGGGCGCTGATGCGCGCCGGGTCCTGGCCGCCTTTTTGGGCCAGTTCCACCAACTGCCAGCGGTGGTCGAAGGCAAATACAAACAGCTGCTTCCAGACCTTACGCGGCACGCTGACCTGGTGCAGGCGTTGCAGCACCGCGTCCTGGTCTGGGCGGGTAATCGGCACCGGGCTGTTGAACAGGTAATCGAGTTCGGCGCGGGTCGGCATGGCCGGCGCGCAGGCATGGCGCGACACAACCAGGCCGCCGCAGGCATTCGCCAACTGGCTGCAGCGCTCGTCGCTGGCGTCTTCAAGCCAGCCGCTGAGGAAGCCGGACATGAAGGCATCGCCGGCGCCCAGCACGTTGAGTACTTCCACCCGTACCCCGGGGTAGATCGCGCCGTCTTCAAGGCGGGCCGGGATATCGCCGTGGATCACCGTGCAGCCCTGGGGGCCAAGCTTGACCACCAGGGTGGCCGAGGTCAGGGCACGCACCGTGCGCAATGCCGTGAGCAAATCTTCACTGCCACCGGCAATCAGGAATTCTTCTTCGGTGCCGACGATCAGGTCAAAACGCGGGAGGATTTTCTGCACGTGCTGGCTGACATTCTGGTCGGCCACAAACCGGGTTTCGCCATCGGCCTTGCCGGCCAGGCCCCAGAGCACCGGGCGGTAGTCGATGTCGAGCACGCGTTTGACGTTGTGCTTCTCGGCGTAGTCCAGGGCCTGGATGCTGGCCTTGTACACGCCGTCGGTGGAGAAGTGGGTACCGGTGATCAGCAACGCCTTGCTGGAAGCAATGAACGCTTCACTGATGTCTTCGGCGCGCAGGGCCATGTCGGCGCAGTTCTCGCGGTAGAACACCAGCGGGAAGGTTTCGCGGTCCTTGAGGCCCAGCAGCACCAGGGCGGTGAGGCGTTCCGGGTCGACCTTGATGCCGCTGACGTCACAGCCTTCGCGGGCCAGGGACTCCAGCAGGAAACGCCCCATGTGGTCGTCCCCTACCCGGCTCAACATCGCCGACTTGAGCCCCAGCCGCGCGGTGCCGAACGCGATGTTGGCGGAGGAACCGCCGAGGTACTTGGCGAAGCTCGAGACATCCTCCAGCCGTGCACCCACTTGTTGTGCGTAAAGGTCGACGCCCAGGCGTCCCAGGCAAATCAGATCCAATTGACGCCCACTGGCAAAACGAGTCTGGCCCATGCTGGCTCCTGTTATTTTTATCAGCCTGCGTGTGCCGTCGCGGTGGCGGCATACGCTCTTGGTGCAAGCAGACTAGAACGTCTGGTGACGCCAATCAATATTTATTCTATAAATATTTTTTGTGGAATATATTTTCCAATACGCCATCATCGGTATGTTCCAGCCGCAGTGCATCGTTTCAGCTGCACCGTGGGGCGGGATGCCGAGGTATTTTTTTGCGCCTACCCTGTAGACTTGCGCACATCGACTTATTGTCAGGGGCGCCTCGACGCGCCCTATAAGAACAAGCCAGAAGGATTCCCTATGTCCCAGAGCGCCCCGGAAGACGCACTCGCCAGCCCGCCGCTGAACGCCGAGCGGTTGTTGCAGCTGATCACCGATGAATACGAGAGCCTGCCGCGCCAGCTCAAGCGCATCGCCAGCTACATGAGCCAGCAGAGCGACCGGATCATGGTCGACCGCATCAGCGACATCGCCCGTGAATGCGAAGTGCACCCGTCGGCCATCGTGCGGTTTTCCCAGCGTTTCGGGTTCAGTGGTTTCAGTGAAATGCAGGCGCTGTTCCGCGAGGCCTACACCCACAAGACCACGCCGGTGCAGAACTACCAGCAACGCATCCGCAGCATGATCGCCAACAAGTCGCAGAAAGCCAGCGGCGGCGACCTGGCGCGTGAGTGCGTGAATGCCACCCTCTCCGGGATCGAGCGCCTGGGGCTGGAACTGGATGACGCAGCCTTCGACAAGGCCGTGGACCTGGTGGTGAATGCCGACAATATCTACGTGGTGGGCGTGCGCCGCTCGTTCGCCGTGGCGGACTACCTGGTGTACAACCTGCAGCACACCAACAAGCGCATCCATCTGGTCTCGGGGTTGGGCGGCAGCTATCGCGAGCAGATGCGCAGTGTGCGGGCCAACGACCTGGTGATTGCCATCAGCTTTACGCCGTACGGCAAGGAAACCCAGCACTGCCTGCGGATTGCCCAGCACCATCAGGCCAAGACCCTGATCATTACCGACAGCAACCTGTCGCCCCTGGCCAAGCGGGCGAGCACGGTGTTGCTGGTGAATGAAGGCTCGTCGTTTGCGTTCAGGTCACTGAGTGCGACGCTGTGCCTGTGCCAGGCGTTGTTCATTGCCGTGGCGTATCGGCTGGAATTGAAGGTCGATGAGATTCATGAGCAGGTGGGATTCGACGACTGACGATCGTTCCCACGCTCCGCGTGGGAATGCAGCCCCGGACGCTCCGCGTCCAAAGCGTGACGCAGAGCGTCACAAGAGGCGTTCCCACGCAGAGCGTGGGAACGATCGTAAGGCTTAGCGCAGTGCCCGGCGCAACACCTTGCCCACCGTCGTCTTGGGCAACTCTTCAGTACGAAACTCGACAAACCGCGGCACCTTGTACCCCGTCAAATACTCCCGGCAATGCGCCAGAATCTGCTCCTGGGTCAAGCTTGGGTCCTTGCGCACCACGATGATTTTGACCCGTTCGCCGGTCACCCCATCCTCAACCCCGATCGCCGCCACTTCCGCCACGCCCGGATGCAACGCCACCACGTCTTCGATCTCGTTGGGGTACACGTTGAACCCGGACACCAGGATCATGTCTTTCTTGCGGTCCACCAGGCGGATGAAGCCCTGCTCATTCATCACCCCGATGTCCCCGGTAGACAGCCACCCTTCGGCATCCAGCACCTCGGCGGTTTCCGCCGGGCGTTTCCAGTAACCCTGCATCACCTGCGGGCCGCGTACTTGCAGTTCGCCCTGCTCGCCCAGTTCCGCCAACTCACCGTCCTCACGAATGAACCGCACCCAGGTCGACGGCAACGGCACGCCGATACTGCCGGTGAATTCCATCTCGCGCATGCGTGAGATGTCGATGGGGCTGATGCTCACCACCGGCGAACATTCAGTGAGGCCGTAGCCTTCGATGATCGGCAAGCCGGTGACTTCCTTCCAGCGCTTGGCCACAGCGGTATGGGTGGCCATGCCGCCGGCGATCACCATGCGCAAATCGGAAAAATCCCGGGCGCAGAATTCCTTGTTTTCCAGCAGGCCGTTGAACAGCGTATTCACCCCGGCAATCCCGTTGAAACGCTCCTTGCGCAGGATCATCTGCACCCGCTTCACATCCCGTGGGTTGGCGATCAGGATGTTGCGCCCGCCCAGGCACATGAACATCAGGCAGTTCACCGTCAGGGAAAAGATGTGGTACAGCGGCAGCAGGGTGACGTTGGTTTCCTGCTGGTTCTGATCGAGCTGATCACCGACCCACGCCTTGGCCTGCAACAGGTTGGCGATGATATTGCGATGGCTGAGCATGACGCCCTTGGCATCGCCGGTAGTGCCGCCGGTGTATTGCAGGAAGGCCAGGTCTTCGCGGTTCATCGGCACGGCGAGATGGGTTTGCCCGCGTCCCTGTTTCAACACCTGGTTGAAACGCACGGCCCCCGGCAGGTTGAAACGCGGCACCTGCTTCTGCACGCTGCGCAGGATGAAGTTCATCGCCGCGCCCTTGAAGGTGCCGAGCAGGTCACCGATGGCCGCGATCACCACACGTTTGACGGTACTGGCGGCCACCACTTTCTCCAGGGTGTGGGCGAAGTTTTCGAAGATCACCAGGGTCTCTGCGCCACTGTCCTTGAGCAAATGCTGCAGCTCCCGGGCGGTGTACAGCGGGTTGACGTTGACCACCACCGCACCCGCGAGAATCGTGCCCAGCAGGCAGATCGGGTACTGCAAGCAGTTGGGCATCATCAGCGCCACCCGGTCGCCCTTCTTCACACCCTGGGCTTGCAGCCACGCAGCAAAGGCGATGCCCTGCACCTCCCAGTCGGCGTAGGTCATTTCGGTGCCGATGCTGACGTAGGCCACGCGGTCGCGGAATTTGTGCAGGTGCTCCAGGAACACCTCGCGCAACGACGGGTAATCCTCGATGCCGGCGTCGATGTCTGCCGGTACGCCGGGCAGGTAAGCGTTCAACCAGAGGCGTTCGGTCTGTTCCAGGCTTACAGCGTTCATGGCAGTCTCCTTGTTGTTTTTATGGTGGGAACTACTTTTCGACGATAGCGGTAATGCCCAACCCACCCGCCGCGCAGATCGAAATCAGGCCGCGGCCGCCGCCACGCTGGTGGATCGCCTTGGCCAGTGCCGCGAGTTGCCGGCCACCGGTGGCGGCGAAGGGGTGGCCGCAGCCGAGGGAGCCGCCGTTGACGTTCATTTTGCTGCGGTCGATGCTGCCCAGCGGCGCGTCGAGACCCAGGCGGTCGCGGCAGTAATCCGGATCTTCCCAGGCCTTGAGGGTGCACAGCACCTGGGCGGCGAAGGCTTCGTGGATCTCGAACAGATCGAAGTCGGCGAACGTCAGGCCCTCGCGCTTGAGCATGCGTGGCACGGCGTAGGCCGGCGCCATCAGCAGGCCTTCGGTGCCGTCGACGAAATTCACCGCAGCGGTTTCACCGGTTCGCAGGTACGCCAATACGGGCAAGCCGCGTTCGGCGGCCCATTCCTCGCTGGCCAGCAGCACCACCGACGCGCCGTCAGTCAGGGGCGTGGAGTTGCCGGCGGTGAGCGTGCCGTTCTGGCGGTCGTAGGCCGGGGACAAGCCGGCAAGTTTCTCCAGGCTGGCGTCGGCCCGCAGGTTGTTGTCCCGGGCCAGGCCGCGATACGGGCTGATCAAATCATCGAAGAAACCCTGCTTGTACGCCGCATCCAGCCGCTGGTGGCTGGTGAGGGTCAACTCGTCCTGGGCCAGGCGCTTGATCTGCCAGCGCTTGGCCATTTCCTCGCAGTGTTCACCCATGGACAAGCCGGTGCGCGGCTCGCCATTGCGCGGCAGCAGCGGCTTGAAGAACATCGACGGGCGCACCCCCATCAAGGCCTTCAACTTGGCGCCGGTACCCTTGGCGCGGTTGGCTGAAAGCAAGGTGCGGCGCAGGGACTCGTTGATGCCGATGGGCGCGTCGGAGGTGGTGTCGGAACCACCGGCAACGCCCACTTCGATCTGCCCGAGGGCGATCTTGTTCGCCACCAGCAACGCCGCTTCCAGGCCCGTGCCGCAGGCTTGTTGCAGGTCGTAGGCCGGGGTTTCGGGAGACAGTGTGGTAGACAGCAGGCTTTCCCGGGCCAGGTTGAAATCCCGGGAGTGCTTGATCACCGCACCCGCGGCAAACTCGCCCAGGCGCAGGCCGTGAAGGTTGTAGCGGTCCACCAGGCCTTGCAGGGCGGCGACCAGCAGATCCTGGTTGCTGTCATGGGCGTACACGGTGTTGGAGCGGGCGAACGGGATACGGTTGCCGCCGATAATCGCCACGCGGCGCGTCGGGGCCGGGTTGAAACTGTAGTCACTCATCGATCGGTCTCATTCCAGATAAACAGCCCACGCATATGGGGTTTGTCACCGGCGAAATTACGCACTTCAAACTCACGGCGCGGGCCGGTTGGCGGAACGTTCCACAGCGCCACCTGGCCGGGCAGGAAGATCGGCAGCTTGAAGTCGCAATGGGCCTCGGCCTGGTCCAGTCCGCCGGGGGATTGCTGGGCGGCCAGGGCGCGGCCAAGGGTCCACATGCCGTGGGCGATGGCCCGGCGAAAGCCGAAGAGTTTGGCGCCAATCACCGAGGTGTGAATCGGATTGAAATCCCCCGAGACCCTGGCGAAACGCCGCCCCAGATCCGCCGGCAGCACCCAGCGTTGAGTGCGCAGCAAACCTTCTTCCTGCAAGGGCAACGCGTCGTCCCACGGCTCGCCAACCGGCGCGTTTACGTCACGGCGCAGGTACAGGCTGTCGCTCTCCCATATCAGGGCGCCCGCGCTGTAGCCACGGGTGGCGATGCTCAGCGCCTGGCCTTTCGGATGGGCGACCCAGCGTTCGCAATACACCTCCAGGCGCAAGGCCTGGCCCGCCTCCAGCCGTCGATGCTGGCGGATGCGATTGGCCAAATGCACCATGCCGCTGGCCGGGTACGGGAAACTCGGGCGGGTCAGCAGCATCAGGTGCAAGGGGAACGCCAGCACATGGGGATAGGACAGCGGCACGCCTTGCTCACGGCGGAAACCACAGGCCCGACCGTAAGCCGCGATCCCTTGGGCAGACAGCTCGACGGCCGAACGCACCAGGCGTTCTTTCGGCAACGTCGGCTCGCCTTCCAGCTTCGGTTTGCGCAGCCCCAATACCCCGTCCAGCAACAGCCGCGAGCGCGAGGGCGGCGGGTCAATAATCTGCGTCACATAGTCCATGCTCAGGCTCCCAACAGGCTTTGGCCGCAGACCCGCACCACCTGGCCATTGACCCCGCCGGATGCCGGATGCGCCAGCCAGGCGATGGTTTCTGCCACGTCGATGGGTTGCCCGCCCTGGGACATCGAGTTCATCCGCCGCCCCGCTTCGCGAATCATCAGCGGGATCTTCGCGGTCATCTGGGTTTCGATAAAGCCCGGTGCCACGGCATTCACCGTCACTTGCTGCGCCGCCGCCTGCGGGGCCAGGCCTTGTACCAGGCCGATCACCCCGGCCTTGGAGGTGGCGTAGTTGCTTTGCCCGAGGTTGCCGGCGATACCGGAAATCGATGAGACACACACGATCCGCCCGCCCGGATTCAGGCCCTGGCTTTCCAGCAGCGCCGTGCTCAGATGCAACGGTGCTTCCAGGTTGACCGCCAGTACGCTGCGCCACGCGGTCTCAGTCATCTTGGCGATGGTCTTGTCGCGGGTAATCCCGGCGTTGTGCACCACCACGTCGAATGCACCGTGTTGGCTGACATGGGCGTGCAACTGCTGCGCGGCATCGGTGGCGGTGATGTCCAGCGCCAGTGCGGTGCCTGCGACACTGCCGGCCGCCTGTTGCAGCGAATCCTGGGCCTGGGGCACATCCACGCAGACCACATGGGCTCCATCGCGGGCCAGCACCTGGGCGATTGCCAGGCCGATGCCACGGGAGGCGCCGGTGACCAGGGCACGGCGGCCGCCGAGGGGTTTGTCCCAGTTGATTTCGGTTGGGCTATCGACGGTTTTTTCGAGGCGCACCACCTGCCCCGAGACATAGGCCGAGCGCCGCGACAGGAAGAACCGCAGGCTGCTTTCCAGCCCGTCCTCGGCACCCGGTGCGACGTAGATCAACTGCACGGTGATCGCCCGGCGCAGTTCCTTGGCCAGTGAGCGCACCAAACCTTCAAGGGCACGCTGGGCGATGGCCTGGGGCAGGTCCTTGCACAACTCCGGCGCGGTGCCGAGCACCACCACCCGGGCGTGCTGCCCAAGGCGCCTGGCGTTGGCGTGGAAGAATTCGTAGAGCTCGTCCAACTGCTTGAGGTCGGCAATGTCGCTGGCGTCGAACACCGCGCCCTGGACCTTGACCGTGGAGGGTGCCTTGAGGGTCGCAGCGGTGGCGGTCACTGTGTCGGTGGCGGTGAAGATGCGCTGGATTTGCGCCCCCAGGCGCCCTACCCCCGCGACGATTACCGGGTTGGCCAGGCCTTGCTGGCCGCTGCGGTGACGTTGCAATGCCAGGGGTTGGGGCAGCCCGGCAGTGCGGGCCAACCAGGCTCCCCAGGGGGAATTGACGAAAGAAAGGTAGCTGTCACTCATGGATAAACTCACTCACAACACGGTGTTGCCATGGAAACCCGATCCTTGTAGGAGCTGGCTTGCCTGCGATTGCGGTGTGTCAGCCAACACATCTGGCACTGAACCAGCGCTATCGCAGGCAAGCCAGCTCCTACAGGGGCCGTGTTCCTCCAGTTCCAGTCAGTTGACCGGCGCGTTTTCGCCTTGGTTGGCGCGGCGTCTTGCGCTCGGTTTGGCGGCCTGTTCCAACGCCTGCTGGCGCTGTTGCAAGGCTTCCAGCAAACCGAAGTCCTGCGGGAAGTCGTCCACCTGGATCGCGTGATCGCCATATTCCACATAGCGCGCGAGCAAGCTGTCGTCTTCCTCGCTGATCAGGTCCAGCGCCCGCGCCTTGACTCGCCACGGAGTAAACGCCGCACTGGAAATCGGCATTGGCTCGATCAGGCCTTGCTTGATCGCCCCCTTGAGCCGCGCCTCGATCAGCTCCACTTGCGGCAACAGGCGCAAGGCCAGCTCGCCGTAAGCCAGCTTGTCGATTTCCGGCCGAGGAATGTAGGAATTGCCCAGCAAGCGGTCGCGGGTTTCCCCCGGCACCTGCACCAGCTCCGCCACTTGCGCCAACAGGCGATCCGACGGTTTGCGCTGTGGAATACCGAACGGGAACGTCAAGCCACGCACCACCGCCGCCGCGGCTTTCGACGGGTAGTTGTCGAGCACTTCGGCCAGGGCCTCATGGGCGCGCAGCAACGCGTCCTGGGCCGCCCAATGCACCAGCGGCAAATCTGCCTGTGGCCGGCCATCATCCTCAAAACGCTTGAGCACGCAGGACAGGATGTACAGCTGGGACAGAATGTCCCCCAGCCGCCCGGTGATGCTTTCCTTGCGCTTGAGGGCACCGCCCAGCACGCCCATGGAAATGTCCGAGATCAACGCCAACACCACCGACAGCCGATTGGCCTGGCGGTAGTAGGACGCCAACGCCGGATCGGTCTTGCCCGGCACGGAAATCAACCGCCCGCCCGTCAGCGAATACACTGCGGCACGCACGGTATTGGCCAGCACGAAGCTCAGGTGGCCGAACATTGCGCTGTCGAAATCCGCCAGGGCCTTGCGCCGGTCCGTATTGCGCGCCGCTTCCATCTCGCGGAACACATACGGATGACAGCGGATCAGGCCCTGGCCGTAGATGATCAGGCAGCGAGTCATGATGTTCGCGCCTTCCACCGTGATGGCGATGGGGCTTTGCTGGTAGGCCCGGGCGAGGAAGTTGTTGGGCCCCATGCAGATGCCCTTGCCGGCCACGATGTCCATGCCGTCGTTGACGATGATGCGTGCCCGCTCGGTAACGTGATACTTGGCGATGGCCGAGATCACCGAGGGTTTTTCACCGGCATCCAATGACGCTACCGAGACCTTGCGCACCGCGTCGCAGGCATACAGATGCCCGGCCATGCGCGCCAGGGGCGCCTGCACGCCTTCGAACTTGCCGATGGGCAGGCCGAATTGCTTGCGCATCGCCGCATAAGCGGTGGTGCCGCGCACAGCCACCTTGCCCAGGCCGACGTTGGCCGACGGCAGGGAAATCGCCCGGCCAGCCGCCAGGCATTCCATCAGCATGCGCCAGCCGTTGCCGACTTGCTCGCGGCCGCCGATCACCCATTCCAGCGGGATAAACACATCCTTGCCGGTGGTCGGGCCGTTCTGGAATACCGCGTTGAGTGGCCAGTGACGCCGGCCGCTGTTCACCCCCGGATGGGTGGTGGGGATCAACGCGCAGGTGATGCCCAGGGAACCCGGCTGGCCGAGCAGACCGTCCGGGTCTTCGGCGCGGAAGGCCAGGCCGAGCACGGTGGCGATTGGGCCGAGGGTGATGTAGCGCTTGTCCCAGGTCACACGGAAACCCAGTACTTCCTCGCCTTCGTGCATGCCCTTGCAGACGATGCCCAGGTCTGGAATCGCGCCGGCGTCGGAGCCGGCATACGGGCTGGTCAGGGCGAAGCACGGGATGTCTTCGCCCCGTGCCAGGCGTGGCAGGTAGTAGTTGCGCTGGGCGTCGGTGCCGTAGTGCAGCAGCAGTTCGGCCGGGCCCAGGGAGTTGGGCACCATCACTGAAATCGCCGCCGCCGAGCAGCGGGTCGAGAGCTTCATCACCACTTGCGAATGCGCATAGTGGGAGAAGCCTTTGCCGCCGTACTGCTTGGGAATGATCATGCCGAGGAAGCCGGCATCCTTGGTGTACTGCCAGCCTTCGGGGGACATGTCTTGCCAGACCTGGGTGGTTTCCCAGTCGTTGGACATGTCGCACAGGGTCTCCACTTCGTTGTCGAGGAAGGCCTGTTCTTCAGCGCTGAGGCTGGCCGGTGCGGCTTGCAGCAGGCGTTCCCAGCGGGGTTTGCCGCTGAACAGCTCGGCGTCCCACCACACGGTGCCGGACTCGATGGCAGCACGCTCGGTGTCGGACATCGCCGGCATGATGCCGCGAAAAAGGCCCAGGGCCTTGCTGGTCAACAGGGTGCGGCGCAGGGGTTTGATCGTCAGCAGCAGCGCGGGCAACACCACCAGCACCGCCACGACGCCGGCGCCGAAACCGGCGACTGCGTTGAACAGGTAACCGGCCGCCAGCCAGACCAGGCCGGCACCCAGCCAGAGGGTGGCAGCGGCTTGTCGATACGCCAGGGCAATCGCTGCTGCGAGTCCCGCCAATAACCAGATAACCATGGGGATACCTCTACTCAATTCAGGGTACGGCCAACGCCCGGGCAGATCGGAATGACCTGTGACGTAAAGCCACACTACAAACTTGAAAAGATAAATTCAAATTTTGTTTTGAAATTTTTATTTAATGCTTGGGCGAAAAAAAAGCGGGCTGAATGGGTCAGCCGGGTGGGTTAGTGGAAAAAGGGATCGGAACGGGTCGCGTGGGCGACCCGTCGATGCAACACCCGTATCAGGCCGGCCAGAAAGATGCGCTGACTGCCGACCACTCTTGGCGTTGCCGCAGCGGATCAGAACTCGTAGGTCATGCCCAGGCTAACCACGTCGCCATAAGCATCGGCCTTGCCATCCAGGGTTGCACCGCCCAGGCGGTCCTGGTTGTGGGTTTGCAGCTTGGCCTTTTCAACAAACTGGTGAGAGTAGGAACCGTCGATACCCAAGCCCGGAATCGCCCGAATCTTGTAACCAAAACCCAGGGACGTGAAGATCCGGTCGCCATCCGGAATACGCGGGTCCCGGGTGGAGTTACGAGTCGGCGTCTGGTCGGTGGCCACACCGGCACGCAGGGTGAAATCGTCGGTCAACTTGTAGTCGCCGCCGAGGGAGACCATCCACGCGTCCTTGTAGTTGTAAGGAATCGAAACGATTGTCGAGCCCTCGGACTTCAACGTCAGGTCCTTGAACGAAGACCATTGGGTCCAGGTAACACTGGCACCGAGGGTCAGGCGATCATTGAACTGGTGTACCCAGTCAAACGACGCATTGGCAGGAATGTCCAGCTGGGTACTGGCGTTGGCGCCGTCGGAATTGAGGCTCAGGCCAGGATACAAAAGGCCTGGTAGACCGGAGTCAATCAGCGCCTTGGATCCCGGGTCTGAATAGATGCTGTATTTACCTTCGAGCTTGTTCTTGATCTTGGCGTGATAGTTCAAGCCAAGGGTATCTTGCGGCGTGGGCTTCCAGGCCAGGCCGGCAAACCATCCAACCGAAGTATTGTCCACTTTGACTCGCATCAACGAATGCCCCACCCCCGAAGGAAACGGAACACCAATGTCCGGAACGCTGCCTGCAGCGGCATACAGGTCGATGTTCTGGCTGACGAAACCTTTGGTGTGCTGAACGATGGCACCACCACCGATGGAGAACTGATCGTTGACCTTGAACGAAAGCGAGCCGGTCACGCCAACGGTTTCGATGCGTGTATCAACGGCAAAATCCCGGCCGATCCAATCATCATCCCAAGTGGTGCGTGCGCCCATCGGGACGACCTGGCTGAGACCAAACGCGAAGCGATCGCCGATAGGCATCACCATGAAGCCAGTGGGCAGCCATGCAGTGAAACCACCTTGGCCACCATCGCCTGTGCGGGGAACGGAGGTCGTATTACCGTCTGGATCAAACGTCGTTACGGAGGGGTCTTTCCCCATGTAATCTTTCGCGGTCCCTTTATATTTGATGTTGATGCGCGCGTAGTCGATGTTGAACTGCGCGATATTGTGATCAATGAACGCCATGGCCGCAGGGTTGTTATACGCCGCTGACGGATCGTCCTTGAACATCGAACCACCGCCGAACGCACGCCCCCAACCTTCGGCCCCAAACGTTGGCGTGGCAAAGCCACCAGCTTGGGCGGATCCGGCACCCATCAATCCCCCCAGTATTGCCAACCCCAATAATGTGCGAGCGTGTTGTTTTTTATTATTCATTTACCACTCCTTATTATTTTTAGCCCCGGCATAACCGGCTTGCCCTTTAAAGCAAGTTCTCGTCCGCGCGTGGTTCAGACCAGTTTTGAACGACAGGCGCCTTATTCAGGCGCCTGCCTTTTTGCGGGTGATCAGCCCGGTGTTCCGGTAACTCTTATGGCGTAATGGTCAGTGCAGGAGTTGGTGTCACCAACAGATTGGTCACAGTGCAATTAGGCGCCAGAGCCTGGTTGGTTGCAGTCAAGGCAGTACCCGTCCAACCGACCTGAATAGTGCTAGGCCCGCAGTCGGTGTCGATCGCAGAGTCGATGGTATAACCCACGCTTTGCACATTACCGGCAGAAGTACTGGTGGCAGTTAACAGCCATCCGCCTGCAGGGAATTTCATTTTCGGCAGGCTGCACAGTGGGCTCGAACCCGAAACAGTTGCGTTAGTAATCGAGGCTGTACCGTTGGCATTTACCTTCCCGGCGAAGTTAATAGTGCAAGTAACCGGCGCCTGTAGCGAAGAAGGAGACTTAACCGTGATGGTACCGCCAGGGGTGGTGAAGTTTGTATTTACCGGGCCAATAGTCGCCGCGGTGGCCATCGAAGCAGCGCCGAAGCACAGAGCAAACGAAGTTACACAAACGAGGGTTTTAAGGCTTTTCATTGTTTTTTCCTCACATGTTATGGCGAATCATTTCGCCGGGGTAATGGCCATGATCGAGAGGTCACGGTGAAACAAGCAGAACTTCCCTTTCCAGCCAAATCTCAATTCAATTACCGCTGTAACATCCCACTGTTACTCAACAACTTTGAAACTCGGCGGCATCTTGATCGACACCGTCTTGATCTTGCAGTCTTCGCCGATAGGCACATTCGACGCTTCCAACTTACCGGTGGCGTTATCCCAGGTTCCATCGGCAGTAGAAGGCCCGCACTTGCCGCCCAAACCAAAGGCATGCACATCCACGGCGATCTTCGACATCGAGCCGCTCCTGGTATCTTTAGCCACCAATACCCACGGCAAGTTGATCGCTTCCACCCGGCTGCACTTGAGCCCGCCGTCGAACTCAACTTTGTCGACATTCACCGACGAGCCATCCGCCGCCACTTTGCCGGCGACCTTGATGGTGCAGTCCGCGCTGATCAGCGCGCCTTTGGAAAAGCTGATGGGGCCCTGGGCAGTAAACGCACTGCCGGCGGGTTCGATACGGGCGGCCTGGGCCTGGTGGTAAACGATCAGGCCCAGCGCGGCCAATACAATGTGCGTGGTGAACTTGGCAGGGTTTTGCATGGTGTACGTCCTTCCCTTCATTTTATTTTTTGTTCGGGTCAAACAACTGTCTTGCAACTAAGCCGTACTCGAAACCGGTAAAGCCTGGGCGATGAAAACCTGCGCGATACACAGATCCCGAGTACGCCCTACAACTGACTGCTTTCGTTAGAAGGGTCTGGTGGTGTTGCTGTACTTCTCCAGGTACTTCAAACGCTGTGAAGGTTGAAGATTGGTCAGGGTGATATCCCCGGCGTAATGATTAAGTACCCGGTGATCCATGCGTCGTCGCCACAAGTACGGTACATACGCCCAGACAATCATGCTGGCATAACCGTATGGGAGTTGCGGCGATTCATCAAAATGACGCAGTGACTGATAACTTCTGGTTGGGTTGGCGTGATGGTCGGAGTGCCGCTGCAGTTGGAACAGAAAGATATTGGTGACAATCCGATTACTGTTCCAGGAATGGCGTGGCGAGCAACGCTCATAACGACCGTTGGGCAACTTCTGGCGTTTCAGGCCGTAGTGCTCGACATAGTTCACCACTTCCAGCAGCGAGAAACCGTAGATGCCCTGGATGATCAGGAATGGAATCACTGCCGCGCCCAGCCAGGCAATCATCGCGCCCCACAACACCACGCTGTACATCCAGGCGCTGAGTACGGCGTTCTTCCAGTGCCAGGCCGGCAGGCCGAGTTTGCGCAGGCGTTCACGCTCCAGGTTCCACGCCGAGCGGGCGCTGAACCATACCGAGCGCGGCAGGAAGGCCCAGAAGCTCTCCCCCAACCGCGAACTGGCCGGGTCTTCCGGGGTGGCGACGCGCACGTGGTGGCCACGGTTGTGTTCGGTGTAGAAGTGCCCGTAGAAGGTCGGCGCCAGGGTGATCTTGGCCAGCACGACTTCCAGCAGGCGCGGCTTGTGCCCCAGCTCATGGGCGGTGTTGATGGCGATGCCGGTGGCAGCGCCAGTGGACATTGCCATGCCCAGGTAGGTGAACCAGCTCACCTGGCCATGCAGCTCGGTGCGCGCGGTGATGAACGCGGCGGTTTTCGCCAGCCAGCTCGACGGGTCCAGGGTGGCAGTGGCATGCAACAGGCCACCATTGATAATCCAGTCGATACCGCCTGCGGCCAGCCACCCGGTGACCACCAGGGATGAGATGACAAACAGCACGCCGGTGTAGACGATCCAGCGGTAGTAGCTTTGGGATTCGAGGTTGCTGACGGCGGACTCGGGCGGGTTACTGACGTCTTCACCCAGCAGGCCGTCGATCAGCGGGATCAGGCCGAAGATCACCAGCACACCGACCCACCACAGTTGTTGCACGCCGGTAGTGATGGCCAGGGCGCCAGAGAGAATTGGGGTTGCCAGGGGCATGATGCCGAGCCACCACAGGTGGCGCTTGCCGTCGGTCCAGACGTTCGGGGCAGCCAGGGTCTGATTCATGGCAGCCTCCGCACGACGCAGGCAGGCAGGGAGCAAAAATCAACACTGGACAGGTACACGGAGCGGTGACTGCCCCGAGAATTCAACCATGCGATAAAAGGCGTTTTTTTCATTATTTTATTCGCTCTTAGGCATTTCAAAAATTGTTTCAAATTAGACATTGAAATAATTTTTTTAAATAAATAGCGCGGAATCGTTAGGTCGTCAACTAGTTTCTTGAACCCTTTTGAACGTGACCGGGCAGTCTCTTTTTCAGCCGTTTGGTCAGGTGTCTAGGGCAAGCATTGACGAGTTCGAACCGCGAGTTCAGTCGCACAATTATTTACTCGCCAACGCAAACGGCGGGTGCAACACCGTGGCGCTTTCCGGCGGCCGGACGCGCTTGGCTATCTGCTCGACCACCGCCGCGACACGCTCGGTGGCCGTGATCGGCAACATATGCCCGCGCCCTTCCACCAGCTGCAGCTTCAGGCCCGGCACCAAGCTGGCCAGGGCCTGCCCGTGTTTGCGGAAATCCAGCACCTTGTCCTGCGCGCCATAAATCAGCCCGATCGGCAACGTCAGCTGCGGGTAGCGCTTGACCATGTCCGGCAGGAAATCGTTGACCAGGTTGATCTCGGTGGAGGCGGCATAGAAGTTCTCGGGCCGCATGCCCAACAAGCCGCCGCCACGGGTGGCGAAGTCTTCCGGGGCCGGGTCGGGGGCAAACACGCCCTTGACCACCGAGCCTTTGGTCAGCAATCCGATCGGCATGGTCAGGGTGTGCGACATAAAGCGTCGCAGCCATCCCGGGCGTATCGCCAACGACATAAACACCAGCGGCAGCAGGCGCTGGGGATGGGTCAGGGGCGCCACCAGGATCAATCCGGACACCGCGTGGGGATGGTCCAGGGCCAGGGCCAGGGAAATCGCCCCGCCGAGGGAATGCCCCAGCACCAGCGGCTTATCCAGGTCAAGCGTCTGGATAAAGCTGGCGACTTGCCGGGCCTGGCCAGGCAGGTCCGCGGCCGTGCCGGCATGCCGGGTGGAATAACCCGACCCCGGACGATCCACGGTGATCACTCGAAAGTGCTCACGCAATTGGGCAGACAAGGCGTACGTCAAGTTGCGACTGCTGCCCATCAGCCCGTGGATCATCACCAGCGGTGGGCCCTTGCCCTCGTCTACATAATGAAAGCGCTCGCCGTTGATCTCCAGAAAGCGCCCGTTGATCGGAACAGCAGCCTCTATACGCCGTGTCATCCGGGCACTGAAGGCCCACAACACTACGCTTAACCCTACACACACACCCGCAGCGACAACCCATTCGACAGCCATAGCTCGGTCCTCTGCATCCCTGCGTTGCTGGCGGCCCGACCGGTATTGGTCAACGCCTCAGCCATCGTCCACCCTGGACCTTAACTGTGTGCGTACAAGCTCTCGTCCGTCGGATAAGTCGCACATGAGGAACTGGGTCGTAGCCTAGACGATATTTTCAGGTAGATTATTTAAAATCTTTTTTAAAATAAATAATTCAATTTTCCTTTGCAATGGTGTTCTATCTAAAAAGCCAAAACAAAAACAAGGAGCACATCCGATGTCGACACCCGTAAGGCGCCACCGGCCCATGAGGGACAGCCTATGAATGCCCATGACACCATCGACATCGCCATCATCGGTTCCGGATTTGCCGGGCTGTGCATGGCGATCAAGCTCAAGGAAGCCGGGTTCCACGACTTCTTTATTGCCGAACAGGCCGATGCTCTCGGCGGCACCTGGCGGGACAACCACTACCCCGGTTGCGCCTGCGACGTACAATCCCATGTCTATTCGTTTTCCTTTGCGCCCAACCCGGACTGGACCCGGCAATTTGCGCCACAGGCGGAGATTCGCGCCTACCTGGAGCAGTGCGCCCGGCGCTTCGAACTGGCGCCGTTCCTGCGCTTTGGCATGGGCCTGGAGAAGGCGGTATTTGATGAGGCGCAACAGCGCTGGAGCCTGAGCTTCAGCAATGGCCGCCAGGTGAGTGCGCGGGTGCTGGTGTCGGGAATGGGCGGCCTGTCGCGCCCGGCACTGCCGGATATTCCGGGCCTGGACAGCTTCAAGGGCAAGCGCTTCCACTCCCAGCAGTGGGACCACGAGTATTCATTGAAGGGCAAGCGCGTGGCGGTGATCGGCACCGGCGCCAGTGCCATTCAGTTCGTGCCGCAGATTGCGCCGCAGGTGGCCCACCTGGACCTGTTCCAGCGCACCCCGCCGTGGATCATGCCCAAGCCCGACCGGCCGATTTCACGCTTCGAGCGCTGGGCCTTCAAGCACCTGCCGTTCACCCAGCGCCTGGTACGCGGCGCGTTCTATTGGGCACTGGAAGGTCGCGTGGTGGGCTTTGCCCTGCACCCGCGCCTGATGAAAATGGTGCAGAAAATCGCCGTGCGCCACCTGCACAAACAAGTGGCCCGCCCTTCCCTGCGCAAGACCCTGACGCCGGACTACACCATCGGCTGCAAGCGCGTGCTGATCTCCAACGACTACTACCCGGCCCTGTCCCGCAGCAATGTGCAGGTGGTAACCGACAACGTGCTGCGCATCGAGGCCGACGGGGTGATCACCGCCGACGGCATCAAGCACCCGGCCGACTGCCTCATCTTCGGCACCGGCTTCCAGGCCACCGATCCGCTGCCCCGCAACTGCATCATCGGGCGCCACGGCATCGACCTGATGGACACCTGGCAAGACGGCGCCCACGCCTACCTGGGCACCACGGTGCCGGGCTATCCGAACCTGTTCCTGATCGTCGGCCCCAACACCGGGCTGGGGCATAACTCGATGATTCTGATGATCGAGGCCCAGGTCACCTACATCCTCGATGCCCTGCAGCAAATGCAGCGTCATCGCATCGCCACGGTGGACGTCAAGCCGGCGGTGGAACTGGCCTACAACGCCAGGCTGCAGGAAAAACTCAACGGCACCATCTGGTCCACCGGCGGCTGCAAGAGCTGGTACCTGGACCCACGCACCGGCAAGAACACCACGCTGTGGCCCGGCTCCACCTGGCGTTTCAAGCAGGTCACCCGGCATTTCGCCCTCAAGGACTACGTCGCCAGCCTGGTGTCGATACCGTCCACCGCGCGCCCGGCCGCAACGCCCCACACCACCGCAGAAGGGAGCCTGTCATGAAGTCATTCAACGGCCGCGTGGCGGCCATTACCGGCGCCGCTTCCGGCATGGGCCGCGCGTTGGCCCTGGCGTTGGCGCGTGAAGGCTGCCACCTGGCGCTGGCGGATAAAAACAGCCAGGGCCTGGAGCAGACCGTCGCACTGATCAAGGCCCAGGTGCTTGCACCGGTGCTGGTCACCTCGCAGGTGCTGGACGTTTCCGAGCGCCAGGCCGTGGAAGACTGGGCCGCCCGATGCGCCGCCGAACATGGCCAGATCAACCTGATCTTCAACAACGCCGGCGTCGCGCTGTCGAGCACCGTCGAAGGCGTGGACTACACCGACCTGGAATGGATCGTCGGGATCAACTTCTGGGGCGTGGTGTACGGCACCAAGGCCTTTTTGCCGTACCTCAAGGCCAGCGGCGATGGGCATGTGGTCAACACTTCCAGCGTGTTCGGCCTGTTCGCCCAGCCGGGCATGAGCGGCTACAACGCCACCAAGTTCGCCGTGCGTGGTTTTACCGAGTCCTTGCGCCAGGAACTCGACCTGCAAAAAAGCGGGGTCTCGGCCACCTGCGTGCACCCTGGCGGGATCCGCACCGACATCTGCCGCAGCAGCCGGATCGACGCCAACATGACCGGCTTCCTGATTCACAGCGAACAGCAGGCCCGGGCCGACTTCGAAAAGCTGTTCATCACCGACGCCGACCAGGCCGCCAAAGTGATCCTGCAAGGCGTACGCAAAAACAAACGCCGCGTGCTGATTGGCCGCGACGCCTATTTTCTGGACCTGCTCGCGCGCTGCCTGCCTGCCGCCTATCAAGCGCTGGTGGTGTTGGCCAGCAAACGCATGGCGCCCAAGCAACGCAATGCGCCCTCGCCCGTCCTTGAAACCAACGAAGAGCACCGTCTCTGAACTGGAGTACCGACCATGCTGCCGATTCGCCGCGACCTCCGTTTTGCCCTGCCGGCCGAACGCATCAAGGACTGGCATGAACAAGGCCCGTTCATTACCCACTTTTTCAACGCACTGTCGTTGCTGTTTCCCCAGGGCGAGCTGTTCTTCATGGACAGCGTGCGTCACTACCGCCAGCGCATCGAAGACCCGGAGCTGAAGAAAGAAATCCAGGGCTTTATCGGCCAGGAAGCCATGCACAGCCGCGAGCACGTGGCCTACAACGACCTGCTGCAAGCCGCAGGGCTGCCGGCGAATACCCTCGACCGTCGGCTGAAGATGATCCTCGACGCGCAAAAGAAATACCTGCCCGCCTCCTTCAACCTGGCGGTGACCATTGCCCTGGAGCACTACACCGCGATGCTCGCGGAAATCCTCCTCAGCGACCCGTCGCGGTTCGGGGATTCGGTCAAGGGTTACCAGCAGATGTGGTACTGGCATGCCCTGGAAGAAACCGAGCACAAGGCGGTGGCGTTTGATGTGTGGAACAGCGTGATCAAGCCCGGGCCCAAGCGTTATCTGCTGCGCACTTCCACCATGCTCATCACCACGGCGCTGTTCTGGCTGACGATCCTGGACTTTCACTTGCGCCTGTTGTTTGCCGACCGGCGTTCGGGCGGGCATTTGAAGGGCTTCTGGCGGATGCTCAAGTTTCTGTACGGGCCCAAGGGCGTGTTCCCGCGCATGGCGCTGCCCTGGTTGCATTACTTCAAGCCCGGGTTCCATCCCTGGGACCACGACAACCGGGCACGCCTGGCGGGTATTGACCGCCTGGTGGAGGAGATCGAGCAGGCCCATAAAGGTTATGGGCCCGCCTGAGTCCGCTTAGCGCTGGGTCGGGATGCGAATATCGCCATCCCGGCACTGGCTCTTGACGCTGCGCGGGCAGCCGGCAAACGCCAGGTCCTTGGTCAGGCACACCCGCACCTCGGTCAGCACGGCACCCTTGCAGATCACCGCAAGGCCATGGTTGCCCATGGCCGGGTTGCTCTCGCGAAACAGCGCTTCGATGTCCCGCGCGCCCAGGCCGCTTCGGACATTGAAGGGCTCAAGCTGCTGCGGGATCTTGACCACGCTGAGCGCTGCATCGGTCTTGTTCAGGTAAGCCGAAGCCTCAAGGCCGCTGCAGGTGCCGTGCTTGGCCCATTCATGCCTGAGCAGTTTGGGCGACGGGAACAGCGACCTGCCCCGGGCGAAGTCTGCATCCGACAAGCGCGACTGCGGCTCACACGACGCCGGCCAGCCGCCCTTCGCGTACTGCGGCCACAGCCCATGCAGGACAAACCCGTAGCCCTTGCCCGAACACTGCTGGTCGTCCGGGTGCGTCAGGCAGAAGGTCGGCGACCAGGACAGCGACAACACATAAAAGTCAAACTCCCCGGCCTGCCCCTGGGCCCGCGGCGCTGCTGTCGCGGCCCCGGCCAACGCCAGGCAAAGCACAATCCAGGCTGCTTTCATTTTCATCCGTTCATTCCTTAAAAAGACAAAATCAAAGCACCGCTAGACCGCCAGGTTGGGGTTACGTTGTAGCACCCGGTCCATGACCCGGTCGGTCTTCAACGCCTCGATCGCCAGTGCCGGGTGTTTGCTCTCGCCACGAATATGCGCATTCATCCCCAGCACGTGATGCCACTGGATATGTGCATGGTTGGGCACCTCCAGCACCTCGCTGGTCTCGCCCTCAAGCCGCAACGGCGCCTCATCGAACACCGAAAACGTGATGCGGCCCTTGCTGCCGATCATCTCTACCCGGTCTTCGCGCCGGTCGGCGACAAAGTTCCAGCAGCCCATGCCCAGCGCGCCCGAGGCGAACGTCCAGCAGGCGGTGACGGCATCTTCGGCGGCGTAGCGCCCGGCCTGGCGCGCGGTAAACCCGGCCACCTCGACGATATCCCCGACCAGGTACTGGAACAGGTCAAAACCGTGGCTGGCCAGGTCGGCAAAATACCCGCCGCCGGCAATCGCCGGGTCGGTGCGCCAGTTGGCACTGCTGGCATCGTCTTCCGAAGGCGGCTTGCACAGGGTCCAGGTCAGATGACGCAATTCGCCGATGCGCCCGTCCTGCAGCCAGTCCCGCACCTGCTGGAAGCGTGGCAGGGAACGCCGGTAATAGGAGACAAACAGGTGCAGCCCGGCCTGTTCGAAGGTGCGCTGCATCAGCGCGCTTTGCTCGGCATTCAGGGACATGGGCTTCTCGACGCAGCAATGCTTGCCGGCAGCGGCCACCATCAGGCTGTATTCGAGGTGGCTGTCGGGCGGTGTGGCGATGTAGACCGCGTCTACTTCCGGGTCGTCGATCAGCGCCTGGGCGTCAGTGTAGAAACGGGCAATGCCGTGGCGTGCCGCATAATCGCGCACGGCCTCCTCGCGCCGCCCCATCACGGCCACCAGCGCAGAACCTGGCGCTTTGTAGAAGGCGGGTCCACTCTTGAGTTCAGTGACATCGCCACAGCCGATCATGCCCCAGCGTACGGTGTTCATCTGCATCTCCTTCAGGTGAGTTTTTTTCGATGGGGCAGTATCGGTGTTTTCCGGCCCCCTCTCCACCCTGCCGGATAAAGACTGAGCATGACAATTGCATTACACTTTTATGACAATCATCCAGCTGCGGGGGCACAGACGATGAAAATAAGGGCCACGGTGATTTGCGAGCACGACGGGCACATCCTGTTCGTGCGTAAAGCCCGCTCGAAATGGGCATTGCCCGGCGGCAAGGTCGAGCGCGATGAGCGGCCAGTGGGCGCGGCCGCGCGGGAGCTGGAAGAGGAAACCGGGCTGAACGTGGACGGTTTGCTGTTATTGCAGGAGCTGAAGGCCAGCGACACCCTGCACCATGTGTTCGAGGCGTCGGTGGTGAATATCGAAGATGCCCGGCCCCTGAGTGAAATCAAGGAATGCCAGTGGCATCCCTACAGTCGCCTGGATGACCTGGACACCACCCAGGCCACCCAGAAAATCGTCAAATCCTTCCTGCGCCGTCTCTAAGGCGCCGCCAGTTCCGGGCTTTGCCCGCTGCACAACAACGCCTGTCTTACCAGACCATTGGCTTTCTGCCGTTCGACAAAGGATTTGACGAACGCGGCAGCGGCTGCGTGCGCTACCGGTACCGCGACCGCCTGGCTGATGCTCATGAAGTCATCCTCCAGCAGGCGCCAGCGCTCATCCAGCCGGGTTCGCAGGTAATCCCGAACCCCGGCCGCGGCGTTCAGGCCTTGCTCGATAAACAGGTCTACGGCACCCGCCGAGGTCGGCGCGCGTACGAGTTCGGCATGCTGCACCGTGCGGCTCAGGTACAGGTCATACGCGGCACCCTGGCCGACAGCGATGCGTTGGCCCGGAGCATCGAGTTGGGTCACGCTGCCCAGGGGTGAATCCACCGCCACCAGGTACGTACCCTTGATGATCACGTAGGGCGCGCTGAAGGCGATTTCCTGCTCGCGCACCGGTTCGATGGCCAGGAATGCCACGCGCCAGCGGTCATCGCCCAGCGCGGCGAAGACCTTGCCCGCCGCATCAAAAGTGATCAACTCAAGGTCGACCGCCAATTCATCGGCCAGGGCCCTGGCCAGCGCCACCGACACGCCCTGGGGCTGGCCGTCCTCGCCGCGCTGGGCCAGCACCGGGTTGCCAAAGTTGATGGCAGCTCTGAGCACACCCTCGGGGGCCAGTTGTTGCAGTACCTGCGGGTCAATCATTACGCGCTCCTTGAACGGTTCTTTGCACGGTCTTGCGAATGACGAAGGGCAAGACGCCGCCGTGTTCAAGGTAACCAACCTCCTGCAACGAGTCGAGGCGCAAGGTCAGGGGGGTACGCGTGGTCTCACCGGTGGCGCGGTCAATCTGCAAGGTGATCGGGTTGTCGCCGACCTGCAACGCGTCCAGGCCGAGGAAACTCAGGGACTCACTGCCGTCGAGGTTCAAGTCCTGCACCGATGCGCCTTCATCGAACACCAGCGGCAACACACCCATGCCGATCAGGTTACTGCGATGGATTCGCTCGATACTGCGGGCCACCACCACCTTGATCCCCAGCAGGGTCAGGACCTTCGCTGCCCAGTCGCGGCTGGAGCCGGCACCGTAGTTGATCCCGGCGAACAACACGGTGGGTGTACCGGCATAGCTTTGCGCGGCGAGGTACAGCGGCAGGTAGTCGCTGCGGTCGGCATTCCAGGCCCAGACGCCCTGGCGCGGGGGCTGGTCGCAGGACAGCAGATTGTTCAGGCGCGGGTTGGTAAACGCGCCGCGCACCATCACTTCGTGGTTGCTGCGCCGGGTCGAATACTGGTTGAGGTCCGCCAGCGCTTCACCGCGCTCCCGCAGCCAATGCCCGGCCAGGCTGTCGGCCGGAATCGTGCCCGCCGGGGAGATATGGTCGGTGGTGACGTTATCCCCCAGCACCACCAAAGCTCGGGCGTTGCTGATGGCCAAGGACGCGGCCGGCACCGGCGTTACCCCGGCAAGGTACTGCGGGCGGCGCAGGTAAGTGGAGGCCGGGTGCCAGGCAAACTGCACGCTGGCGTCGGCTTCCAGCGCCTGCCAATGGTGAGTGCCTTGCCACAGCAGTGCCTGGCGCTGGTGAAACAGCGCCGGGCGCACCACCGCCGCCACTTGCGCGGTCACCTCGGCTTCGCTGGGCATCAACTCATGCAGGAACACCGGCTGGCCGTGGGCATCCATCGCCAGCGGTTGGGCCGACAGGTCAGTGTCGATGCTGCCGGCAATCGCATAGGCCACGCACAACGCGGGCGAGGCAAGGTAGCCGGCAGGGACTTTCGGGTTGACCCGGCCTTCGAAATTGCGGTTGCCCGAAAGCACTACCACGCCTTTCAAGCCCTGCTCGGCGAAGGTCTCGACATGGCGTTCGAGGCTGCCGGAATTACCGATGCAGGTCATGCAGCCAAAGCCCGCCAGGTCGAAACCCAGCGCGGCGAAATCCTCCAGCAAGCCGGCGGCTTCCAGGTAATCGGCCACCACCCGTGAGCCTGGCGACAGCGACGTCTTGACCCACGGTTTGCGCGTCAGCCCACGGGCGCGGGCGTTGCGGGCAAAGAGCCCGGCCTGGATCATCTGCGCCGGGTTGGCGGTGTTGGTGCAACTGGTGATGGCCGACATCACCACCGCGCCATGGGTGATCGGCACCTGGAATGACGGCTCGAAGAAATCCTGCTTTTGCGCGCTTACATGCTGATGAAACGACGCCCCGGCGTGGGCCAGGGACTGGCGCTGATGGGGCTGATGCGGGCCGGCGACACTCGGTTCAACCTGCGCCAGATCCAGCTCGATCAACTCATCGAACACCGGCTCGGGATCGTCGTCCCGGCGCCACAGAGATTGCGCCGACATGTAGGCCGAGACCTTGTTGATCAAGGCCTGCGGGCGCGCACTCAGGGTCAGGTACGCCAGCGTCTCGTCATCAAACGGGAAAAACACCACGGTCGCACCGTATTCCGGCGCCATATTCGCCACGGTGCCCCGCGCCGCCCAACTCAGGGACGCCAGGCCCGGTCCGGTGAACTCGACAAACTTGCCGACCATGCTGCGCCGGCGCAGCAGTTCAGTCACCGTCAGTGCCAGGTCAGTGGCCGTCACGCCGTCGCGCAACGCATTGGTGACGCGAAGGCCCACCACCTGCGGATAAGGAATCGGCACCGGTTCGCCGAGCATCGCCGCCTGCCCTTCCAGCCCGCCAACGCCCCAGCCCAGCACGCCGATGGCATTGATCATCGGCGTGTGGCTGTCGGTGGCGACCATGCAGTCGGGGTGCAACAGCACGTGGCCGTTGCGCGGCGCGCTTTCCCACACCACCTGGGCGATGGACTCCATGTTCATCTGGTGGATGATCCCGGTGCCCGGCGGGATCACCTTGAAGTTATCCAGGCTGGCCTGGGCCCACTTGATAAAACGGTAGCGCTCGCTGTTGCGGCGAAAATCGATGTCCAGGTTGGCATCCACCGCGCCCGCCTCGGCGTAGTGCTCGACGATCACCGAATGGTCGATGGTCAGCACCGCCGGGATCGAGGGGTTCACCGCCCGGGGATCACCGCCCAGTTCGGCCACCACATCGCGCATGCCGGCGAAATCCGCCAGGGCCGGCAGGCACGTGGTGTCGTGGAACATCAGCCGGTTGGGCTGGAACGGCACCTCGCAATCCGGCCCTTCGCCGATGGCCCGCGCCACTACCTGTGGCAACGAAGCCGGGGCGCAGCGGGCAATGTTTTCCAGGAGAATGCGCACGGAATACGGCAGGCGCTGCAGTTGCGTCGGGGTCAGCAACTGGTGCAGGTCGATCCAGGCAAAGCGCTGGCCGTCGATGTCGAGGTGACTGAGATACTCACTCATAGCTGTTTGAATACCCGCTCGATACGCTCAAGGCCCCAGTCCAGTTCTTCGCGGGTAATGGACAACGGCGGTGCGATGCGCAGTACGTTTTCGTGGGTTTCCTTGGTCAGCAGCCCTTCGGCCAGCAGCGCTTCGCAGATGGGCCGCGCATCGCGGTCCAGTTCCACGCCGACCCACAAGCCACGCCCGCGAATCTCGCGGATGGCCGGCGAGTGCATGGCCTTCAGGCGCTCCACCAGGTAATGGCCCAGTTGCGCGCTGTTATCGATCAAGCCCTCCTCTTCCAGCACCTTCAACGCTTCCAGGCCAATGGCCGCCGCTAACGGGTTGCCGCCGAAGGTCGAGCCGTGGCTGCCGGCGTCGAACAGGTCCATGATCGAATGATCAGCGACGAACGCCGACACCGGCATGATCCCGCCGCCCAGGGCTTTGCCGAGGATCAATGCATCGGGGCGAATGCCTTCGTGCTGGAAGGCAAACCACTTGCCGGTACGGCCCAGGCCGGACTGGATCTCATCGAGGATCAGCAAGGTGTTGGTCTGGTCGCACAGCTGGCGCAGTTCCCGCAGGAAACCTGCGGGCGGCACGCGAATGCCGGCCTCGCCCTGGATCGGCTCGATCAGCACCGCGCAGGTGTCGGCGGTAATGGCCTGGCGGAAACTCTCGATGTCACCGAAGCGCGCCTCGGTGAAACCGTTGCAGAATGGGCCGAAGTCGGCCTTGTAGTCCGCCTCCGACGAGAAGCCGACGATGGTCGAGGTGCGGCCGTGGAAATTGTTGTCGGCCACCACGATGTTGGCCTGATTGGCCGGGATGCCCTTGATCCGGTAGCCCCAGCGTCGCGCCGCCTTGATCGCGGTTTCCACAGCTTCGGCGCCACTGTTCATCGGCAGGGCCGAGTCGAAGCCCGTGATGCGGCACAAGGTCTTGAGGAAGTTGCCCAAGGGTTCGCTGTAGAACGCCCGGGACACCACGCTGATCTTGTCGATCTGCGCCACGGCGGCGGCGCGGATGCGCGGGTGGACATGGCCGTGGCTGACGGCGGAATAGGCCGACATCATGTCCAGGTAGCGCTTGTCATCATCGCCAATGGCCCAGACGCCCTCGCCCTTGACGATCACCACCGGCAAGGGGGAATAGTTGTGGGCGCAGAATTGGTTTTCGAGGGTGATTGCCGGGTTGGGGTGCATGGTGGGGATGTCCTGCCGAATAAATAATGAATGAACAACAAAGACCCAATGTGGGAGCGGGCTTGCTCGCGAATGCGGAGGGTCAGTCGCCGGAGATGTTGGCTGACCCTCCGCATTCGCGAGCAAGCCCGCTCCCACATTTTGACCGTATTCCATAGCTGGCAAATCAGGCGCTGAGTAGCTTGCCGCTGCGAATCGGCGTGGCACCGGACACCCGGCCCAGCGGATCCCCCGGCTTCACAAAGCGCACGTCGCGGCGCATGTACAACACGCCGGTGTTGTGGCTGCAAACCGTGGTGGCCTGCCCACTGTGGGGATCAACGATATCGAACAACGCCTGCCCGGCCTCGATGCGACTGCCCACTGCCGCCCGGTGTACCAGCACCCCGGCGCATGGCGCATAAAACTGTTCGCTGCCGGCCAACGGCGTCGCCGGGTTGCGCAGGGCTGGCAATGGCCGTGGCGTGCCTTCAACCGCGCCCAGGTGGGTCAGGTAATCAATGATCGCCGTGGCGTCATGTTCTGCCAGTTCATAGGACACATCCCGCTGGCCACGATGCTCGACGGTCACCGCCACGCTGCTGTCCGGAATCGGAAACCGATCGCCAAACCGCTCACGCAGGTTGACCCACAGCAGGTACAGCGCCTCATCGAACGAGTTGGCCTGGGAATCGGTGGCCAGCAACGAGGCTTCAGAGCCGATGTAGCGCGCCAGCGGCTCCACGGTCGCCCACACTGCCTCGCCGGTGTACACATGCATCGCCGCTTCGCGGGAGCAGTGCAGGTCCAGCACGATGTCGGCATCGTGGGCCAGCAGCATCAGGGTGCGTTGCAGCGACTGGAATTCGTCCAGCGGCGCCGCGTCCAGCAGACATTCGCCCCAGGCCTGGCGGATCAGTTGGCGGTTGGCGTCGATGTCCTGGCCCAGCAGGTGCTCGATCTTGTCGGCGATTGCCTGGTACGGCACCGGAAAGCCCCTGTTGTAATTACGCCCGCTGCCCAGTTCGAAACGCCCGCTGGGCGCGCCCATGATGTATTGGCTCAGCCCGGTGGGGTTGGCCACGGCCACCAGCACGATTTGCGCATTCAGCCGGTTGGCATTTTCCAGTTCTACCAATTGCCGGCGCAGGTGCGCGGCCACCAGCAGCGCCGGGGTTTCGTCGGCATGCAGCGCCGCCTGGATATAGATTTTTCGACTTGCACCCATTGCACCGTAATGCTCACTGTCCACGTGCCTGTGGGTGCCTTGTGTCGCTTGCAGCAAGGGGTGTGATTTAAGTTTCATAAACCGGAAATCTCGATATTCGAGTGATGAACGCTGAAGAAATATTAACGAGCCGGCGTGATCGTCTGTAAGGGCGGCCCACACTATCTTGATCTGGTAATCCGATCAGTGTGGGAGCTGGCTTGCCTGCGATGGCGGTGGGTCAGCCAGCCTATTCCGTGACTGACCCACCGCCATCGCGGGCAAGCCCGCTCCCACAGTGGGTGGTTACCAGAGCGCCAGGGTGTAACCCAGCATCACGCGGTTCTCGTTAACGTCGTTGAAGTAGTTGCCTTTGCTCAGCGCATTGCGCCAGCGCATCGACACGCCCTTGAAGGGCCCGTTCTGCACCACGTAGCCCAGGTCCAGGTCACGCTCCCACTCGCGGCCTTCGCGGTTGAAACCGAGCACTTCAGCCGAATCACCCTTGGCGTACTTGATCCCAAACAACAGGCCGGGCAAGCCGAGATCGGCGAAGTTGTAGTCATAGCGGGCGTGCCAGGCTCGCTCCCTGGTTTGGGTGAAGTTGCTGAACTGGTACTCGGTGAACAGGTAGGTGATGGAGCCGTCCAGGTAGGTAAACGGCGTGGTGCCGTATTGCTGCTGGAAGCCGCCGCCGATGCTGTGGCCGCCGTACTGGTAGGTCAGGCGGCTGCTCAAGGCGCTGTTGTCGACCTTGCCCGCCAGGCCCGCGCCGTCCTTGTCCGACTTGAAGTAGCGCACGTCGGTTTTCAGCGTGCCCGGCCCCAGGCCGAAGTTGTTCTTGAAGCCCACGTATTGCTGCTGGTAGATGCTGTCCAGCGCCGCGAAGTGGTAGCTGAGCAAGGTGTTGGGGGTCAGCGAGTAGTCGCCACCGGCAAAGCGAAACTGGTCGCTCAGGGCGGTGCTCTTGTAGACCTTGCTCACCGTGGTCAGCTTCATGTCTTCGTAGTTGGTGGAGTCACGGTCCTTGGCCTGGTCGATCTGCCCGAGGGTGATTTTCAGGTTGCTGATATCGTTGGACACCAGCTGGGTGCCGCTGAAGGACTGCGGAAACAGACGGCTGGTGTTGGGTTGCAGGATCGGAAGGTCCGGCACCAGGTAGCCCACACGCAGCTCGCTTTTGGCGAAGCGGGCCTTGGCGGTCACCCCAAGCTTGGAGTACTCGTCGGAGACATTCTTGTCGCTGTCACGCTGCAGCAAACCGGTGCCGGACAGCCCCGGGCTGGAGTCGAGTTTCACCCCCAGCATGCCGGTCAGGTCCAGGCCGAAGCCCACGGTGCCTTCGGTGAAACCGGACTTGATACCGAGGATAAAACCTTGGGCCCACTCGGCGCGCATCGACTGGGAAGCGGCCTCGCGGTAGTCACGGTTGAAGTAGTAGTTCTTCAAGTCCAGCGTACCGCTGCTGTCCTTGATGAAGTCTGCATGGGCCAGTGACGGGACCAGCCCGCTGCTGACAACGCCGACGCTGGTGATGAGTTGAGTCAGGGATTTTTTCATTTTTTTAGCTCCTGGCAGTGGGGTGGGGGTTGGTGTTTTTATTGTTCTTCGGGCATGGCTTCGCCGTTCGCGCAAATCGGCGATTTGCGCGGCGGGTGACGTCAGTCCTGGGTTACAGCGCTAGCGGTACGGGGCCCTGGCGGATGCGGTAGCCACCGTTTTCAAGTTTCTCCAAGGGGCTGGCGGCGGCCAGCAGCTTGCGGGTATAGGGGTGCTGCGGGCGGTCGAAGATCTCGTCGCGGGCACCCATTTCCACCACCCTGCCCTCGCTCATCACCGCCACCCGGTGGGCGATGCGTTCCACCGCCGCCAGGTCGTGGGAGATGAACAGGCAGGCAAAGCCGTACTGCGCCTGCAGGCGTTCGAACAGCTCGAGGATCTGCTTCTGGATGGTCATGTCCAACGCCGAGATCGGCTCATCGGCAATCACCAGTCGCGGGTGCCGCACCAGCGCCCGGCCAATGGCCACCCGTTGACGCTGGCCACCGGACAACTGGTGCGGGAAGCGGTCGACAAACTGTTCCGCCAGGCCGATGTCCACCAGGGTTTTCGCCACCCGCTCACGACGCTGCGCGGGCGTCATGCCGGGCACATGGCGCAGGGGTTCGGCGAGGATGTCGCCAATCTTCATGCGCGGGTCGAGGGACGAATACGGGTCCTGGAAAATCATCTGGCATTGCAGGCGATGGTCACGGTTGCCGGCCTTGAGAATGTCCACGCCCTCAAACTCGATGGCACCGGAACACGGGCTGTTCAGGCCGACAATCGCCCGGCCGAGGGTGGTCTTGCCCGAGCCGCTGCCGCCCACCAGCGCCAGGGTTTCCCCCGGGGCGATGGACAGGTTTGCCGAATGCACCACCCGCTTGAACTGGCTGCGGCCCCACAGGCTGCGCGGCCCCGGGTGCTCGATGCACACGTCCTTGACCGTCAGCAACGGCCGGTCCGCCTTGGGCAAGGCTGCCAGGGTGCCGCGCCGCGGCAGGGCCTCGAGCAGTTGCCGGGTGTACTCGGCCTTGGGCGCCAGCAGGATCTGCTCGATGGTGCCCTGCTCCACCGCGCGGCCTTCGCGCATCACCACCACTTTGTCGGCGTAGCGCGCCACCAGCGACAGGTCGTGGCTGATAAACAGGATCGCCGTGCCCTGCTCGCGCGTAAGGTCGAGCATCAGTTTCAACACGTCCAGTTGCGCCAGGCAATCCAGGGCCGTGGTGGGCTCGTCGGCAATCAGCAAGGCCGGGCGCAGCAGCATCACCGAGGCGAGCATGATGCGCTGGCGCATGCCGCCGGAGAACTCGTGGGGAAACGCCGCCAGGCAACGCTCGGCGTCCTTGATGCCGATATGCCCGAGCATCTCCAGGCTGCGCTCGCGGATCTGCGCATCGCTCAGCCTGGTGTGCAGGCGCAGGCCCTCGGCCATTTGCTCGCCGATGCTCATGGACGGGTTGAGGGACACCATGGGTTCCTGGAACACCATGCCGATCTTCGCCCCGCGCAACTGGCGCAATTGCTCCGGCGCAAGGCTGCCCAGGTCATGGCCCTGGAAACGCACCTGGCCGCTGCATTGCTCAAGCGGCGGTGGCAGCAGGCCGATGGCGGCGCGGGCGGCCATGGTCTTGCCGCTGCCGGACTCGCCCACCAGCGCCACGATTTCGCCGGGGGCGATGGTGAAGCTCAGGTCGTTGACCGCCAGCGGGCCGTTGGCCCCCACGCGGATTTTCAGCTTGTCGACTGCCAGAAGGATGTCAGTCATGGTCATTTACTCATCCGCGGGTCGAGACGATCGCGCAAGGCATCGCCGCACAGGTTGAACGCCAGCAACGCCATGGCGATGCAGACACCGGGAAACAGCCCCAGCCAACTGGCCGTGGCGATATACGGCCGGCTGGCGGCGAGCATGTTGCCCCAGGTGGCGGCCGGCGGCGGGACGCCCAGGCCGAGGAAGCTCAGGGAGCTTTCCGCCAGGATCGCCCAGCCGAACATACTGGTGGCTAGCACGCACACCGGCGCCACGCAGTTCGGCGCGATGTGCCGCAGCATGGTGTACAGCTCGGAGTTACCGATCACCCGCGAGGCTTCGACAAACTCTTTCTCGCGCAACGACAACACCGTGCCGCGCACCACCCGCACCACCGACGGTGTGTAGGCCAGGCTCAAGGCAAACACGATGCCGTACAGGCTCGGGCCGATGATCGCCATCAAGCCCAGGGCCAGCAGGATCCCGGGAAACGCCAGCAACGCATCGTTGACCATCATCAAGCCCCGGTCGACCCAGCCCCGCAGGAACCCGGCCAGCAGGCCCAGTACCGTGCCGGCGGTGATCGCCAGCGTCACCGTCAACACACTCACCCACAGGCTGGTGTGCGCGCCGATCATCAGGCGGCTCAGCACGTCGCGACCGTACTCGTCAGTGCCCAGCCAGTGCGCGGCGGTGGGCGCCTGCAAGCGCGCCAGCAGGTTCAAGGCCAACGGGTCATGGGGCGTCCAGACCAGGCCCAGCAAGGCCATGATCAACAACAAGGCCAGCAGCAGCGCACCGATCAGCGCGTTCAGCGGCGGCACACGCCAGGCCCTGGGGGCACGCGCCGGTGCCGGCAACAGCACCTCGGGTGCGACAGGTAGAGGCTTATTCATAACTTAACCCTGGGGTCGAAGAGCGGGTACAGCAGGTCCACCAACAGGTTGACCAGCACATAAACAAAGGTCACCAGCAGCAGGCAGCCTTGCAGCACGGGGTAGTCCCGGGCGTAGATGGCGTCGACCATCAGCCGGCCGATACCTGGCAGGGTGAACACGGTTTCGAGCACCGCGATGCCGCTGAGCAGGTTGCCGAGGATCAGGCCGATCAGGGTCAGGGTCGGTGCAAACGAGTTGCGCAGCGCATGGCGCCACAACACCGCCCGCTCCGACAAACCCTTGGCACGGGCATGGGTGATGTATTCCAGGCGCAGCACTTCAATTGCACTGGCCCGGGCCATGCGGGTGATCGCGCCGAGTTCCACCAACGTCAGCGTGACAATCGGCAGCACAATAAAACTCAAGGCCTGCCACGGCGATTGGCCGAACGACACGTAACCCACCACCGGCAGCCAGCCGAGCTTGATGCCGAACGCGTAGAGCAACAGCAGGCCCAGCCAGAAACTCGGGATCGACAGCAACAGGGTCGCGGTGGAGACCACGCCAAAGTCCAGGGAACTGTTCTGTTTCCACGCCGAGAGCAAGCCCGCCGGTACCGCAATCAACGCCGCGAGCAACACCGAGACCAGCACGATCCCGGCACTCACCTGGAAGCGGTCAAGGATCAGCGGCAACACCGCTTCATTGGTGGTGATGGAATGCCCGAGGTCGCCGCTGAGCACCGCCTTGAGCCAGATCACAAACTGCAGCGGCAGCGGCTGGTCCAGGCCCAGGGACGCACGGGCGACCTCCAGGCTGTGGGCATCGGCCATGTCGCCGAGCATCAGCAGCGCCGGATCACCGGGCACCAGGCGGATGATCGCGAACACCATCAGCGAGATCAGCAGCAAGGTCGGGATCGACATCGCCAGCCGTTGAAAGATGAAACGCAACATCCTCAGTTACTCCCGGTCGCAGGCACGCTAACGGTCCACAGGCGCGGCTTGGACACCGGCCAGGTGCGCAGGCCTTTGACGTAATCACGGCTGGCGGCGATGGCGTTGCCGTTGTACATCGGGATCATCGGCACGTCCTTGAGCATCTGCTGATGCAGTTGGTCGAACAGCGCCTGGCGCTTGCTGATATCGCCTTCGCGCTGGGCTTCACGCAGCCATTCCTGGGCCTGGGGGTTGTCCCAGACCTTGCGCGCTTCCTTGTCCTTGTCGCCGGTCATCGAGTCGAAACTCAGGGCCGGGTCAAGGCGTTCGGAATACGGGAACGCCATCATCTGGTAGTTGCCGGTCTGGTAGCGCTCCAACTGGGTGCCCCACTCCAGGGTTTCCAGTTCCAGGTTGATGCCGCTGGCCTTGGCCATGGCTTGCACGAACACGCCCATGTCGAAGATCGCGGCGTAGCGCTTGTTGACGATCAGTTTGATTGGCTGGCCTTTATAGCCAGCTTCCCGCAGCAGTTGGGCGGTCTTGGCCGGGTCGAAATCGAAGCCCTGGTTCTCGATTGCCTGGTGGTAGTGGCTGCCACTGGCGACCATCGAATTGTTGGCCTGGGAACGGCCACCGGTCAGGGCGGCGACGATTTGTGCGGAGTCCAGCGAATGGGCGATGGCCTGGCGCAGGCGCACATCTTTGAGCAAGGGGTCGCGGGTCTGGAACAGCAACGCGTTGACTGACATGGTGCCGCTGGAGGTGACCTTGATGCCGGGGTTGGCAGCCAGTTCGGTGGCGTCCAGCGGCGTGACGTCAATCAGCAGGTCGACGTTCTTCGACAGCAAGGCCGCCTTGGCCGCCGCCGGGTCCGGGATCACCAGCAGGCGCACGCGGTCGAGGGTCGTGGTTTTATTGCCGGTGTAGCCATCCGGCTCTTTCTCGTCCCGCGGGGTGTAGTTGGCGTTGCGCAGCAGGTCGATGTATTGGCCGGGCTTCCACTCGCCCAGGCGGAACGGGCCGGTGCCGATGGGCGCTTTCCACTGGCCGTCGACCACCGAGTCGGGGTGCAGGATGCCGCTGCCACCGCATTCCGGCAGCGCGGTGCTGGTGAGGAACAGGCCGTTGGGCTTGTCCAGGGTAAACACCACGGTGAGTGGGTCCGGGGCGCTCATGTCGACGATTTTCGCGCCGCCATGGCCGTCGAATTCAGGGGCGCAGCGCCATTGGGTTTTCGGGTCGAGGTAGTGTTTCCAGGTCCACAGCACTTCGGCGGAGGTCAGTGGCGCACCGTTCTGGAACTTGACCCCGTTGCGCAGGTGGAAGGTGTAGCGCAGGCCGTCGTCGGACACCTGCACGTCCTTGGCCAGCAGCGGGCCGACGGTGGCATCTTCACGGAAGGCCACCAGTCCTTCGGTAATGTGCAAGATGACGGCGTCGGAATTGGTGTCACGGTTGACGCCTGGCTCGGTGCTGCGAATGTCGGCGTTCAACGCGACTTTCAATAGATTCTCGGCGTGGGCAGTGCCCACCAGCGCGGCGGACAAGGCGCCAGCCAGGAATAAAGTCTTGTTCATGATAAATGCACCTTGAATGATCCTTACGCTTGGGTTCGGACGCTGGCAGGACCCAAAAAGAGGCACGGCCGAACACCTGAATAGTTGTTGTTGTTTTAGTCGCTGATTACGGTTTGCGAATGTTCCTGGACCGATCTTATTCGCCCCCCGATCAACTTGAGAAGAACGCTCCGAGTGATCGGGCTCGGTTTATCCGATCATCAACCGTCCGTGGGTTGCCCTGGCCTTACCGTACCGAGAAATCAGGGCCTTGAGCTGGAAAAGATGGGGTTTTCCTGATCAGAAATAATGATCGCGATCATCCAGACCGATCTGTGCTCACCTATAGTCATCAGATAAGCTGGCTGGCATTCAATGGTTTAAATGCAGCACTGAGCGAGCCCACCGTCATGACCCTCACCCATCTTCGCGCGTTCTGCTCCGTGGTTGAAAAAGGCAGCTTCCGCTCGGCCGCACGCCAGTTGGATGTGGCCCAAAGCACATTGACCCAGTCAATCCAGACCCTCGAAAAGGAACTCGGGGTGGTGCTGCTGCAACGCTCCAACCAAGGCATCAACCTGACCCCGGCCGGCGAGGTGTTCCTGGCCCGTGCCCGTTCCATCACTCTCGACTGCGAACGCGCCCTGCTCGACCTGCAACCCTGGAAAGGCGAGCCCGAAGGCCATATCGCCCTGGGCGTCACCTCCGAACCCTTGGCCGAATTGCTGCTGCCGGTACTGAGCAACTTCACCCAGCGCTTCCCGCGCATGCAGGTGCACGTGGCCAGCGGCACCACTAAGGGCCTGGTGGAAAAAGTCCGCGATGGCCGCCTGGATTTCGTCTTGTGCCCGCTGGCGCCCAACGTGGCCGATATCGACCTGGCCATCGACCGCCTCTACAGCTCAAACGCCGGCATCATTGCGCGCAAGGGCCACCCGCAGGCCCACGCAAAATCCGTGCAAGCCCTCACCGACTGCCAGTGGATCAGCGTACGCCCGGCCGGCGTAGTGGGCGGCGCGGAGAACCGCTTGATCGAGCTGTTCCGTACCCAGGGCCTGGCGCCACCAAAGATTGCGATCACCACTGATTCGTTGCTGGAAACCCTGCACATCGTATCGGAAACCGATTACCTGACCATCGAACCGCGCATGCTGCCGGGGATGAAGCTGTTCTCCAGCGCCCTGACCACCATCGCCATCGAAGAACCGCTGGCGACCCGCGATGTATGCCTGATCAGCCGCCGTTCGTCGCCGCTCACCAGCGTCAGCCAGGAACTGACCAGCATGCTGATTTCCTATTCGCGGCTGGTGCACCGCAGCCGTTGATTTCCCTCCCCCTACGAGCCTGTTTATGCCCATGTCCTACGATGGTTTGTCCCGCGCCAGCGCCAGCAGCGTCGGCGTTGATCCCGAGCACCTGATTGCCTTTCTCGATGAAGTGAAAGCGGCCGGCCTCGACCTGCAAGGCCTGATGCTGCACCGCCACGGCCACGTGGTCGCCGAAGGCTGGAGCTGGCCGGTGGACCCCAACGAGCCGCGGGTATTGCACTCGGTGGCCAAGAGCTTCACCGCCTGCGCCATTGGCCTGGCCGTGGATGAAGGCTTGCTGAAACTGGATGACCGGCTGGTGGCGTTCTTTCCGGAGTGTGTGCCGATGGATGCCGACCCGCGCCTGGCGGACATGACCGTAGAACACCTGCTGACCATGCGCACCGGCCACGCCACCAATACCTCGGGGTCAGTGTGGCGGGGTATCGAGACCAGCTGGATTGCCGAGTTCTTCAAGATTCCGCTGGCCTATGCACCGGGCACCACCTACGTCTATACGAGTGCGGCCAGCTACATGCTCTCGGCGCTGATCAACAAGGTCACCGGGCAAACCTTGCACGCGTACCTCAAGCCCCGGCTGTTTGTACCGCTGGATATCCATAATGAAAGCTGGGACATCGGCCCCGATGGCGTGAATCCCGGCGGCAATGGCTTGAAGGCGCCGACCTCGGCCATGCTCAAGCTGGGTGTGCTGCATGCACAAGGCGGCGTGTGGGATGGCAAGCAGGTTCTACCGGCGGCCTGGGTTGCAGCGGCCACCCGACCACAAGGCGGGCCGGACAGCCGCTACGGTTATCACTGGATGATGAAACCGGCACACGCCTTCAGCGCTGTCGGGGTGTTTGTGCAGATGGCGATGGTATTCCGCGAGTACGGTGCAACGCTGGTGGTGATCGGCGGGATGAAGAATTCGGCGGAGCTGATTCCGTTTGTCGAGCGGCATTTTCCGGCGGCGTTTGGCGATGATTGCACGGTCAAACCCGAAGCGGATTCACGGTTGGAGCAACGTCTGGCGAGCATGGCACAGCGGCCTGAGTTGCTTTCAGCGTGTGCAGGGCCGAGAGATTTCACGGGCGTGTATCAGGTAGAGCCCAACGGGCTGGATGTGCAGCAATTGGCGTTCGCCGTCGAAGGCAATGTACTGCGCTTCCAACTGACCGACAGCAAGGCGACTCATGCCCTAGAGGTGGGGATTGATCACTGGATCGCCGGCACCACCAACATGCCGGGCCGGGCGTTGCACCACGGTTATGAGTTCAAGGATGCGCAGATCGTTGCCGGCGCGCGCTGGCTGGATACCAGGACGCTGGAGATGACCTGGATCTACCCGCAAACCGCGTTTCGCGATCGGGTGGTATGCGGGTTTGACGGTGACCGCGTGAGCGTGGCGCGTACGGTCAACGTCAACAGTGCCGGGAAGGAGCAGGAAACCCTAGTCGGGAACAGCCGGTAATGCTCGCTTGTGGGCGGTCTTGAGGTAGGCGCTCTCGACAATCGCCCTCACCCGCTCACTCACTGCCTCGCCCATCAGGTAGCGGTCGATCTCGTCATAGCTGCAGCCATACGCCAACTCATCCGGCTTGCCCGGTGCCAGTTCTTCCAGGTCGGCGGTCGGTGCCTTGGCCACCAACTGCCGTGGCCCGCCAAGGGCGCTGGCCAGCAGGCGCACCTGGGTCTTGGTCAGCCCTGAGAGCGGCGCCAGGTCGCAGGCGCCGTCACCGAACTTGGTAAAAAATCCCATCAGCGCCTCCGCGCCATGGTCGGTGCCCACCACCAGGCCGTTGTGCAGGTTCGCCACGGCGTACTGCGCCATCATCCGCGCCCGGGCCTTGACGTTGCCCTTGATAAAGTCGATGCGTTCGGCGCTGGCTTGCGCGGCAGACAGGCAGCCCATCAGCCCGTCGACGCAGGCGGCGATGTTCAGCGTCTCGATCCGGTCCGGTGCGATAAAGTCCAGGGAAGCCTGGGCGTCGCGCTCGTCCGCCTGGGTTTTATAGGGCAGGCGCATGGCAATAAACCGCGCCTCGTAGTCTTCGTTGCGCAGTTGTTCCACTGCCAGTTGGCACAGCCGCCCGGCGGTCAGTGAGTCGACACCGCCACTGATGCCCAGCACCAGCGCATGGAAGCCGGACTGGCGCAAGGTGCCCTTGATGAAGTCGATGCGCCGTTGCAGCTCAGCGCCCTCGCCTCCCTTGCCGAGCAGCCGGTTGATCTTCAGTTCTTGTGCGATACGTGCCTGAGTGTCCATGTCACACCCCCAGTTGCGGATTGACGTTGCCGACGTTGAACACCTGCGCCGCATACTGCAGGAACGAGGCGTCTTCGCAGACGTTCTTGATCGGGTCATCGGAGAATTTCACCACCGGCTCACCGTGCACCCGCACCAGTTTCATCACGATGCTCAGCGGCTCCACTCCGTCGACATCACAGGCCAGGCTGGTGCCCATGCCAAAGCCGAACTTGGCCTTGCCCCGCACGTGCCGCAGGATCGGCAGGCATTTCTCGAAATTCAGGCCATCGGAGAACATCAGGTCCTTGGTCATCGGGTCGATGCCCAGCTCCTTGTAGCGGGCCAACACCTTGTCGGCCCAGACGATCGGGTCACCGGAGTCCTGGCGCAAACCGTCGTACAGCTTGGCAAAGTACAGGTCGAAATCCTTGAGGAAAAAGTCGGTGCTGATGCAGTCGGTCAGGGCGATACCCAAGCGCCCACGGTATTCGCGCACCCAGTTTTCCAGTGCCGCATTCTGGCTTTCCCGCAGCCGCCCCAGTTGCTGGTGCACCATCAGCCACTGGTGGGCCATGGTGCCGATCAGCGGCAGGTCGAATTCGTAGGCCAGGTGCGCATTGCTGGTGCCGATGAACTGGCCGGGAAAGTCGCGGCGCATGATGTCGACCACTTCACGCTGGGCCTTGAACGACAACCGCCGGCGGGTGGAGAAGTCCGAGACACGCAGGTCGGCCAGTTCGTCGCGGGTGAGGTTTTTTTCCAGCCAGTCGAATTTCTGGTAGAGCTTGCGGGTGACGTCTTCGAGGCTGACGTCGGGGTATTTGTCGCGGTTGCGCAGCTCGCTGACCAGGGCCAATACCGGCTGTTCGAACATGATGCAGTGCAGCATCGGGCCGACCACGCGGACGTTCAGTTGGCCGTCGATTTCACTGACGTGGATATAGCGCAGGTTGAAGCGGAACAGCCCCAGGAAGCGCTCGAAATCCGGGGTCAAGTACTCACGGCGCTGGTTGAACAGAAAGCGCAGCTCGCCTTCGCGCATGCTGAGGCCGGCGAGTTTTTCCAGCTCCACCCGCAGCTCGGGAATCAGGTGCCCCAGTTTCTCTCTGGAGCGGACGATGAACTGGTATTCCACATCGACATTCGGGTGCTGGTGCAACACGGCCTGCATCATGGTGAAGGTGTAGTAGTCGGTGTCCAGCAGGCCCTGGATCACAGCGTTTTCGTAGTCGTATGCACTTTCCATGAGGTACTCCTTAACGCGCGGCCATCGCGGCCAGTTCTTCCCGATTGCGGGTAATTACAACGCCTGCTTGTTGCAAATGGCTGACCGCCTGCACACCGCCCTCCTCGCTGATGCCACGGCATGCCGGCAGGTGCAGGATCACCTCGAAACCGGCCTTGAGCAGTTGCAAGGCGGTGGTCTTGACGCAGTAGTCCAGGGCCAGGCCGCCGACAATCACACGCTGGATGCCCTGGGCATTGAGGTATTCGATGACGCCGGTAGAGAGTTTGTCGTGGAGGTCGTGGTAGCAGGCGCCGTAGGGATGCAGGTCGGGTTCGACGCCCTTCCAGATGAAGTAGTCGTAGTCATAAGGCGTGGGCAATTCGTCCAACAGGGTGAAACCTTCAGTGCCGGGCACACAGTGGGCGACCCAGGTGACATCGGCATGTACCAGCCCGGTGGGTTGCAGCATCTCGCTGTGCTGTTGCACCACCCAGGGCGCGTGCGGGGTATGGGCGTCCTTGCTGCCGACACGGCGCGCGGCGAGGCTGGCCATGTAATTGAGCTCGGCGCCGATCTGGTCACCGCCAGCGACCGGCAATTCGTTGGGGCACAGCGGTGTGAAGCTCTTCTGGGCGTCAACGTCGAATGAGGCGATAGCGTTCTTAGAGACGGTCATGGTCGTGTTCTCCTGTGGCCCGGACATAAAAGTACACGTCATGTACTTTCATAGCAAGAAACATTTTGTTATCTATGCTGGATCAAGTACACGACACACCCGTTTGATCCGTTAGACTGTGCCCCACCGCTGCCAACAGGACCCGACATGCCAGACCACGCCCCAACCCTTAGCGCCTACCTGCACACCGTGGACTTGTGCGTGCTGTTCTATTGCCGTGCATCCGGGGAACTGAAGATATTGCTCAACCAGCGCGACGCCGAGCCCTTCGCCGGGCACTGGGCCTTGCCCGGTGTAGTGGTGAATGGCGGCGTGCAAGATCTGAGCCTGCAGGATGCCGTGGAGCGGTTGCGGGCCAGTGACAAGGTTGGGTTGCCGCTGGCCTGGTATGAGCAAGTGGGGACGGTGGGCGATGCGTTTCGCGATCCGCGCTGCTGGTCGTCGTCGACCTATTACCTGGCGATCGTGGCTGATGAGGTGGAGCTGGGGGGGCATCAAAAGTGGTGCTCTGTTGATGCCGTGGCGACTGGCGGGGTCAAGCTGCCCTTCGATCACAACGCGATTGTGGCAGCGGTACAGGAAAGGCTGTTTTCCAAGTCGCTGTACAGCAGCTTGCCATTGATGTTTTTGGGCAATGAGTTCAGTGCGCCGGAGGCGACTACGATCTTTTCGCTGGTATTGGCGCGGCCGGTGCTGAAGACCAGTATCCGCCAGCGGTTGCTGAAGTTGACCGAGGCCGGTTTTTTGCGGGAGACGGGGCGCAAGAAGCATGGCGAGGGCGGACGGCCGCAGGCGACAGTGGAGAATCTGAAGCCTGGGGCGGTGTACTTCTTTGATCGCAGCTTTGCCGAATAAGACCAAGCCCCCTTCCCAGAACAATGAAGATCAACTGTGGGAGCGGGCCTGCTCGCGAATGCGGAGTGTCAGTCGCCGGATAGATTGACTGATACACCGCTTTCGCGAGCAAGCCCGCTCCCACAGTTTTTGATCTGCGATGGTTCGAGAAGCTGCGTCCCGCTCAATTCATCCAGTTGCCGCCGTCGACGTTGTAGGTCTGGGCAACCACGTAGTCGGCTTCTTTGGACGCGAGGAAAACCGCCATTCCGGTCAAATCCTCGGCAGTCCCCATCCGCCCAAACGGTACCTCTGCTCCTACGCGCTTTTTCTTCTCGCCCAGCGGCAGCCCTTCGTGCTTGGCAAACATCGCGTCCACCCCGTCCCAATGTTCGCCGTCCACCACTCCCGGCGCGATGGCGTTCACGTTGATGCCCTGTTTGATCAGATTCAGCCCCGCCGATTGCGTGAGGCTGATCACCGCCGCCTTGGTCGCGCAGTACACCGCCACCAGAGGCTCACCCCGGCGCCCGGCCTGGCTGGCCATGTTGATGATCTTGCCGCCATGCCCCTGCTTGATCATCTGCCGGGCCGCCGCCTGCAAGGTGAACAAGGTACCGGCGACGTTGATCGAGAACAGCCGGTCGAAGCTCTCGCGGGTGATGTCGGTGATGGGCGCCAGGTCGAACAAGGCGGCGTTGTTGATCAGGATGTCGAGCTTGCCGGCCTGCGCCACCACGGCGGCAATCGCGGCATCGATGGACGCCTGGTCGGTGACATCCATCGCCACCGCGTAGGCTTTCGGGCCCAGCTCCGTGGCGGTGGCCCGCGCCCGCTCCAGGTTGATGTCGGCGATGGCGACGGTCGCGCCTTCGTTGATGTAGGCCTGGGCAAACGCCCGGCCAATGCCCCGCGCGCTGCCGGTGACCAGCGCACTTTTACCTTCCAGTCGATTCATCAATGCAGTGTCCCTGAGGTGATTATTTCGGGTAGCCGGCGCGTTTCATTTCACGCTCGGTGGTGGACTGCGCCTCGGCCAGTGCCTTGTCGATCGTCATGCCGCCGGTGAGCGCTGCCGAAAACAGCTTGCCCACCGAGGTGCCGATGGCCTGGAACTCGGGGATCGTCACGTATTGGATGCCCACGTACGGCACGGGTTTGGCCGACGGGTGCGCGGGGTCGGCGTGTTGCATCATCTGCAAGGTCACCTTGGCGAACGGCGCTGCGGCCAGGTACGCCGCGTTGTAGGTGGACTGGCGCGTGCCCGGCGGTACGTTGGTGATGCCGTCCTTATCCGCTACCAGCTGGATGTATTCCTTGGAGGTGGCCCAGGTGATAAAGGCTCTGGCGGCGTCCTTGTGCTTGGAGGTGGCCGGGATCGCCAGGGACCAGGCGTACAGCCACGACGAACCCTTGTCGGTGACCTCGGTGGGTGCGGCGGCAAAACCCACGCTGTCGGCGACTTTGCTTTGGGTTTTGTCGGTGGTGAACGAGCCGGCAACGCTGGCGTCGACCCAGATCGCGCATTTGCCGCTGTTGAACAGCGCCAGGGTTTCGTTGAAACCGTTGCTGGAGACGCCCGGCGGGCCATAGTTTTTCAGGGTGTTGACGTAGAAGTTCGCCGCCGCCGTCCACTCGGGACTGGTCAGCTCGGGTTTCCATTGCTCGTCGAACCAGCGTGCACCAAAGGCGTTGGCCATGGTGCTCAGCAACGCGATGTTTTCACCCCAGCCGGCCTTGCCCCGCAGGCACATGCCGTATTGGTCCTTGGCGGGCTGGTTGAGCTTGGCGGCGAACTCGCCCAGTTGGGTCCAGGTCGGATGCTCGGGCATCGCCAGGCCGGCCTGCTTGAACAGGTCGGTGCGGTAATAGGTGACGGTGCTTTCGCCATAGAACGGCAACGCGTAGAGGGTGTTGTTCACCGACAGGCCCTGGCGTACCGCGGGGAAGATGTCTTCCACGTCGTAGTCGGCGGGCAGCGGCGTGATCGGTTCCAGCCAGTGCTTGGCGCCCCACAACGGGGTTTCGTAGGTGCCGATGGTCAGTACGTCGAATTGGCCGCCCTGGGTCGCGATGTCGGTGGTGAGGCGTTGGCGCAGGACGTTTTCTTCGAGCACCACCCAGTTTAGTTTCACCTCGGGGTGCTGCTGTTCGAACACCTTGGACAGGCGCTGCATGCGGATCATGTCGCTGTTGTTGACCGTGGCGATGGTCACGGTTTCGGCCGCGTGACTGGCCATCGCCAGAGTGAGGCCGGAGAGCAGGAACAGCGCTTTCGGAATCTTGAGCATGGCGGTTTCCACTTATTGTTTTTGTTGTTGACGGCCCGATTACAGCAGCTTGCCCAAGGCCGGACAAACGACTGGCGGATGCCCGGCTGATACTTTTTTAACCGCATCGCCAAGATCAAAAAAGTATCAGTGGCGGGCAAAACCCGGGGTAGCGGCTACTTGGACAAAGGGCGTATTTTGGTGCCATTCCAAAAAGCCCAGAAGGGCCAAGCCCATGCCAGCAAGCCGATCCGCCCTTTTCGAGCAACGCCCCGCCGAGCTGGAAGTGATTCTGGCCGAGCCCGAGCATGGCTTTCGCTGGTACGAACATGACTATCCATTCGAGCTGGCCCGCTGGAACCATCACCCCGAATTCGAAATCCACCTGATCCGCCACGGCAGCGGCAAGCTCGTGGCGGGCGACTATATCGGTGCGTTTGGCGCCGGCCATGTAGCACTGATCGGCCCCGACCTGCCCCACGACTGGATCGGCGACCTGACCCCCGGCGAGTACCTGACGGGGCGCGATGTGGTGTTGCAGTTCGACGGCGCAGCATTGCTGGCCCTGCGCACCACGCTGCCTGAGCTGGGCGACCTGCAAGGCCTGTTTGACCGGGCCCGGCGCGGCCTGGAATTCACCGGTGAAACCGCCCTGAAGGCTGCGCACCTGCTGGAGTCCATCGGCCCCGCCGAGGGCCTGGCGCGCCTGATTCTGTTCATCCAGTTACTGCATACCTTGGGGCAGGCACCCTCCGGGGAATCCCATTGCCTGGCCAGTGCCTGCTACACGCCAAGCCTGGATGCCCGCAGCTCGGAGCGTATCCACAAGGCCTTCGAATACCTGATGACGGAATTGACCGGCGACCTGCGGCTGTCGGTGATCGCCCAACGGCTGGACATGAGCGAACCGGGCTTCTCGCGTTTTTTCAAGCGCGTCACCGGTCACGGCTTTATCGACCTGATGCGCAAGTTCCGGGTGCAGCGCGCCTGCCGCCTGTTGCTGCAAAGCGAGATGTCAGTGGCCGATATCTGTTTTGAAGTGGGTTACGCCAACCTCTCCAACTTTAACCGGCACTTTCGCATCGAGATGAACCAGACGCCCAGCGAATATCGCCGGGAAACCGCGATGTACCTGTTTAACCGCAATGGTGATCAGGCGCTGCCGTTTACCAAGGCGCATTTCTGACCAAAAGGCCGACTATTTCCCACTTTTCTCAATTCCTTCATGCAATTGACACAAATTGGTACAACCTATGCAAACGTTTGCGGAACGAACTTGGCAACCAGGTTCACCTCAACCCGAAGAATCGGGCCCCAACCGCGTACGAACAGGGATTTTCAATGCAACCCACTTCCAGACGATCCGCGTCGGCTACCCCTTTTGCTGTTTCCCTGCTACTGGCTGCCGTTACGGGAGTACTCAGCGGACCCATTTTGGCGCAGGAAAAACCCACCGATGACTCAGCACAGGGCGAAGCCCTGGCCCCGGAAGCCAGCCCGTCGAAAAAAGGCGTGTACCTGTCGGACTGGTTCAATCAGGACCTGACGGTGATCGGCAGCAAAGACATCAGCTTCGGCCCCAAACCCTCCGATGACGTGTACCTGGAGTACGAATACTTCGGCCGCAAGGGCCCGTTCGAACTGTATGGCTACGTCGATATCCCGAAGATCTTCGGGATCGGCAACAGCAATGACAAAGGCGCGTGGGACCACGGCTCGCCGGTGTTCATGGAGCACGAACCGCGCATCTCCATCGACTACCTGGCCGGTCGCAGCCTGGCCATCGGCCCGTTCAAGGAATGGTATGTGGCGTTCGACTGGATCTACGACCACGGCAGCAACAAGGACAACCGTGCCAACACCTTGTACAGCGGCCTGGGCACCGACATCGAGACCCACTCGCGGGTCAACCTGTCGGCCAACTTCTATGGCCGTTACCAGTGGGAAAACTACGGCGCCAGCAACGAATACTCATGGGACGGCTACCGTGCGCAGATGAAATACATCGTGCCCATCGGCAGCTTCGACAATGGTGCGTCGCTGACCTATATCGGCTTCACCAACTACGATTTCGGCTCGGATCTGCACAAAGACAACCCCGCGCGCACCGCCAACTCCCTGGTTGCAACAAACGTGCTGTTGTATTCGTTCACTCACCTGCGTTTCACCCTGGTAGGCCGTTACTTCCACAACGGCGGCAACTGGGAAGACGGCAGCGAGCTGAACTTTGGCGACGGCAATTTCCGCGCCCGCTCCAACGGCTGGGGTTACTACGCCGGTGTGGGCTATCAATTCTGAGTGTGAACAAGGAGCAGTAGATGAAGACCTTTACCCGCCTTTCAATCGCCATCGGGCTGGCCGCCGGGGCTCTGTTGCCGCACGTCGTGCTGGCTGATGCCCCGGCACCGATCAAGCCCAAGGTGATGCTGATCACCATGTTCGCCCCCGAAGCGCAGAACTGGATCGATCGCCTGGAACTCAAGCAGGAAGTTCGCGTGCCAGGCCTGTCGGCCGAGTATCCAGTGATCCGCTGCAACACCCAGGACGTGTGCCTGCTGGTGACCGGCATGGGCCAGACCAACGCTGCCGCCTCGACCCTGGCGCTGGCGTTGTCGCCGAAGTTCGACCTGCGCCAGAGCTACTTCCTGATCGCCGGGATCGCCGGGATCAACCCGCACCATGGCACCATCGGCACCGCCGCGTGGGCCCATTACCTGGTGGAATTCGGAACCCAATGGGAACTGGATTCACGGGACGCGCCGAAGGACTGGCCGACCGGCTATATCGGCATCAATACCAAGGGGCCGAACGAGAAGCCGCCGCTGGACTACAAGACCGAAGTGTTCGAGCTCAATCCCAAGCTGCAAGCCAAGGCGTTTGCGCTGTCGCAAAAAGTCGAGCTCAGTGAAAGCAAGGAGTCCACGGCCTGGCGCAAACACTATCCGTACGCGCCGGCCAATCAGCCGCCGCAGGTCACCCAGTGCGACACCCTGGCGGGCAATACCTGGTTCTCCGGGACGCGCCTGAGTGAGCGCGCCGAGGTCTGGACCAAATTGCTGACGGACAATAAAGGCGTGTACTGCACCACCCAGCAGGAAGACAACTCCACCTATGAAGCGTTGCTGCGAGCCAGCCGCGAAGGTTTGGTGGATATCCAGCGGTTGGCCGTCGTGCGGGCGGGTTCCGACTTTGACCGGCCATACCCGGGCTACAGCGAAGTGGACAATCTGCTGAAGTATGCGGACCAGGGCGGATTTGTACCGGCGCTGGAGAACCTGTATCGCACTGGTAATCCGCTGGTACAAGCGATTCTGAAGAACTGGTCGGCGTGGGAAAAAGGCGTTCCCGAAGCCTGAATAAAGATCAAATGTGGGAGCGGGCTTGCTCGCGAAAGCGGTGGATCAGTGCCGAATGTATTGGCTGACACACCGTATTCGCGAGCAAGCCCGCTCCCACAATAAGCGGGTCAGGGCAGGAAGATAATCTTGTCGGCACTGCCCTGGTTCACTTGCTCAAAGCACTTCACACCGTCGGCCAGCGACACTTCTCGCAAACCAGTCGGCAGCGGCAACAAATCCTCATCGAAGAACCGCCCGAACTGCTCCAGCATCACGGCGCATTGCTCGCAGTTGTAGAGCAGCGAATTGATCCCCACCACCGAACCACCCTTGCGATACAACGCCAGGGCCGGCAGTTGCACGTGCCCGTCCACCGGCGCGGCGATGATCGCGATACGGCCAAAAGGCGCCAGCGCCGCCACCGCTGCCGGCAACCAGAAGCCGGTGGTGTCAAAGATCACATCGGCGCCCGTACCGAACAGCGCATTAACCTGCCCTCCCAGCGCTTCCGGCTGGCCCAGTAACAAGCCCTCGAAACCCTGCTCGCGCAAGGCCTCGACCTGTTCCGGCCGACGCACGGCCCCGAGCACCTGGGCCCCACGAATCTTCGCCAGGGCCAACGCCGCGCTGCCTACAGCCCCATTGGCACCAATCACCAATAAGCGAGTGCCTTTGCCGACACCGCTGCGCTCAAGGGCATCCCACGCCGTGGTGTACGGTACGCCGAGACTGGCGGCCTGGGCAAAGCTCAGATGGCTGGGCTTGTGCGCCACGCCCTTGGCCGACACGGTGAGGTACTGGGCGTGGGAACCGTCAGCGAAAAAACCCAGGTCGCGACCGGTGCCCCAGACTTCCTGGCCAACGAGTTCCTGCGGACCTTCCACCACCACCCCGGCAAAATCACGGCCGGGAATGCGTGGCAACGTGGTGTAGGGGAAACGCCCGAGCACGTTCTTCACGTCGCTGGGGTTCAGCCCGGCAGCCTTGATCTGCACCAGGACTTCACCGGCCGCCGGCACCGGCGTGGCGACATCAACGTAAGCAAGGGCAGCGAGATCGCCGGTGGCGGAAAATTGCAGTGCTTTCATGACCAATATCCATCGAGGTTAAAAAGGGTTTCAGGAGAACCAGGCGCTGACCATTTGCCGGCCCATGGGCCAGAGCTTCTCGCCCATCAGCATGCCCATCAGCCCGATCAGGGCGATGGCAGGAGGCGCAGGCGAGCGAAAGTCCAGGGCACCGTAAATCACGCCGACCAACAGGCCGATGGCCAAGGAAATCAGGTAATTCATGGAACACTCCGCAGCAAGGGTTGATGCGGTCAGTGTAGGGGGGCTGAAACCGAAGCATCGGCCAAGTGCTTCAGGATTTCGGCCAAGCCTCAGACGGGATACTGCGACGGCGCCATCCCCAGTTCACGGCGAAACATGTCGCTGAAACTGCTCGGCGAATAACCCAGGGAACGGGCGATCGCGCTGACCGACTGGCCCTGGATCAACTCGGCCACGGCGGTGGCCAACTGCACCTGGCGGCGCCACTCGGCAAAGCCCATGCCCAGGCTGTTCTGGAACAGCCGGGCCAGGGTGCGTACGCTGGCGCCGGCGGCTTCGGCGTGCTGTTCAAAGGGAATGTCCAGGGACGGTGACGCCATCACCGCCTGGCAGGCGCTGGTCAGGCGTCGGTCGGCGCCCACGGGCAAGGCGATGCGGATCGGTGAGCGCCGGGCCCGTTGCAATTCCAGCAGGGCCAGGCCGACCACGGCCTCGTAATAGGCCTGGTCCCCCTTGTCGCCCTGCTCCACCAGCGCCACGATCAGTTCGCGCAGCAGCCCGCCGACCTCGATCACTTGCACCTGGCTGTCCAGGGTCGCTGCCAGCGCCGGGCGCAGGTAAATGTTGCGCATCTGCAAGTCCGACACCACGCGAATCCCATGATCGACACCCGGCGGCAGCCACACCGCGCGCTGGGGCGGCACCACCAGCGCTTCCCGGGGTGTCTCGACCCACATCACGCCGCTCATGGCATACAGCAACTGGCCCCAATCGTGTTGATGGGGCTCGACATACAACCCACGCGGGTAGGTGCGCGCCAAGGGTTGCACGGGGACGGCGTGATCACTGAGGTCGGGAGGCGCGGCAAGGGCCATGGAAGACACATCGTTCAAGTATGGAGCGCCATGATAAGACGTGACCCGGACAATCCGAGTGAATTTTTACTGCCTGCGCAGGGTCACTTAAAGACACAAGGAGGGTTTACGGATCCATGACTAACGCAAAACTTTTCGTGATCGACTACACGCTGCATGGCCAGCCCAAGTCATTCATCATCCGCCTGGAAAAACTCGACAACGCCGAAGCCTGGCATTGGGCGAGCTGCGACGCCGGCGTAGGCCGCATCGGGCGCTTTGCCCGTGAGCAGGTGAAGAAGACGAGCCAGCCCCAGGCCGAGAAATTCGGCATCGAAAACGTGCAATGGCGCCGCTCGGATGCGCGCCCCAGCGCGTGAAACTGTAGGAGCGAGCTTGCTCGCGAAGGTCGTTAACGATGACGCGGGGCACCTGGTGCCCCGCGTCGCTCTCGGGTGTTTCGCGAGCAAGCTCGCTCCTACAGAAGGCAGCCTGCGTTAGCCGTGGGCGGACTTGGTGCATTCGCACCCGGTCGCCGAAGCACAAGGCTCGCCATGGGCATGATGCTCGGCGCAGCCTTGGCAGCAATACCCCTTGCCATCCTTCATCACCGCAGTTTCCCCCAACGGGCAGTTGCAGTCCTGGCAGGCGCATTTTTTTTCTTGCATGTCTTGCATGGTCAGACTCCTTTTTCGTGGTCGTCCAAGTGCGGCGAACGCCGGCACCTCAAGCAATGACTATAGGCAACGATTCAAGGTTCAAAGGCCCGTCAGTCAGCCCGACGAGCGTTGCTGCGGTACATGAACACCAGGGCCAGCGCGAGGCACAGCATCGCCACGATGCGGCTGCCGGACAGTTCGATCGCCGGGTTGCCGAGCCAGCCGAAGTTATCGATCAGCATGCCCATGCCCAGCTGCCCGACAATCACCGCCACCGTTGCCACTGCCGTGCCGACAATCGGGACCGCGCCTACCATCACCATCATGTACACCACCCCGAACAACGCCCCGGTCAGTTGCCACTTCGGCACGTCCAGCAGGCTGACCGCGTGGGCGGGCTCAAAGAACAGAATCAGCAACCCGGTACTGATCGCGCCCACGACAAAGGTCAGCAGGCTGCTGCGCAATACGCCCACCGCCTGCCCGAGGCGGCCATTGATGGCGGCCTGCACACTCAATACCGCACCAGCGGCCACTACCAATACCAACAACAGAATCAGGTTCATCCCCTTAACCTCGCGCAATCAGAACAAGTGCCACCACAATCAACGCCAATGCAATCCAGCGCTCCACGTTGACCCGCTTGCGGGCAGTGCCAAACCAGCCGAAGTGGTCGATCAGCACGCTCTTGCCCACCTGGCCCGACAAGATCGCAATCATGGTCATCGCGATCCCGATATGCGGGGTCGCCAGGGTCAGCACCACCACGTACATCGGCCCCAGGAAGCCACCGATCAATTGCCAGCGCGGCAGGTCGGTCAACGCCGGACCCTTTTGCGGGCCGCTGAACAGCAACAGCAGGAACAGGATCGCCGAGCCGACGCCGAAGATGCTCAAGGTCGCCCACAAGTGGCCGACCTGCACACCCAGCGGGCCCAGCAAGCCGGCCTCCACCGACAAGCCCATGCCGGCGAAGATCACCAGCGGCAATAGCAACAACCGAAGAAACGTCTTGGGCTTGGCCTGAGCCACACCCGCCACTGAAGAAGCCTGCATACATCACCTGCGCGTTAGAGAGAGGAACAATGGCGCGTATTATCCGGTGGCACTGCTGTGCGATAAATGGGAGCATACCGACAACACCTTTGCGCAATACGCACAGCATGGAGTGATGATGCAGGGTTTGAACGAACTGAGCTTCAAGGCGCTTCGCCTGTTTGTCGCGGTACTGGACTACGGCAGCTTTTCCGAAGTCGCACGCCGCGAAGGCCTGGCGCCCTCCTCCATTTCCCGGCAGGTGCAGTTGATGGAGCAGGCCCTGGGCCAACAGTTGCTGTACCGCCATACCCGTGCGGTCAGCCCTACCGAAGCCGGTCGCCTGCTGGGCCGGCATGCGCGATTGATGCTGGAGCAACTGGAAGCCGCCGGCCAGGCGTTGCAGGAACAGGAAAGCGAACCCAGCGGCCTGGTGCGCATCAATGCGCCGATGGTGTTTGGCCAACGCCACCTCTCGCCGTGGCTTGGGGAGCTGTGTCGGCGTTACCCGAAGCTGCAACTGGATATCCAGCAAACCGACACCTACGTCGACCCGTTGCAAGACGGCACAGACCTGCTGTTTCGCATCGGTGTGCTGAACGATTCCGGCATGCAGGCGCGAATCTTCGCCCCCCAGCGCTTTCGTCTCGCTGCCAGCCCCGGCTATCTGGAGCGTTTCGGTACGCCCCGGCATCCGGACGAACTGGTGAACCACCAGTGCCTGGCCTACAAGGGCGTCACCGGCCAGCAGCGCTGGTTCTTCCGCCGGGACCAGGGCGACTGGACGTCCTACAGCGTCAAGGGCCCGATCACCGGCAACCACGCCGACACCCTAACCCACGCTGCCGAACAAGGCCTGGGGCTGGTGGTGTTCCCGTCATGGTTGATCGGTGAAGGCCTGCGCGCCGGCACGCTGCAGGCGGTGCTCAGCGACTATGAAGTGGCGACGACCCTGGAGCCGCAACAGATTGCTGCGCTGTGGCCGGGTAGCCGGCGGCTGTCGTTGAAGGTGCGGACCGTGATTGATTACTTCGTCGAGTGTTTTGGGGCAGTGCCTTACTGGGACCGTTGAGCAACTGTGGGAAACTATTCGGCCCGCACTGTCGGGAAAAATCCCCCTTCAAGTAAGTCCGATCTGATTTTCCACAACACGGGTCAAAAACCGCTTGCACTCGGGCAGACTTCGAGGAATTCCTTCAGGAGAGACGTCATGGATGCCAGTCATTACCCGTTCGGAAACCTGCAATCGTCCCCGCAAAAATCACCCTCCGCCAGCAGTCGGTTGATCTTTGCCTGCTTACGAAATTTTGGCTATATTTGGCCAAAACCTCGAGAAGACCAAATGATTACCGTACCGTTGGGTGAAGCAAAAAATAATTTATCAAAACTGGTCGATGATGCCGCCGCCGGCCAAATCATCACCATAGCCAAGCATGGGCGCGCGATGGCTCGCCTTGTTCCTGTCGGGAAACCGACAGGCCGGCGAATCGGCGCGATGAAGGGCAAACTGGTGGTGCCGGATGACTTCGATGCGCCATTGCTAGACGACATGCTGGATGCGTTTGAGGGAAACCACCCATGAGAATACTGCTGGATACCCACATCCTGCTTTGGGCCCTGAGCGATGATCCAAAACTGCCAGCGAAGGCCAGAAAGCTGATCGAGAACGCGGCTGAAATTTACGTCAGTGCCGCCACGTTCTGGGAGCTGGCGATAAAGGTCGGGCTCGGGAAGCTCAACGTAAACCTGGACGAAATTCGCGAATACTGCCTGGAAAGCGGCTACGTGGAACTGCCCATCACCTCGGAGCACGCCATCGCGGTCAAGGACCTTGAACACCATCACAGGGACCCGTTTGATCGGCTCATCATTGCAACGGCTATCATTGAGCCGATGAAGTTAGTGACAGCCGACCCCATGGTGGCGAAATACACATCATTGGCCGTTTTGACTTAATTCACTTCGCTCAAAACAACCACTGCCCGATCAGCCAGGCATTCGCCCCGCTGATCACCACAAACAAGCTCCAGGCCAGCAGCCGCGTAGGCAAGCTGTTGACGAACGGCCCCATCAGGCGCTTGTCACCCGTCATGCGGATCAGCGGAAACAACGCAAACGGCAACTGCAGGCTCAACACCACCTGGCTGAGGATCAGCAGCTTGCCGATGGCATCATCCCCCATCAGCCACACCCCGAGGAACGCCGGGATCAGCGCCAGGCCACGGGTGATCAGCCGTCGCTGCCAGCAGGGAATGCGCAGGTTGAGGTAGCCTTCCATGATCACTTGCCCGGCAATGGTGCCGGTGAACGTGGAGCTCTGGCCCGAAGCCAACAGCGCAACACCGAACAGCACGCTGGCGAACACGCCACCCACCAGCGGGTCGAGCAAGTGATAGGCGTCCTGGATTTCCACCACATCAGTGTGGCCGGTCTGGTGGAACGCAGCGGCGGCCAGTATCAGGATTGCCGCGTTGACCAGCAGTGCCAGGGACAGGGAACCGATGGTATCGATACGCGCCAATTTCACCGCGTCCTGGCGGCTGGCCAGGTCCTTGCCGAACAGCCGGGTTTGCACGATGGAGCTGTGCAGGTAGAGGTTATGGGGCATCACCGTGGCCCCCAGTATGCCAATGGCCAGGTACAACGGTGCGGCATCACTGATGGCGGACAACGACGGGGTGAAACCACGAAACACGTCGGGCCAGTAAGGCTTGATCAGCACCAGCTCGATGAAGAAACACACGCCGATAGTCGCCACCAGTGCCAGCATGATCGCTTCCAGCCGGCGGAAGCCTCGATTTTGCAGGGCCAGGATCAGCAAGGTATCGAAGGCAGTGATGACAATCCCGGTGGTCAGTGACACGCCCAGCAACAGGTGAAACGCCAGGGCGCAGCCGAGGACTTCGGCGAGGTCGGTGGCGATGATCGAGATTTCCGCAAGGATCCACTGCACGAACGACGAGCGCCGGCTGTAGCGCTCGCGGCTCAGTTGCGCCAGGTCCTTGCCGGTGGCGATGCCCAGCCGTGAGCACAGGCACTGCACCGCCATCCCCGCCAGGCTCGCCAGCAGCACCACGAACAACAGGTTGTAGCCGTAGCGCGAACCGGCCTCGATGGCGGTGGCCCAGTTGCCCGGGTCCATATAGCCGATGGAGATCAGCAAGCCAGGGCCGGCAAACATCAGCGCACGTTTGAAAAACGAGGCACGGGGATCAACGACGATGGAGCCGGCGACTTCCGGCGGGCAGAACGGGGCGGTAGCGATTTTGGGCAGGCTGAATTTCACGCGGGGTACCAGGCTTTCACACAAGACGTGAACGCAGCTTATCAGTCAGACGCAATGGTACGCATCACCGTCTCCCGGGGCAGATCAAATGCCTCTACCACCTGGACCACCAGATCCATCTCCTGGTTCAGTGCTTCACGCTCCAGGCGCTCGCGAATCACCCCGATCACCAGCACCGCCAGGGTGGTGATGGAATACGCGGGGCCGGAAAACGCCCGCACGCCGGTCACCAGCAGCATCGCCGCCGCGAGCGCCTGCCCCACCACCGGAATGGCCGTGGCCGCGCCCCGGCGCAGGATAAACCCGGTCAACCCGGCCAGCGCGGTCCCGCTGAGGGCAGTGGTGGCTGAGCGCCCGACATCGAAACGATTGAAAAAACCCTGTTCCTTTTGTGCCGCGGCCTTCAACTCTGCCTCGAACACTTGGCGATCAGCCTGGCTGAGCTTGTCCTTGTATTGCTCGATCAGCCGCTCGGCAACCTGCAGTTCCAGATCAGCAAGGGCCACTTTCTCGATCGGTTGATCAAACTTGATACCCACCCGCTGCGCCACGTCCTGGGCGATTTCGCGATAGCTCACGCCATGACCACGGGCCAGGTTCATAAAGGTGTCGCCGCCCATGCGCTGCAACTCGATGGCCAGCTTCAAGGGCTCGCGCACGGTGGCGTCGATAGAGGCACTGCGCTTTTGCGCCATCAGCTCGGCGAAAAACTGCAACTCCTCCGGCCGCGCCTGCACCAGCAGCGGGAACAGCTCGACATCCTCTTCGGCAAAGCGCACTTCGCTGCTGCGTTGATCGGCGCGGATCATGCCCCGGCGTTCCTGCAGCAGGTCGGTGTACTGCACCACCGTCTTCAGTTGCGGCCAATACGCGGCGTGGTCGAACGTGGCCAGGTGCACGTTGGCGACCTTGGCCTTGAGCGCCGGTGTCAGCGGGATCGCATAACGACCGATGCAGCGCTCGGTGTCCGGCTTGAGCGCCAGCGCCCAATCCTTGCTCGAGTGGCAGTTGATCACCCGACCGCTGAGCGGCGCCGAGACCAGGTCCCAGGGGCTGGAGGTACAAATTGCACCGCCCATCAGCAGCAGGTTGTTCAGCGGCAACTCACGGGCCACCTCAGGGCTGGCCAGCAGGCTCTTGACCAGGATGCGCGCGCCCAGGGAGTGGCCGATCAGGTTGATCTGCCGCACCTTGATCGACTCGCCATGGAGGTAGTTGGCCAATTCGGGCAGCAGGCTTTTGGCGACCTCATCCACCCGCGCCTCGACGCTTTTGTAGTGGTCGAGGAAATAGGCAATCGCCTTGCCCACCCCGATGGTTGCGGCACCCAGGCTACCGCCACCCAACATCGAGGTAATCACATCCTTGAACGGCGCAAACAGGTTTTCCAGGAAATGCCCTGCCGGCCAGAACAGCATCAGGTTGGTGGAGCCTTCGATGGTTGCCAGTTGCCGGGAGAAACTACCCAGTTGTTGCTGGTTGAAGAACGCCGAATAACCATGCACGTAGAGATTGAGCACATCCCCCTGGGGCTCGCCACACAACACAAACGTGGGCTTGCGGGTGCGGTGCATTTCATCCCACTGGTGTTGCATGTGACGGTGACTCCTGGCGACGACGGAGGGCGATAGTAACAAAGGGCGGGCTACGGGAATGTGAAAAACTGATACTCGGACTATCCATATCGCTGCACAGTGATGACAAAAAACGCGGATTTTGTTCGCAGATTCAGTCCATTAACCTTTGTCGGGTCAACCACTGAAACCGAGGAACACCATGAGCAAGCCCGAGTTTTTCATCACACCCGGTTACGGCGACATTGCACGCGAGACCCTGCATTACACCCAGGCGGTCAAAATCGGCAACCGCGTCGAAACCTCGGGCCAGGGCGGCTGGGATGACGAGTTCCAGATTCCCGAATCCCTCACCGACGAGATCGCCCTGGCCTTTCAAAACCTCGAACGCACCCTGGCGGCAGCCGGCGCCGGCTGGGAGCATGTGGTACACGTCAATTCCTACCACGTGGGAGGTTTCCCGCCGGAGGTGAACGAGCAGATGGTCAAGTGGTACCGCCATTACATGCCCAATCACGCCCCCATCTGGACTGAGCTGGGAGTAGAAGCCCTGGGGCTGCCGGCAATGCGCATTGAAATCCGCGTGACAGCGATTATTGCCTGACGCCGAACCGCTCGATCACCCAGTCGATAAATACCTTCAGCCGGGCGTTCTGATGGCGATTGGGTGGATAGATGATGTGCAACGGCGTGGCGGGCCGGGTCCAGTCTTCGAGTACCGGGACTAACTGGCCTGCCTCTACGTAGTAGTCAACGATGGTCTTGAAATGCTGCCCGACGCCCAGGCCGGCGAGCAGCATTTCCTTGAGGCCGTTGCCTTCGTTGGTGGAAAACGCGCAGTTGCCTACCTCATACCGAGTCGCGCCCTTCTCGAAAATCAACGGCTCCGGCTTACCCGACCCGGCAAAGAAATACCCCGCCTTGAGGTGGTTCTTCTCGAGGTCCTCGGGAGACACGGGCGTACCCATGCGCTCCAGGTAGCCGGGGGCCGCACAAGTGACGTACTCGAGGTCGACAACCTTGCGGGCGATCATCGCCATGTCATCGAGCTTGCCAGCGCGCAGCACGCAATCCACGCCCTCCCCCACGATATTCACGGCGCAGTCGCTGATGCCCAGGGCGATGGTGATCTCAGGGTACTCACGATGAAAATCCACCAGCGCCGGGATCAGCAGGCAATTGGCAAAGGACGCCGGCGCATCCACTTTCAGGTGGCCGCCGGGCTTGAGCTTCTGCCCGCGCAGGGCATTGTCCAGTTCATCGAGTTCCGCCACCAGGCACAGCGCGTGGCTGTAGTACTCCAACCCCTCCGGCGTCGCCGCCAGCGCACGGGTGGTGCGATGCATCAACTTGACGCCAAGGTGCTTCTCCAGGTCCGTGATGAGTTTACTGACGGTAGAACGCGGCAGTGCCAACTGGTCGGACGCGCGGCTGAAGGAGCCGGTTTCGACGACACGGACGAAGGCACGCATGGCGAGGAGTTGGTTCACGTTGATGTCCGATGAGGGCAAGAATGGCGAGTATTGTCCATTAAGCTGCACAATGACGACAGGCATTCAGCGAACAAAAAAGCCCGGCGCATGGCCGGGCTTTGACGGAGCGGATGACTCAGTGGGCAAAGTTCTCGATCTTTACCTGGCCATCAGGAAACGTAGCGACAATCTCCAGTTCTCCTCCCATGGCGCGGATATAGTTACGCAGCGTGCTGATATACATGTCGGTACGCCGCTCCATTTTGGACACTGCCGCCTGATTGATATTCAGCGCCTTGGCCAGCGTATCCTGGCTCATCTGTTGCGCCTTGCGCAGTTCATGCAGGGGCATTTCTTTCAGGTGTTGCTGGAAGATGCGCTCTGCATCGGCCCGGGCTTGCGGTGTCATGCGAGCCTGCAGCTCACTGAATTTTTTAGCCATGGTGACGGCCCTCTTTAAGCAGTGTTTCCAAATGTTCGTCATACAACTTCTCAGCCAGCGGGACGTATTCGTCATACCAACGGCCTCGACCGGTTTTATCCCCGCCAATCAGCAACAAGGCACACCGGCGCGGATCAAATGCATACAGAACGCGGTAAGGCCGCCCGGCATGCTGCACCCGCAACTCTCGCAGGCAGCCATGCCTGGAGCCCTTGATATCGCTGCTGCGGGGGGAAGCCAAGGCCTGGCCCCAGAAGGCTCAGTAAATCCACACTGACCGATACTGAGGATTGCTCCTTTGCATCCAGACCGCCCCACCAGATTCCAAACTCGTCCGTGTATTCAATGTCCCAACTCATGCAAATATTCCATCCATGGAATATAAACTCAAGGGCATAATTGTAGGAGTTCCTGGCGTGTACAGGCTTCCGTTTGTCCCGGAAAAGTGTTTGTAGATTATTCCCGCACAATGCTCAGCCCATAAAAAACCACCCTTTCGCGCGGCTGAAGACACGACCACAGCGCCGGCACCACGGATGATCCCGACCGCCACGTGCATAAAACTCATTGAAATAAATGGTATTAATAGTTTGGAGAGTGCCGCGAAAGAACCGGACGACATCCAATGAACCCGGAGGCGAAGGCCTTGGGACCTGCAAAGCAAGCTCGCTCCTACAGGAAAACCTGTTGATTCAGCAAAACGATCCCGGAGTCCCCAATGCCCCATGAAGGCAACCTGTTACAAGCGGCCGTTGTATTCCTGCTCGCTGCCGTCCTGACCGTGCCCCTGGCCAAGCGCCTGCAACTGGGTGCCGTGCTGGGTTACTTGCTGGCCGGGGTGATCATCGGCCCATCGGTGCTGGGCCTGGTGGGCAACCCGCAAAGCGTCAGTCAGTTTTCCGAACTTGGGGTGGTGTTGCTGCTGTTCATCATTGGCCTGGAGTTGTCACCGAAGCGTCTGTGGGTGATGCGCAAGGCAGTGTTCGGTGTAGGCCTGGCGCAGGTGTTGCTGACGGGCACCGTGATCGGCGTGGTCGCGCTGTTCGTGTTTGGCCAATCATGGAACAGCGCGATTGTGCTGGGCCTTGGCCTGGCGCTCTCCTCCACCGCGTTTGGCCTGCAAAGCCTCGCCGAGCGCAAGGAACTCAACCAGCCCCACGGGCGCCTGGCCTTTGCGATCCTGTTGTTCCAGGACATCGCCGCCATCCCGTTGATCGCCATGGTGCCGCTGCTCGCGGGCAGCGATCATCCCGCCACCACCTCCCAGGGCCTGCGACACGGCCTGGAAGTACTGGGCAGCATCGCCGTGGTGATCATCGGCGGGCGCTATCTGTTGCGGCCGGTGTTTCGCATCGTCGCCAAGACCGGCCTGCGGGAGGTCTCCACCGCCACCGCGTTGCTGGTGGTGATCGGCACCGCATGGCTGATGGAGCTGGTGGGCGTGTCCATGGCCCTCGGCGCCTTCCTCGCCGGGTTGCTGCTGGCAGACTCCGAATACCGGCATGAGCTGGAATCGCAGATCGAACCGTTCAAGGGCCTGCTGCTGGGTCTGTTTTTTATCAGCGTGGGCATGGGCGCCAATATCAGCCTGCTGTTCAGCGCGCCGGTGATCGTGCTGGGGCTGACCCTGCTGCTGATCGCCATCAAGTTGCCGCTGCTGTTTTGCGTGGGTCGCCTGGCAGGCGGCCTGAACCCTGAAAGCGCGCTGCGCCTGGGCGTGGTGCTGGCAGCCGGTGGTGAGTTCGCATTCGTGGTGTTCAAGATCGGCCGCGACCAAGGCCTGTTCGAGCCGCACCTCTACGACATCCTGGTGTTGACCATCACCCTGTCCATGGCCGTGACGCCATTGCTGCTGTTGCTCTGCCCGAAGCTGTTCAAGCCCAAGGCCAAGCCGGTGGAAGTGCCCGAGGAATACCGTGCCATCGAAAGCGATGCGCCACGGGTGGTGATCGCCGGGATGGGCCGCATGGGGCAGATCGTGGCGCGGATCCTGCGGGCACAGAACATCTCGTTCATTGCCCTCGACACCTCGGTGGAAACCATCGAACTGACCCGCAGTTTCGGCGGCATGCCGGTGTTCTACGGCGACCCGCAGCGCCCGGAAATCCTTCACGCAGCGAAAGTCGACCAGGCCGAGTTTTTCGTGATCGCCATGGACGACCCCGAGATCAACATCAAGACCGCCGAGCTGGTGCGCAGCCTCTACCCGCACATGAAGATCATCGCCCGCGCCCGTAACCGCCAGCATGTGCACCGCCTGGTGGACCTCGACGCGTCACCGGTGCGCGAGACGTTTTACTCCAGCCTGGAAATGAGCCGCCGCACCCTGGTGGGCCTTGGCTTGACCCAGGCCCAGGCCGACGCGCGCATCAGCCGCTTCAAAAACCATGACCTGCAATTGCTGGCGGCCCAACACGCCGTGTATGACGACGCGGCCAAGGTGATGCAGTCTGCCCAGGAAGCCCGGACGGAACTGGCACGGCTGTTTGAGATGGACCGGATCGAGGAAGAGTCCGACAAGGTGTAGGGATGGAGATGAACGATCTTGCGAGTTTTCTGACAGAATACGGCGCAATTTCGTTCATCCCTGGAGAGCTTCATGGCCACCCTCAGCAAGACCGCAGCCCTCTTGGCCCTCGCGCTGGCCGCCGGCTTCGGCGCCAGCCAAGTCCTCGCCGCCAGCAAGCCAGTGGCGCAGAAGACCGCCACCCAGACCATCTCCACCCTGGATGGCAAGTTCAGCTTCAACCTGCCCAAGTCCTACCTGGCCGACCCACTGCCGGCCGGTGATGCCGAGCACGGCACCGCAGGCGCCAGCGGCACGATGTACAGTGACCAGGCCACCAAAAGCGTGATCTTCGTCGTCGAAAAACCGAGTGTCGCCAGCCTGATCAAGGACAACGACCCGCAGTTCCTCGACGGTGCCGTGGCGGATTTCGTCAAGGAACAAAGCGCCGCCCTGCCGGACTTCAAGAAAGGCGCCGAGAAGAAACTCAACGTGAAAGGCCTGGCTTTGCGCCAGGTCGACAGCACCGCGACCATGGGCGGTGGCAAGACACTGAGTTCCACCTTCCTGACGGGCTCCGGCAGCCACCAATTGGTGGTGCAGGCCATTTCCCGGGCGGATGATGAAGCCGGTCATGCACTGTTGGTGAAGCAGATTATCGGCGGTAAATAACCGGTTTTATCTGGCAGTGAAAATCCAATGTGGGAGCGGGCTTGCTCGCGAAAGCGGTGTTTCAGTCAACACAGGTATTAACTGACCCACCGCTTTCGCGAGCAAGCCCGCTCCCACATTTTTGATCGCGCTCACATCGCAGGATTCAACGCAGGCTCTTTTCCAGCCACTGCTTCAAGTCCAGCAACTCCGCCTCACCGACGGTATGAATCATCCCCGGGTAGCCGTGGAATTCCGGCGTGAGGCCAATCCCCTGCAATACCTCGTTGGCCCGCGTTGCCGAGTAGTACGGCAGCGCCTGGTCCAGCGTCCCGTGACCGATGAAAATCGCCAGCTTGCCCAGTCGCGCATCCGGCTTGAGTTCGGCCTTGAGTACCGGCAGCAGGCTGCCGCTCAACGCCGCAATCCCGCGCAGGGTTTCGGGATGTCTTAACCCGACTTCGTACGACATGATCGCACCCTGGCTGAACCCCACCAGAAACACCCGCTCAGGTTGGGTGTGGTACTTGGTGGTGGCCTGGGCGACGAAGGCCTCGATCAGCTTGGCGCTGCTCTGCAGGTCGGCGGTCTCGCCATCAAAATCGCCATCGCCCGGCTTCTTGCGAAACCAGCGATAACCACCGCCCTCCACCGGCATCGGTGCCCGTGCAGACAGGTAGGTCCAGGTCGACGGCAAGCGGTCCTTGAGCCCGAACAGGTCGGCCTCGTCACTGCCATAACCGTGCAGGAAGATCACCAGCGGCTCGTTGCGCGCATCGCTTTGGGTCTGTTCCAGGTAAGGCAGCGGCAGGTCGGTGTGCAATACGTCTTCGGCCTGTGCGGCGCCGGTAAACAGCGCCACCGTCAGGGCAATCAGTTTGAGCATGAGCATCAACCTCTAGGGTTTGCGCAACAAATAGGTATCCATGATCCAGCCATTGGCCTGGCGCGCCGCCTTGCGCACACGTTCAATCTCTTCGGCAACCTCGGCCACTTTGCCGCTGATCAGGATTTCATCCGGTGTGCCCAGGTAGGCGCCCCAGTAGATATCCAGGTCCTGATCGGCCACGGTGCGGTAGGAATCTTCGGCATCGAGCATGACAACCAGGGTGTCGGCATCACTCGCCTGCCCCGCCGCCAACCGGCGCCCGGTGGTGATTTCGATGGAGCGACCGATGCGGTTCAGCGGCACTTTGTGCTGCGCCGCCAACGCCTGGACGCTGGTGATCCCGGGGATCACTTCAAATTCGAATTCGCAGCTGCCGCTGGCGAGGATCGCCTGCAGGATACGAATGGTGCTGTCGTACAGTGCGGGATCGCCCCAGGCCAGGAATGCGCCCACTTCGCCGTCGGCCATTTCTTCATTGATCATCCGTTCGAAGGTCTGCTGCTTGTTGCGGTTCAGGTCCTTCACGGCGGTGGTGTAGTCGATATCGCCACGCACCCGCTCGGGGCAATCGGCCTCGACAAAGCGGTAGGCGTGATCGGTGATGTAGGTCTCGCAGATTTCCCGGCGCAGGTCGATCAGCTTGTCCTTGCTCTGGCCCTTGTCCATCAGGAAAAACACGTCGGTGCGGTTGAGCGCCTTGACCGCCTGCATCGTGATGTAGTCAGGGTTGCCGGCGCCAATGCCGATGATCAGGATGCGTTTCATGGGAAAGTCTTCATGGGTGGTCTCGGTGCGGGGAACGGATTTTGCCATGTTCGGGACGTCAGGCGTGAGTTTCCAGGCGCAGGCGCCAACGCCCATTGAAGCGCAACTCGGTGGATGACAGCGGTTCCACGTCGATCAGGTTGAACATGGCGGGTGGGCATTGCATGACATGCAGCAGCGCTGCGCGGATCACAAATGGATGCGTCACCGCCACGACATGCCCCGGGGATTGCTCGAGGGACTGCAACCACTGCCCTATCCGCTCACACAGTTGTACTACCGACTCGCCGCCGTGGGGCGCCGAGGTGCTGTCGGTCAACCAGGCCTGAAGCGCTTCGGGTTCGGCCTGCTGAACCTCCTCGATCGCCAACCCTTGCCAGCGGCCAAAATCACAATCGCGCAGGGCTGTTTCAACCAAAGCATCGTCGGCAAACAGCGCCGCCGTCTGCCGTGTCCGCGCCTCCGGGCCGCACAGCACCCGGGGTGCACGCTTGAAGCGTTGCCCCTGGGAAAGCGCCGCCTGCTGCCAGTCCATCTCCACCGACTCATCCAGCGCAAAGCGTGCCTGTTTCTGGGCACGGGTGCCGGCGTGGGCAACAAGGGTCAAACGGGTGGCCTGCATGACAAATCGCTCTGGTTTTAAGGGGCAGTCAGCGTAGACTTGCGAAGTTGTTTCAACATGTTTCAACTATTCTGCAACAGGAAGCCGGTTCAATGCCGGCGCGGTCGCGCCACTGTATTCGGCCTTTTAGCCGTAAGCCAGACCCTGTTTCAGCCAACTCGCTATCCATTTCGGGACGCGTCATCCCTGGAGGTTCTCATGGCTTATACCGCTGCAACTGGCTCCGACGTTTCAATACCGTCCATTCCCCTGGGCGAAATCCTGCCCTGGGCGATCTTCGGCGGCCTGCTGCTGTTGCTCGCGATTTACTTCGTCGGCGCCGAGCAAGGCGCGACGGCCGTGTTCAAAGGCATGTACGTGCATGAGTTTGTGCATGACGGTCGCCACCTGCTGGGTTTCCCCTGCCATTGATTGGAGCGTGACGACATGACAGGGCATTTACTCGTTCGCGGGATGCTGGTGGGCCTGCTCGCCGGCATCCTGGCCTTCGGCTTCGCCAAGACTTTTGGTGAGCCGCAGATCGACAAGGCCATCGCCTTCGAAGATCAGATGGCACAGATGCACGGCGACGCGCCGGAAGAAGAACTGGTGAGCCGCGAAGTACAAAGCACCTTCGGCCTGTTCACCGGCGTGGTGGTGTACAGCGTCTCCCTGGGTGGCATTTTCGCCCTGGTGTTCGCCTACTCCCTGGGCCGCATCGGCAAGGTCGGCCCTCGTGGCTTGGCAGCGCTGCTGGCATTGGCGGCGTTTGTGACGATCATCGTGGTGCCGGGGCTGAAGTATCCGGCCAACCCGCCATCGGTGGGCGACCCCGCCACCATCGCGCAACGCACCAAGCTGTTCTTCCTGATGCTGCTGGTGTCGGTGGCGGCTGCGGTGATTGCGATCAACGCGGCGCGCAAGCTGATTGCCAGCCGTGGCCTATGGGCAGGCGCGATTCTCGGTGTGGCGCTGTACATCGTGATCGTGTCGGTGGCCGGCAGCTTGTTCCCGACCATCAACGAAGTGCCGGAACAGTTCTCGGCAGTGTTGCTGTGGAAATTCCGCGTGGCCTCCCTGGGGATTCAACTGGTGCTGTGGACCACCCTGGGCCTGGTGTTCGGCGCCGTGGCCGAGCGCAAGCTGAGCCAGCCTCAGGCGCGTCTCAACTCCTGACGGTACAGGTAGCCGCCGACGCATCGGCGGCTACCGGCATTCACACCCCGGGCCGCGCCAGGTAGAACACCTCGTAGCCATTGCCCGGATGGTTCACATCCAGCGCCTTGGCCGACAAGGTAATTCGCACCAGCTTCCACGCCTGCACATCCAGCGCCAGAAACACCGCGAAGTTATCGCTGCTGTCCGCGAGCTGCTGGTTGCGGGCCTTTTCTGCGGCGAGGATTTGCCCGCGGTCCGCCCCCGGCGCCAGCGCCCACTCCTCCCGATACAGGCTCAAGGCGTCTTGCGCCGGACCTCGCTGCACGTCCAGCGGTAACCAGGACTCAATGTGCGGCTGGCCAAAACTGTCGAGGACCTTCTGGAAGCGCTCGCCGAGCAAGAAATCCGCAGCCTGCAAAGGATCCGACCACAGATAAACCGACGAATACAGGTTACCCACCCCCGGCCCCTGCCCTCGCTCCTGGGCGATAAACGCCTTGAACAGCAAACCCTCGGCATGATCCCACAACGGCCCCAGGCGAGCGGCCCGCTCACGGATGACACCCATGTCGTAATCGGCTGGCAAGCGGTGTGAATACTGTTTGGCAAACATCATGGCGCTCCTGTTCAGATGAGTGCCCAGCTTGCGCAGCGCCCATGATTTCCGCAAGATATCACCGGATATAGGTGTGATAAGGAACTGAAATGACCGACGCACTCAAGCCGCTGGATATCGACACCGTGCACGCCTTTGTCCTGGTCGCCGATTTCGCCAGCTTCACCCGCGCGGCCCAGGCACTGGACACCTCGCAGGCAGCCATCAGCCTCAAGCTCAAGCGCCTGGAAGAACGCCTCGGTTATCGCCTGCTGGTTCGTACACCGCGGCATGTGCGGCTGTCGCCCCAGGGCGAGCAGTTCATCGTCGCCGCCCGCGCATTGCTCAATGCCCACGAACGGGCGTTGGGTGACATGGGCAATGGCGCCCCCCGACGGTTGGTGATCGGCATCAGCGACCACGTGGCCGGGCCGGACCTGCCACTGTGGCTCAGCCGCCTGGCCGCCTATGACCCGCTGGTGATCCTGGAGGTGCGGATTGCTTCGTCCCGCGACCTGGTGGCGGCGTTCGACCGCAACGAACTGGACGCGGTGATCGTGCGCAACGAAGGCGATCGCCAGGACGGTGAGGTATTGGTGGTGGAGCGCTTTGGCTGGTTCGCCGCGCCTACCTGGCAGCACACGCCCGGCACGCCCCTGCGCATGGCAACCATGGCCTCGCCCTGCGGCGTGCGACACCTGGCGGTGCGCGCGCTGGATGAGGCGCGGATTGACTGGACCGAAGTGTTTGTCGGCGGCGGCGTAATGGCGGTGGGTGCGGCAGTCAGCGCCGGCCTGGGTGTGGCGGCGCTGGCCCGGCGAGTGGCGCCGGCGGGCGCCGTGGACGTCAGCGAACAGTACGGATTACCGGCATTGCCCGTCAGTGAAATCGTGCTGCACAGCCGCATCAGCGACGGCCGCTCCCGCGAGACATTGCGGGCGTTGAGCGCAACCTTCAGAGGGGTTCTGGAGCGTTAGATTGCATCTGGGTATACCGCCCGCGCACGAACCGCTCCAGTTCATCGCCCGGCAGCGCCTTGCTGAAGTACCAGCCCTGGATGATCAGCTCCGAGCCCGACTGCAAAAACGCCAGTTGCTCGGCGGTTTCCACGCCCTCCACCACCACCCCGAGGTTCAACGCCTCACAGAACCGCAGCATCCCGGTCAACACCTGGGCGCCCTTTGGATCATGCTGGGCGACCACGAAACTGCGATCGATCTTGATGAAATCCACGGGGAACTGGTGCAGGTAACTCAGCGCTGAAAATCCGGTGCCGAAGTCGTCGATATACACCTTGGCACCAATCGCCTGGAGCTTCTCGATCATCTGCCGCGTGCCCTGGATATCGCCCACCAGCGCATCCTCGGTGATCTCCACCGAAACCTGCCCGTGGGCCTGGGCCAGTATCTCCACCAGCCGATCACCATACGCCGGGGTAGTCAGCGTGGCACTGGAGATATTGATCGTCATCGGCAACGTAAACCCGACCTTCTGCCACTTCTGGTACTGGCGCACAGCCTGGGATGCCACCCACACATCCACGTCGGGCATCAACCTGGCATGGGCCAGCCATTGCAGGAACTCCCAGGGTGAATGCACCGTACCTCCGGCGTCCCGGGCCCGCATCAACGCTTCGCAACCGGTGCATAGCCCGGTCCGGGTGGAAATCTGCGGCTGGAATTCGAGGTAGAACTCATAGTCGCTGATCTGCTGGATATGGCTCAACTCGCTGACCTGGCGCGCCTGGGCCTTGTGGGACGCCATCACCGGGTCCAGCTCCAGCAAGCGGCCTTTTTCTTCCAGGCCGCGAAAGGTCATGTCCAGCGACTTCAAATACACCGTGCCGCCCTCCGTGGCCTGGCGGTTGATCGCACGCACATAGGGTGCATAGATCAGCATGCCAACCCCCAGCAACACCACCTGCAGCAACACTGCCGCGAGATCGCCGTGGGTGCTCAGGTAGGCGTTGAGCAACACCGGCGCAGTAAATGGCACGCTCACCACCGCAGGCGACACCCAGCCAATCTGCACCACTATCAACGCCAGTATCACGTTGAACGCCGGGACCACCAGAAAGGGAATGAACAGCCGCGGGTTAAGAATGATCGGCAAGCCAAACAACAGCACTTCACTGACATTGAACAATGACAACGGCAGGCTCGCCATCGCCACCAATCGCATGGACCGGCTTTTGGAAAACAGCAGGATCGCCAGCAGCAGGCACAGGGCACCACCCGAACCGCCGATAAACGCGAAACTGCCCAGCAAGCCGCCATTCAGTAGATATTTGACCGGCTCGCCGGCGGCCACCGCCGCATTATTGAGCCCGACCGCCTGGTCCAGCACATCAAAAAACGGCTGCATGGCGTAGACCCCATGGATCCCGAAAAACCACAGCAGCGAATTCATCAGGGTCACAAACAGGCCGCTGCCATAGGGCGTCTCCAGTGCATCGAGCACCTGCGGCCCCTGAAGCTGTGCCACCTGCGGAATCTGCAACAGCAACGACAGCACGAGCACCAGCCCGAGCGCCGTGATTGCCCCCGGCACCACCATATTGAGGGTGCCCTTGAGGTTGTGCCCCACCAGGTCTTCGTTGATCAACCGCGTCCAGCGACGCCGATGCAGCCAGGCGATGGCGGGCACATTGATCAGCGGTGAGGCGATGGCGATGAACAACACGAAGGTCGCCGAGGCTCGGGGAAAATCCCGCAGCACAAACGTGGCGATCACTACATGGGCCAGGCACAGGAACGCTACCGGGAGTTGCGGCAGGCGGTGCTGGATCGCGAGCATGTAACCGATGGAGGCTGCCACCAGCAGCGGGATCACCGAGCTGATCTGGTTGTGCAACCCCGCCAGGAAGGCCACCACCTGAGGGTCGAAACCCAGCACTCGGGCGCATTCGGACAGGATCAGGAAACCGGCCGATACCAGCAGGCACGGCAGGATCCACAACAGCCCCTCGCGTATGGCCCGCAACGACTCGGTACTGGCGAGGGCCGCCAGCCGCTGGGTGAAGAAAAGCTTGAACAGCGTTTGCGCCATCACCTGTCCCTCGGTCCCTGATGCCAGGGTCGCAAAATAACACCTGGCTGTCGCCTTATCACGGGGTAACGCTACACGCCCTGACACCGCAAGCGAAAGGCTTTTGCCGCCCCTGGCGCATTTATTCAGAATCACCGCAGGGGCTTGCTGCTTGTCGATTGGCTCGGGTTGGCCCATCCTTTGGCGCACTGGTTGTCGTAAAAAACGACGCACCCCTCGAACGGACTCGACTGATGCTGCGATTCACTCCCCTCATGGCCTGTGCGCTGCTTGGGCTGACCAGCCCGTTGGCCGGCGCCGCCACCCCGACCTTCGCCGATGCCCAGGCCAGCGACCCGGCCAGGCTGCAATGGATGGTCGGCGCACCGCCGCCGGCCGACCGCACCGTACGCTTTGAAGACGGCAGCTATTTCCGCTTCCCGGCGATGCGCTGGAGTGTCGCCAACTTTCGCCAATTGATGCCCACGGTTAACGTCTCCCGCGGGCTCAGCGCACCGCTGGCATTGCCACGCAAACTCGACCCGGCACTCGATGCAATCCCCGTGCAGCCAGTGGGTGCAGCCCAGCCGCTGACCTGGCGCCAGGCCCTGGACGCCACCTACACCGATGGCATCGTGGTGATGCATCGCGGCACGGTGGTTTATGAGCGTTATTTCGGGGTGCTCAAGGAGGATGGGCAACACGCGGCCATGTCGGTCACCAAATCGGTGATCGGTACCCTGGGCGCGATGCTGGTGGCCGATGGCACCCTGGACCCACAGAAAAAGATCGTCGACTACGTGCCCGAACTCGGCGGTTCGGCCTTTGGCAGCGCCACCTTGCGCCAGGTGCTGGACATGACCACCGCCCTGGACTACAGCGAAGATTATGCCGACCCCAACGCCGAAGTCTGGGCCCACGCCCAGGCCGGCAACCCGCTGCCCAAACCCAAGGACTACACCGGGCCGCGCAGCTACTACGAGTTCCTGCAAACGGTTAAGCAGCGCGGCGAACACGGGCGTGCCTTCGGCTACAAGACCGTCAATACCGACGTACTCGGCTGGGTGATTGCCCGCGCGACCGGGCGCAACGTCGCGCAACTGCTCAGCGAACGCATCTGGAGTCGGCTTGGCGCCGAACAGGACGCCTACTTCACCGTCGACTCCATCGGCACACCCTTCGCCGGTGGCGGCCTGAACACCGGGCTGCGGGACCTGGCCCGGTTTGCCGAGATGCTGCGCAACGGCGGGCGCTTCAATGGCCAGCAGATCGTGCCCGAAAACGTGGTGACGGATATTCGCCAGGGCGGTGACAAGCAGGCGTTCGCCCAGGCCGGCTACGCTCAATTGAAGGGCTGGAGCTATCGCAACATGTGGTGGGTAACCCACAATCCCGACGGCGCCTTCATGGCCCGCGGGGTGCATGGCCAGAGCATCTACATCGACCCCAAGGCCGAAATGGTGATTGTTCGCTATGCCTCCCACCCGGTGGCCGGCAACGCCGCCAATGATGGGGTGACCTTGCCCGCCTATGCAGCCATGGCGGCTTTTTTAATGTCCAAGCCACACTGACCGTCTCTCTTACCGTGGAGTAAACCTTTGTCCCAACCCGGCGAAAACCACCAGCTAGCCCTGGACCGATTCTTGAGTGAACACCCGGCCCTGGCCGCGGAACTGAATACATTGAACCCCCTGGCGGCCCAGGCCAAAGGGGAAACCATGGAGCAGTACCGCGCCGAGCGCCTGCATGAAGCCTTCGAGGCAGAAGCCGAGCAACAGGGCTTGTTCGCCTGGGAACTGACGCTGAAATTGACGGCGCATTCCCCGGCGGATTTCGAGGCGCAACGCCTTGAGGTGCACAAGGAGGTGGCGCAAATGGCAGGCCTGAGTTGGTTCGAGTATTGCCAGCTGCACGACTTGCCCGTCTAGAACCAGCGGCCCAGGCCCTTCCTGCGATCAGCGAGCACCGCGCGCAATTCATCAAGAGTAACGGCCCTGCGTTCAGGGTCAGCCGTCAACGCCGTACGCAATACAGGCCAGCAATGGCGAGGCAGTTGCCTGGGCCGGGCCGGCCTGTCACTGGCGTGGCGCCGGCCTTGTGCCAATTCGTACAACACACAGGCCACTGCATACAGGTCGGCGCTGGCCGACAGTGCTCCGCCAGCCAGCAACTCCGGCGCGGCGTACGCGGGCGTCCAGGCATTGAAGCGGCTGCGACTCAAGCCTGGAGAACCCGCCGGGGCCTGTCCGCAAGCCTCGCCCAGACCGAAATCGAACAAGCGCAAGCCGCCGTCTCCCACCATGACATTGGCGGGTTTCACATCCCCGTGCAGCACACCCTGCTGATGGCTATGGCGCAACGCGTCGAGCAATTGCACGGCGATGCCTTGCAGCGCTTGCCAGGGTAAACCGCCGGGGCACTCCAGCAGCAACCGGTCCAGAGTCATGCCCTGGAGCAGTTCCATGGTAAAGAATGCGATCTGGCCGGGAGCATCCACTTCAAATGAATACACACGCACCACCTGCTCATGCCGCAGGCTGCGGGTCAGGGCAAACTCGTTGTACAGCAACACGTGGGCATCCGCAGACTCGCGGATGGCCTCGCCCAACACCTTGATCGCGACACTGGAACAGGGTTCGCCAAACTGTTCGTGCAGCAGGTCCCGCGCACGATAGACCACGCCCATGCCGCCTGCGCCCAACACGCGCTCGATCAGGTATCGCCCGGCCAGCAACTCGGGGGCTCCGTCGCGCGGTGGGTTTACCGGGGCCTTGGCAAAGGCAAAGTGGGTCAGGTCGCGCATGACTGCACCACCACAGCGGTCAGGTTGTCGCCGGCCGTGCCGCGCAAGACACCTGCAAACAGCTGGTCCAGGACACGTTGCGGGTTTCCCTGGCTCAAGGCCTGGCCCAACTCAGAGTGGCTAAGCGCCTGGTACAGGCCGTCGCTGCACAACAGAAACACATCCCCTGCCAAGGTACCGAGTTCCAGGACCTGCGGGCTCAGTGGTGCCCGCGAGCCGATGGCCCGGGTCAAGGCACGTGCGTCTGGATGGGCCCTGGCCTGTTCCGGGCTCACCTGCTGGTCAATCAATTGCTCACACAGCGAATGGTCTCGCGACAGCTGGTACAGCGTCTGCCCGCGCCACAGATAGCAACGACTGTCACCGGCCCAGACACACGCAGCGCGATCGCCCTGAAGCAACAACGCCACGACCGTGCTTCCCATGATGGCCTCGGCGCCATGGGAGGCCAGCGTCAATTCATCGCCCAGCCGCCGGTTGAGCCATTGCAGGCAACGACGGGTCGCCTCGACGCGTTCATCCAGGCTGCCCTGGCCGGGCAATGACGCCAGGCCATCGACCACCAGCTGGCTGGCGATATCCCCCGCCTGATGCCCGCCCATCCCGTCCGCCACGGCCCAGCAGCGCGTCCCGGGGCAATCGAGAAAGGCATCCTCGTTGCGTAAACGGACCTTTCCACGGTCTGTGCGACCGGCGCTGTGCCAGCGGTCGCGAGGTTGGCTCACAACTGCTCCGGCAGGCGAAAAGTTCGCCACTGCGCCATCTGGAATGGATTGGGGGTGCGTCGGCTGGTCAGCAGGTAGTTGGCGCGCAAGCCTGCCAGGTCAGCCTTGAGGATCAGCTCATCCTGCCCGCTGGAGGGTTCGCTCTGCATCAAGTCGAACAAGCGAAACAGGGACCAGGCCCCGGTATTTTTTTCGAGCCCCAGCGCCCGCTCGCGGCCACGCTCCAGTACCAGGCTGCTGCGACCATTCTCAGCCTCGGCTGGCCATTGCATCGCCATGGGGACAATCGGCCCGTGCCGGTACTCCATCTGCTGGCCACCCAAACGCAAGACCGCGCGACTCACCGACGGGTCCAGGCTATAGGGTGCGAGCGTGAAACGAACCTGCAAGTCCCCCGACTCATCCGCAAAAAAACCGCGCCTGATCACCTGCACCTTCGCCTGCTGGTCGAGCAACGCCCGAGACATCGGCAAGCTGCGCCCATCCAGGCTACGCAGCCTGTAGCGCCCGGAATCACCGCTGACGAAAGGCTTCAGATAGCTGTCAAAGAATCGCGCCATGATCCCCTCAGGCTTGAAAAACTCCTGGAAGTCGTTGAGGGAAACGTCGCTGCTGGCGTGGGCATTGAACGGGAAACGCAGCTTGATCGCCCTGCTGTAGAAACCATATACCTCGCTCTGATAACGCTGGTTCACATGCCGATAGGCCTGGTCGAGCAGGCGGCGCCAATGCTCGTCGGCCAGGCTTTCGAACCAGCCCGCCAGCGGCAGCGGCAAACGCGCGGCCACGTTGCGCAGGTTACTCAGCGCATCCTGCTGCCCCTGGATCCGCCGCTTGACCATCTCGAACGCGACCGGCTCCGGCGCGCCTTCGCGATTCAAGCTCGCCAACTGCAGGTGCAAGTCGTTGAGCGCCTGTAACACGCCGGTCAACTCGGCCCCCGGGTTCTCTTGGCTGTCCAGCAACTGGTGCAAGGGCTCGAAGCGGCGCTGCATGGCTCGCCGTGCGCTGTCGGGCAAGGCATTGACCAGCCCGGCGGCGGTCGGCAACCGCTCTGCCGCAGGCCCAGGCAGCTTGGCAGCCAGCTCGTCGAGGCGCTCACTGGCCGACGGCAGGCGCGTGTGGTCACGAACCTGCTGCAACAACTGCAACAACGGCGACTGGGCCGACGTCAAGCTGGCGAGCTGCTCGGCGCCTTGCCTGGAGTTTTCAGTTTCACGCAGGCCAACCTGCCCAAGCGCCTCGCTCCAGGCATCGGCATACTCGCTGAAGTAGCGTTGTTCAAGCTCCACCATCAACCGTTGCAAATCCATGGCGCTCAGGTCGGCGCCCTCTCCCAGCACCCAGTTGTCCTGGACGATGGTATTCACCAGCCGCGCGCCCTGCGCTTCAAAATGCCGCTGGTACGTGCGGGTATAAAACCCCGGAATGGAACGCTCGCCCCCCTCAAACACCCGCCCGTGTGCAAGGCGCAACGGTTCAAGGCCGCGAGCTTGTTCGCGCAGCACCCGGTACACCACGTCAACCAGCGATTCGCCGCGCAACACGTGGCGCGCGCGGGCCACCAGCTCGTCATCGAGCGGCTGCACGAACGGTTGCTCAAGCAAGCGCGCGAAATGTTCATTCAACCGGTTTTGCACGGAGGGCTCACCGGCAAACCGTACAGACCAATGCCCCGCCACCCGCTCACGCAGCCAGCCGACATCCCGCCGCTCCCGCAGGTTGAGCATCAGGTATGCCCGGAGGTTATCCAGCAGCCGCTCACGATCTTCCAGGCTGCCGCGAACCTGTTCCTGCAGCATCTCGCTGACGTGGGACAGCAACAGCCGGCCCAAGGCACGCTCGTAGGCCTGCTCCAGCACCGGACGGCTGATACTGCCCTGATACAACCCCATCCGCTCAACCAGCCTGGCTTCGCCCGGCAAGGGGAAAATCCGCGTGGCCGCCAGGCGGCTGTCCAGCAGCGGCAGGAGTGCCTGGGTAGCGTCTGACCCAGGCTGCACGGGTGCGGGCTGTCGTGCCAGCGCCTGCAGTTGCTCCAGACGTTGATGATTGGAGGAGTAACTGTGGGTCCACAGCAAGCCCGCCGCCACGACGACCACTAGTGCGCCCAGGGCCAGCCCCCCCTGGTGCCGGCGGATTCGACGGCGCTCCTGGCTATCGAGGTCCGCCAGGTCGGCTTGCGCCAGAATCACCCGGCTGAACAAGCCCTGGATAAAGTGCGAACGTGGTTCAAGTGCCTGTGGGCCACCGTCGGCGCTGGTCAAGTAGAAACCACGAAAGCCGTTGGTGTGCTGATAACGCGGGCCGCAAAAAGCAACGTCGATATAGAGGCTCAGGCGCTCGCCAATCCGGGCCGCCTGATGGGGGAAGTCGAGCATCCGTCCGCGCAGATCACTGTTGCGTTCCTGGTGCAGGCGCTGCACAAGCTCACCGCTCAAGCGCTGCAGCAGTGCTTCAAACGCCTGTCGTACCTGGGCAATGCCAATACCCGCTTTGCCTGGGACGATAGATTCGCCCAACACCGCATCACTGCCTTCGCCCAACGGCCGGTCGAAGAACTCCGCAAACCCCGGCAGGCGGTCGGCCTGGGTCACCACCAGGTAGACCGGCACCTCCACATGCAACGTCTGGCGGATCTCCAGCAACCGACTCTGGACTGTCCGCGCCTCATTCTCCAGCTGACGCTCGCTGCCATGGAGCAATGTGTCCGTGGACAGCGCCACCACCACACCGTTGAGCGGGCGTGTCCGGCGCCGCACCTTGAGCAGCTCCAGCAGCGTCGACCAACCCGCGCCATCCACCTGGCTGTCAGGCTGGGTAAGGTAGCGGCCGGCGACGTCGAGCAACACGCCGTCCTCGGCGAAATGCCAGTCACAGTCCCGCGTGGCACCGCCCTGCGTCGCTACCGACGCGCCCTGATCCTGGAGCAACTGCAAGCCACTGGCGGCCAACATCCGGGACTTGCCACTGCCTTCCTTGCCGATCAGCAAATACCAGGGCAATGCATCACGCCAGCGCGGGCTGCGTTCACCATAAATCCGGGAGTGTTTCAGGGTGTACAAAGCGTCCTTGAAGCGACCGCGCAGATGCCGCTGCTCGTTTTCAACCTGGCCTTTGCGCGGGCGTGGTTCGCCGTCATCGACGGTTGATTGCCGGGCCATACTGCGCCAATTGGCATACACCATCGCCAGGCCCCACAACAAAAACAGCCCGCTGATTGTCAGCAAGCGCGATGCCGCCGCTTGCCAGAATCGATAGTCGTCGACAGCCAGCAGTGGCCCGAAGAACCACACGGTCATTGCGACCGCGAGCACCAGCAGCAGGCTCCAGACCCAAACCCTGCCCAGCACGGCGCCCGCGCTCCTGAAGAATGCGTTCATGCGTTGCTCCCTGCGTTAGAGCGGCGCCCGGAAAATATCCGGCGCCACGAGTTGATACGGTTGCAACACCGCTTCACGCTGCTGGCCCAGCACCCAGGCAAATCCTGCATACAGGCTCAACAGGCTGGCGGCGACAAACACTGCAATCCAGGTGAGCGACACGACTCTCAGCCGTTTCCGGCGCGGCTGTTCCGGCCTGGGCGACGGCGCGCACGCCGCAGGCGTATCACCCCGCACATGCCGGATCTGCCGATACAGCGCGTCCCGAACCTGTTCAAGCTGCAACAACCCACGCTCCATGACCCGGTACTTGCCCTCAAACCCGAGGGACAGGCACAGGTACATCAACTCCAGCATCGCCAGGTGCTTGAAGGGGTCCCTCGACATGCGCTCAAGCAACTGGAAAAACTTCTCGCCGCCGAAGGTTTCGTTGTGAAAACTGCTCAGCAGGCTCATCTTCGACCAATCGCTCTGGCTGCCCCATGAGGTGGTGACCACTGCCTCGTCGATCACGCTGCACAGCACATACCGCGCCGCCATGACCTCGCTGCCTTGGGCCCCGTCATGCCGGGCCCGCGTCTCGAACAGCGTGACTGCCGCCGAGAGTCGTTCATTCAGGGCGCGCAGGCTTTCCTCGGCGGAACTGCGCTTGAGGCGGACCACCTCGGACAGAAGCTCCCAGGCAGGCGCCACCAAACTGTTCAGGCCAATGTCGAAATGCTCCGCGCCCTGCAAGCGGGCCGCGTAGATCATCCGGTCTTCCAGTTGTTCGAAACGCGGCGGCGATGCGAAGTCGGTCATCGGTCCCTGCGCCGGTCCGCGTCCCTGTCGATCAAGCAGGACGGTTTTCTCGTCCTGCGGGTATTCCCTGTCCATGGTCTCAGTTCCTGATGGCCCAGAATTTCAGTTCCAGTTCGGCAAATTCACCGCTGACGTGGAAGGCAAATCCTCCCGACTGCTTCAACTGCTCAATGTCCCGGGCACCGAGTTCAAGCATGAAATAGGTGTTGGCGGCATGAAACGGTATCTGCCGGGGAGCCACCGGCAGCGGCTTGACCTTGATGCCCGCCAACTGCAGGTTGACCAACTCGCGAATCCGCTCCACAGGGCCGACCTTGAGGTGCGCCGGCAGCCGGTGGCGAAGCTCCTCGGCGTCACAATGGGCGCTGGCGGCCAGAATGAAGGTCGCCGAACCCAGCAGGTTGAGATCGCTCACCGGGCACACCAGCACCCCGTACTGGCGAGGCTGCAGCGCCAGCTCAATGGCATGCTGCTCAAGCACCATCGACAGCAGGCTGCGAATCGGCTCCATCAATCCACGAAAGCTGGCGCCCTGGTCGCTGTGCCGGTAATGCCCCTCGAAGTGCGCACGCTTGCTGTCGCTGGCAAACGTCGCGAGTTCACCCAGGATCGACAGCAATGTTCGATACAGCGTTTCAGGGCTGACCTGGCTCAGGCTCAGGTAGTGACGCAAGACCAGTTCGGTGCGATTGATCAATTGCAACATCAGGAAGTCGCCAACCTCCGCGCCGGCGGCGGTACCGTTGGCGCGAATCCGCTCGGCGATGGCATCCCCCCGGTAAGCGAGCAGGCTGATCACTTCCTTGAGGCAAGACAGCAGGTAGCCGGAGCCATGCAGGTGAATGAAGCTCGGGATAAAATCGGGGTCCAGGCTGACGCCCTCCTCGGTGCAACTGAGCACCTGGGCAACCTTGAGCTTCACGTAATGCGGGTCGCTGTGTTGCTCCCCCAGCAACAGGCGAAAATCCAGCTGCCCGCAATTGACCTGACGACGAGCTTCTTCCCCGGCGTTGGAGTCGCTGACGTCTACCGCAAGAGTCTTGTAGCGCGCCAACACATCAATCTGCTCGGGTCGACGGGCTTCAACACAGTTACCTGTGGCCAGCGGCAAGGCCAGGTAGATCGACTGCTTCCCGGTATTGACCGGAACCTCCAGCACCAGCGACTCCATCGCGCCGCCCAGCTCGAACAGGCTGCCATCCGGCAATATGCCGCTGGCCTGGCTGATAACGACCTTGCCCATATTGAGGTATTGCACATCGATTTCCAGGGCCAGGAAGCCCCAGGCGTGACGGCACAACAGCTGGGTGCGGCGCGTGAGTTGCTGATCGTGGTACCGATCGTTTTGCTGAAAATGCTGAGGGCGCAACAACATGCCTTCCTGCCAGATGACTTTTTGGCTGTACATGTCAGTCGCCCGCCTTCGCGGGTTGCGGGTTGACCAACCGAATGCCGGCCTGATCAAGGATCAGTTCAGCGCCGGTCAATCGCTGCGCGGTCACCGGCAGCACATAGCGCCATTGCGAGTGAGGCAAATCACGGTACGCCGCCAGCACGCCGACATAACGACTGCCTGGCTCGAGGCTGAGTTTGAGCGTGGAGTGATCGCCGGGGCGCAACTCCAGCTCTTCGAGGTTCACCAGGTCCTTGGGCAACGTGTGCTCGGCATGAGCATAAAGGCTGAAAAAGTCCGCATTTTCAAAAGCCACGGGGTGTCGAAGCTCCATCAGGTGCACCACGATCGGCGACGGGCGACCATGGAGATCAGGGTTGACCCGTTCGCTGGCGGTCAGTGTCAGGTCCAGCTTGGTCAACTTCGAAAAGGGCGACAGGGAGCAACCACCCAGCAAACCCATTACAGCGCACAACAATGCAACGGTGACTCGGGACATGAAGATCATCCTGGATAACGGTGAAGGGTTGAGATCAGGCGAATCTGTTCCTCGTACGCCTTGGCGAAGTCGCTGCCCAGCAGGCGCTCGCTCAAGTGCTCGTCCTCGATCAGTGCCTGGTAATGGCGCTGATACGCGCGCCAGCGGGCGCCACACCGGGGGATCAGCGGCGGCCTTGCCTGGCGTTCGAAGCACAGCAGCAAATGGCCGGGCGCAAAGGCTGCCAGAGCGCCGCGTACTGCCGCGCGGCAGGCCGCCAGCAAGGCCACCTCGTGAGCCTGCATGTCGCGGTACGCCCGCATGACAAGCATCTCGGCGGAAACCTGCCCCAGCTGCCCGACACCCAGCAGCGACCCCAAGGCCGCACTGGCGTCTGCGCTGTCTCTAAGTGGGTTGGGGCTTTGGAGCGGCGTCTGGGTGAGTGCCAGTTTCAGCTCTTGCCTGAGCTCGTTACGGGTGCCCAGGCTCTGTTGCAACCCTTCAGTCATTTGCCGGAGCAAGCTCGCGGCCTTGATCGCCAGGACTTCTCTTGCCGACTCATCGAGGTCGCCCAGATCAATACCGAGTGCCTGCGCAAACCCCAACCAGAATGGCCCTGAGCCGTGACCTGGAACGGGCGATTGCGGACTTGGGGCAACCTGGCGCGCAGGCTTCACAAGCTCGGGAACCGTCAGGTGATCCCGGTCCGCCGCCGCGTGGTCCGTCCAGCGCAATGTCTCGTAGGTGGTCATGTTCAGGGCCGCCAGCTCTTGCGACCCGTCCTCGCGCTGCAGTTCGCTGGCCATTGCCCGCAGTGGGTCCAGCTCAAGGAATGCATCATCGGGAATCAGCCTGTGTAATCCGTCCTGGCCCTGTCCCAGCGGTGGGCTGACCAGTCGTGCGCGAATACTCAGCGGCCCCAGCTGAAATACCGCGCCGTCATCTATCGGTTGCTGCTGCCCCTCATGCAGACGCTCACTGCGGCCTGCCAGGCGGGTTCCATTGCTGCTGATATCCGTCAGGAAATACCGGCCGTCACGATAACTGATCACCGCGTGACGACCGGAAACCTGGCGACTGGTGTCAGGCAGGGTCCAGTCGCAACCACCCCCCCGACCGATGACGCCCCCCACTCCGTCAAAGACTTTGCGCAGCGCCGGCGCGGACTCTGCTGGCCCCGCAGGGCACACCTCAAACACTAGCTGCATGGCAGGACTCCTCCGCGCTCACAGGCCACGACCGGTGGACCGTGGATCACCCAGCGGACGGTAGTCATCGTCGTCAAAGACATGATTGGTGTTACAGCCACTCAGCAAAAACAACACAAGCACCAGGGCTTGCCACTGACTAACAGGCATCAGGTATCTCCCGGAATTGAAAGGGTGTGCCATTCAGCACTCTCCCTGGACTTCGCCAAACGGAATGTCCAGGCGTGCAAGGCGGTACAACAACGTGCGCCGGGCGAGGCCCAGTTCACGGGCGGTGCGGGTTCGATTGCCACGGTTCTTGCGCAGGCAGTCGATCAGCACTACCCGCTCGACTCGCTCCATGCGCTGGCGCAGCGTTGCGTCGACAGCGGGCGCGGACAGGGTTGATGGCAGCGATAAATGCGCAGGCAGGATCACCTCGTCGTCGCACAGCAGCACCGCCCGCTCCACCATGCATTTGAGCTCACGAACATTGCCGGGAAAGTGGTGGCTGGACAGTTGATCCAGGGCCGCACTCGACCAGCCCACCGTGGCTCGCCCCAACAGTGCACAGGCCTTGTCGGCGAAATGCCGGGCCAGTTGCAGCACGTCCCCGTCCCGCTGGCGCAGCGCCGGCAACTCGATAGGAAACTGCGCCAGCCGGTAATAAAGGTCCTCGCGAAAGCTTCCTTCAGCCACCATGCTGGTGAGGTCCCGGTGGGTCGCCGCGACGATTCGCACGTCGACCTTGTGGGACGTGTTGGCACCCAACGGCCGAATCTCGCCCTCCTGCAGGACCCGCAACAACTTGGCCTGCAGTGACAGCGGCATATCACCGATTTCGTCGAGCAGCAGCGTGCCGCCGTGGGCGGTGTCAAACAGGCCGGCATGGTCTCTTTCGGCCCCGGTGAACGCGCCTTTGCGGTAACCGAACAACTCACTTTCGAGCAAGCCTTCGGGAAACGCTGCGCAGTTTTGCACCACAAATGCCTTGCTGCTGCGCGGGCCGGCAGCATGAATGGCCCGGGCGACCACCTCTTTACCGGTGCCGGTCTCGCCCCGGAGCAGCACGGTGTAGGGGCTATGCACCACCTTGCCGATCAGGCGGCACGTCTCGTCCATGGCCGTGCTGTTTCCGATCAAGCCGTAGGCGCTGGTGCTGCGGGTGCTGCGAACCACCTTCAACGCACCGGGAGCCCGACGCATTCGCCGCAACAGGGCCAACTGGCTCAAGACAAAACTGCCCAATTGGCCCAGGGACGCACCGTAGCCAGCCAGCTCCGTCGCTCGCAGGCTGGCACACAACACCATCCCGGATACCTGCTTGCTCGGCCCCGGTAACGGCACGCACAGGAGTGATTGCCAGGACGCCGCGCCCGCTGGCAGAAACCCCGTGTCATACACACTGCTGCCTGCCTCGGTGAGGTTAAACACCCGGTTCTGTTGCAGCACGTACTGCAACAGTTGCTCGTTCCGAAAATCCGCGCCCGAGCTCACAACCGCCCCTGGCGGCGACAGGCCCGGCAAATACTGGGCAGCCAGTTCGAGGCGGCCGGTGGCCTGGTCGAGCAAGTACAACTGGCCAAGCTCGCAGCCGCTCAATTGCGCGGCGCCTGCCGCAAAGTCATCGGCCAATGTCGATTCGTCACTATTGATGCCCAACCGGGTAAACCATCCCAACAAGGCAGCGGCGTAGTCCAGCGGGCTTGGCAACTGGGTAAACGGATTGTCCGCCATCAGCTGAACTCACAGATTACGGTGCCATTGGCATCCAGCCTGGCATGGACGAACTGCAGGGACTTGCCAACGGCCATCGCATCCAGCAGGCGATCCACCACCTGCGGCAACAGGTTTTCCTCGATCCATTGGTCGACAAACCGCGCGCCACTCCCACTGTGGCTACAGTGCTCGGCCATGTGTGCGACAAGATCCCCTGCGTGACTGAATGCGAGCTTGCGCTGAAGCAGACGCTGGCCCAGGCGCTGAAGTTTGTGTTCAATCAGTTGGTGCAGCACCGCGCCTGCCACCGGGTAATACGGCACGACTCGCATACGGGCCAGCAGCGCCGGCTTGAAATGAGCTGTCAGTACCGGCCGGATCGCGGCGTGCAGTACTTCGACAGCCGGTCGTTGACTGTCGGCGCACAGCCCGGTGACAAGATCGCTGCCCAGGTTGGAAGTCATCAGGATCAGGGTATTGCGAAAGTCGATTTCACGTCCTTCTCCATCATTGGCTACCCCTTTGTCGAACACTTGGTAAAACAGGTTCAGGACATCCGGATCCGCCTTCTCTACCTCATCGAGCAGCACCACTGAATAGGGCTTTTGCCGCACCGCCTCAGTCAGCACCCCGCCCTCCCCGTAACCGACATAACCCGGTGGTGCGCCGATCAGCCGGGACAGTGAGTGTTTCTCCTGGTATTCAGACATGTTGATCGTGGTGACAAAGCGCTCGCCGCCATACAACAGGTCGGCCAGGGCGTGGGCTGTTTCAGTTTTGCCGACACCACTGGGGCCCACCAACAGAAATACCCCCACGGGGGCATCAGGCCTGTTCACGCCGGCCGCGACAGCCCGCAGGCAACGGTCCAGGACCTGCACGGCACCTTCCTGGCCGAGGATGCGACCACGCAGATCATCCGCAAAGTTCAGGACCTTCGCGCTGTGTTCGCGGGCAAGCTGCTCCAGGGGAATACCCGTCCAGGCGCTGATAACCTGTGCCACCAACCGTGGGCATACTTCGAAGCTGAGCAATCGCTGTTCGTGCTGTATGGCCTGCAACGCCTGATGGTTCTGGGCCAGGAGCGGAGCGAGAGCCTCAGTGCTTTCGCCAAGGTTACCGGCGTCGGCCAGTTGCTGGCGCAGCGAGAGCACCTTCTCGGCCAGTTCGCGCTGGTGGGTCCAGCGTTGTTCAAGCTGTAACTGTGCGACTTCTACTTCTTCCAGTCTCCGGGTGAGGTGCTGCAGCACCTGTTCATCGATGGCCAACCCCGCGTCGGCATCCCTGCGCACGGCACGTTGCTGGCGCGTGCCCTCGGCCAGTTCGGCGCGCAACTGCTGCAGTTCGTCCGGCGCCGTGACCAGGCTGATCCGCACCCGGGCACAAGCGGTGTCCAGCACGTCCACAGCCTTGTCCGGCAACTGGCGGCCGGCCAGGTAGCGGGCACTCAACTGCGCGGCCGCGACCACGGCGTCATCGCGCACGTAGACTCCGTGGCTGGCCTCATACACCGGGACCAACCCACGCAAAATCGTCACGGCATCGTCAACCGTCGGCTCGTGCACCTGCACCGGCTGAAAACGCCGCGCCAACGCCGGGTCTTTCTCGAAGTACTTCTTGTACTCCGACCAGGTCGTCGCGGCGATGGTACGCAACTCACCTCGTGCCAGCGCTGGCTTGAGCAGGTTGGCGGCATCGGAGCTGCCGGCCGAGCCGCCTGCGCCGACCAGGGTATGGGCCTCATCGATGAACAGGATGACCGGTTGCGGCGAGGCGTTGACCTCATCGATCAAGCCTTTGAGGCGGCGCTCGAACTCACCCTTGATACTGGCACCGGCTTGCAGCAGGCCCATGTCCAGGGTCAGCAGGCGCACCTTCCTGAGCACCTCTGGCACTTGCGCGCTGACGATCCGCAGGGCCAGGCCCTCGACTATCGCGGTTTTCCCGACACCCGCCTCGCCCACCAGAATGGGGTTGTTCTTGCGCCGCCGCGCGAGCGTATCGATCAATTGCCGGACTTCGTTATCGCGACAGAGCACGGGGTCGAGTTTCCCGTCCCGGGCCTGGCGAGTCAGGTCATGGGTAAAGCGCTCCAGCAAGGAACTCCCCGCCTCAGCGGGAGCCGCCTGCGCGTTTTCACTCAAGAGAAATCCGAGCACACGCGGTGCATCAAGCGTGCTCATCACCGCCTGGTAACGGCTGCCAGCGTGCTGCATCGGGTTGCGCAACAAGGCAAGCAGCAAGGCGCCATGGTCCACTTCCCGTCGGCCCAGCTCCAGATGGGCAACCAGCAACGCCTGCTGCAGCCATTGCACCAGGGCGGGCGAAAACACCGGATTGCGGGACGCGCTCTGGTCGACCCGAGGTTGCAGCACGGCCTGCAATTCCCCGGCATCCACGCCCGCATCCTGCAGCGCTCGCATAAGAACACCCTCGGGATGCTCCAGGAGCGTCAGCAGCAAGTCTTCCACCAGCACCTCGCCGCCGCCCCGGGTGACACAACGCTCGGCGCTGCGTTCCAGGTCGCGCCGTGTGGACGCCGTCAATGCCTGGATAAGTTGTTGCAGATCCACATTCATCATATCCATCAATCCCTAATGATTTTTACTGGCCAGGATGACCACGCCGTCTGCCCGCTCATGCCCCAGCCAACTGGTCCAGCCCAGGCGGCAGACGTTGTGCTCGCCAAGGTGCAACGGCCGGACCTCGCCCGCCGCCAACACCAGTCGCACGTCGTATTCCAAGGGGTCCCGGGCGGCGAAACGCACCAGCGCACACAGCGGCTCGTAACCCGCCCCGGTGGGCAAAAACTCGTGAAAACGCTGCCAGTCGAGTGCCAATACATGAACCCTGAACATGCCACTGCGGTCGATAAGGCACTCCCCCAGAACCAGGTCCGAACCCAACGAGCTATAGGCGCGACCAAGGTCATTGCGCTGCTCCTGGTCGATCACTACCCTGCGCTCGACCCACTGCTCGATGACCAGCCGGTTGTGCTTGAAGTAATAACGCAGCACGGTCTCGATCAGCGCGGCGGAGTGCACGCGCAGGCTCAGCAGCCCCAGGTAGGGCAACAGGCGTTTCCAGTTCAGTTGAGCCGCGCTGCGAATCGCGCTGCCACCCAGGCCCACCCATGCAAACATCTGCTCGGAAAAGGGATCGCGGGCGCCCGTTTGAAAACTCGCCTGATAACGATATTTTCGCCAGATCGGCACTATCAGCCGGTGCAGTCGATGGTGAAAAAGATCAAGAAATTCCCGCGTCGGATTACCGCCCGCTACCTCGGCAAAGGCTTGCTCGCCATAGAACGCCGGCAGCGGTGACCCTGTACCAAACAGGCCCAGCACATTGAGGCGAAGCCGTGCCCGCAAATGGCCGTGCTCGACAAAAAACTCCACACGATCAATGTCGTTGCCGGGAAAGCCAAAGCCTGGGTTGGCCTGGAACTCCAATTGATCGTAGAGCGCATCCTCGTCCAGCGAGGGATGCGCCTCGCGCAGGCGCTCGATAATCTGCGCGACCGCCTGAAACACCGAGTACTCGCGAATCACTCGGGACAGTGCGGTTAAAGCAGGGGCTGCTGGCCCATCCGGGGTGGCCATAGGTACACGTCTCCTTGTGTGCTGATGACTCGCAGTTCGTGGTACGAGTTGAGGCTGGCGTAAAGCGCGAAGAACTCGTTGAGCACCGAGGCAAAGACGAACACGTCGCCCTCCCCCAGGTAGCCTTCAGGATCGATGGTGAGGTCAACCCGCAAGCCGCGAAATGGCAGGCCTCGGTGCAGCCGGTCTACGGGCTGGTGACTGATCGAACGGAGGGCGCCCAGCCTTCGCCTGCTGACCTTTTCCACCTGGCGGTCGTGATAACGCGGCAGGTCGTAGGTTTCGAGGATCACCCTCAAGGCGTTGATATCGGTCAATGACAGATAGTTGAGCGACATATTGCTGATCAGTCGCCACAGGAAGTCGCTGTCCAGGGGTGGCGCAAAGCTGGGGGTTGCCGCGGTGATGTTGCGAAACGAGAGAAACTCGGGCGTCTGTTCGCACGCCTGATTGATATCGCCCACCTGCAGCAGGCATGGCAGGTTGTGGTTGGTGCAGGTCAGTTCAATCGACAGGGTTTCCTGTTCATGCACTGGACACCGGTCGAAGCTCAGCCAGGTATCCAGGCCGGCATGTTGCAGGGATGGGCGCTGGCGAACGCCATAGCTGGGCGCGGCGCTGCCAAAATCGTGCTCAAACGATTCGAACGGAACATATTCCTGGTACCCGAGGCCTCCCGGCCGCCATCCCGTGACCTTGTCGACGGAAAATACACCGCAGTTGCCCCTGGCGTATTCGCCAGGCAACAACAGGTATTCGTCCTGCTTGCCGTCCAGGCGAATCGGTACGCCGTCGTGCTTGAACAGATTGACGATGGGCGTGCAGTACAGCTTCACGTTGTCCAGGGTAGGCGCCATTCGCTCAATACCGCGACCACGCATGTCGAAGCGTAACGTCACGCCATGTACCTGCTTGAGTACGTCAATAGGCAACCTGCTCAGCGCGCCAAGGCCACTCACATCGACAAACAGGTATTTGTCGGGAAAGGCGAAGTACTCCTGCAAATGGCGATAGCCACGAAAGGTATTCAACGGATAAGGGATCAGTGCCTCATCCTCGGAAAAGCCCACAGGACTGATATCGTTGCTGGACAGACGCAACGAAACAGGCTCGCCGTCGGCGCCGATGACCGGCAGCGCGTCGCGCCCGAAAGGCAGCAACTCGAACCCGTCCAGGTGGCGCAAAAGCCCCAGGTAAAGCGCCTGGCTGACGGGCTGCTCCCCCGCGAGATGCAAACGCAGGCAGTTCAGTTCCAGCTCACTGAAGTTGCCCTCGGCCGTCATTTCCAGGCGCAGGCAGAGCAAAGCGCCCTCGCCCTGTACCGAGTACTCCATGGCGGCCAGTTGCAGCGGCAAGACCTGCGTCGGGTAACAGGTACGAAAACGGCAGCGTTCACCGTCGATCGCAATGCTTTCCACCGGTGTATCCCGCTCGACCCTGATGGCCGGCCCTGTGCGCTTGAGCGGATCAAACTGCAGCATGCTGAACGACGGCAGCGGCCGCATATAGTTGGGCCACAGCAGATGCATCAACGAGTGACTCAACTCCGGCAATTGATCATCAAGCTTCTGCCGCAGGCGACCGGTGAGGAATGCAAAACCCTCAAGCAACCGTTCTACGTCCGGGTCCTGGCCAGCGTCCCCAAGAAACGGCGCGAGTGCCGGGTTGCGCTCGCAGAACCGTCGCCCCAACTGTCGCAGTGCACTCAGCTCGCCCCGGTAGTAGCGGTTAAACGACATCCGGTTTGACCTCGACCCGTACGCCGTGAGCCAGGCTGGCGCAAAAGGCGACCGCTTGCGTCATGCCATTGACTTCCATGGCCCCCTCGATGGAAAAAGCCAGCACCATCGGGTCACGGTCCTGTGGCAATGCCTTGACACGGACATCCTTCAGACGGGGTTCGTAGGCCTGGATAAAGCGCTCAATCAGGAACCGAGCCTGGCTCAACGCGTCATGCAGGCTGAGGCGCATGTCATTCAGATCAGGTAACCCGTAATCAGGTAGCGTCTGGACACTGCCCGCACGGGTGCTGAGCATTTTCGCCAGATGACCCGCCACGGATTCCACGACGCAACCTTGCGGGCTGCGCCCCACGCCGGACTCCAGGCGCTCGAAAAGGCTGCGGTTCTGGGTAATCACGTGGCGGCGGCTCATTCTTTATCGAGCTTGCCGACGAGCGACAGAGTGAAGTCTGCCCCCATGTACTTGAAGTGCGGGCGAACGCTCAGGTTGACGCGATACCAGCCGGGCTCCCCGTCGACATCACTGACAACAATGCGCGCAGACCGAAGCGGGCGCCGTCCACGCACTTCGGTGCTGGGGTTGTCCTGGTCGGCGACGTATTGGCGAATCCATTTGTTGAGTTCCAGCTCAAGGTCGGTGCGCTCCTTCCACGACCCCAGCTGTTCACGCTGCAGGACCTTGAGATAGTGGGCCAGGCGATTGACGATCATCATGTACGGCAATTGGGTACCGAGCCGGTAATTCAGCTCGGCAGCCTTGCCTTCGGCACTGATTCCAAAAGACTTGGGTTTTTGCACCGAACTGGCGGAAAAGAACGCTGCATTGTCACTGCCCTTGCGCATGGTCAGGGCAATGAAGCCCTCTTGCGCCAGCTCGTATTCGCGTCGGTCGGATACCAGCACCTCGGTAGGAATCTTGGTTTCGATCTCGCCCATGCTGTGAAAGTGATGCAGCGGCAAGTCCTCCACTGCACCACCACTCTGCGGGCCGATAATGTTCGGGCACCAGCGATACCGGGCGAAACTGTCCGTCAAGCGGGTAGCAAAGGCATAGGCCGTATTACCCCACAGATAGTGTTCGTGGCTGCTGGCCACATGTTCCTGGTAGGCGAACGTCTTGACCGGACAATCAACGGGATCGTACGGCGTACGCAATAGAAAGCGCGGTACGGTGAGGCCGATGTAGCGGGCATCTTCGCTCTGGCGAAAACTCTGCCATTTGGCAAACTGCGGCCCTTCAAAATGGTCCTTCAGGTCCTTGAGGTCAGGCAGGCCGGTAAAGCTCTCCAGGCCGAAGAAGCCAGGGCCGGCCGCCGCAATGAACGGTGCATGGGCCATGCAGGCCACGCTGGAAACATACTGCATCAGCCTGACATCGGGAGCACTGGGGGAAAGGAAATAATTGGCGATGATTGCCCCTACGGGCTGGCCGCCGAACTGACCGTATTCGGCACTGTAGATGTGCTTGTAGAGTCCGGACTGAGTCACCTCCGGTGAGTCCTCGAAGTCATCCAGCAGATCCTGGCGGGAGACGCTGAGCAGTTCGATCTTGATGTTTTCACGAAAATTGGTGCGATCAACCAGCAACTGCAGGCCACGCCAGGAAGACTCCAGTGCCTGGAAGTCGGGATGGTGCAGGATTTCATCCATTTGCTGGCTGAGCCTTGCGTCAATCTCGGCAATCATCCGGTCAACCAGGCGCTTCTTGACCGGCTCGCCCTTGTTTTGCGGCTTGATCAGCTCCTCGATAAATGCCGAGACTCCGCGCTTTGCAATGCTGTAGGCCTCGTCGTCGGCGCTGAGGCGGGTCTGGGCAATGATGTTGTCGAGAATGCTGTACTCATCCGTGATGGGCGCATGCGACGGGCTTTGGCTGGTAGTCATGGTGTCAGTGTCCTTTTAACTGAGAGAGTTATACGGCGGAGCTGTCCAGCCCCAATTCAGCCAATACCCGCTTGCGCGAATCGTCATCGGCGAGGGCATTTTCAATGGCCTTTCGAAAGCTCGGCGTGTTGCCCAGCGGCCCCTTGAGCGCCACAAGTGCATCGCGCAGGTCCATGAGCTTTTTCAGCTCGGGTATCTGCTCAACCAGCTGTGCAGGATTGAAGTCCTTCATCGAATTGATCCTGACCCGGATCGCCAACTCGTCAGGTTCGGCTGAATCCTGCAGCCGGTTGGGGACGCTCAAGGCCAGGCCCAAGGCCTGCTTGGCCAGCACCTCGTCGAGGCTGTTCTTGTCGATGCCGACGGGCTTGCGGTCTTCGAGCTTGCGCAGGTCTTCACGCTGGGTGAAGTCACCAAGCACCAGCAATTTCAACGGCAGCTCGACCTCTTCCTGCGCAGTGCCAACGGCGGGTTTGAACGTGATATTGATGCGTTCCCTGGGGGCTACCGAACCTTCTTTCGCCATGGTGTTTCTCCTTTTTCGGGGGGCTCGAAAGCCTATTCAAGTACCGCTTCGAGATCGAAGTGGCACAGCCTGCGATGGACATCTTCCTTGCGCTCACGCACGGAATGGCTCTGGGGCAATACGTCACAGCAGCCATGCAAGAGCTGCAGCACTTCAACCGCCAACTCGGGCTCCCAGCGCTGCAGGCCTGAGTGCTGCAGCTCGTGGTCCAGGTGATCGAGCTGGACTTTGGCCAGGTCATGCTTGCCTGCCAGCAAACACAACCTGGCCAGGCCAAGCCGCCAATGAAACCGGGCACGATCACCTGTTGCGGTTTGCATGCCCTGCTTGAGGGACCGCACAGCCACCTTGAACCCGTCCTTGCGCAGCACGGGCATGACGTCGTGCAACGCTTTGTCCCAAGGCGCAGCCGGGGCATCAGGTGCCGACCTGAGTGGAACCGGGGCTTGCAAATGGCGGGCAACCTGGGTGTTGATCCAGCCACGGGTGACGTCGTCGGCGAAGGGTGTTCCGTCGTGGAAGCGCAGCTGTGCAAGCCCCGGCAAACGCTGGAGCAACAGCGCGAAGTGCACTTCCAGCTCGGTCATGGCCAGGTCGGCCTGGAGTGCCTGCAGGCACTCCCACACCCGGTACAAGCCGTCGAACCAGAAAGGTGCTCCGGCCAGGCTGCCCTCAAGCTCCAGCAGCAGGTCGGTATGCTGCCCTTGGGCAAAGCGCTCCTGGTACCGCTTGAGCTTGTCGGGCGCCGGCCCGCGCAAAGGCGTTACCTGTTCGCTGTCACAGTCCGGAAGACTGGTGATCGTCAGCCAGGTCAACGTTCGGTTCAGACGCAGTGCGCGCAGGTCAGTGGCATTCTGGCGCTGCCACCAGGCCGACAAGGGCCGGGCATGTTCCTGCAGCGTGCGCAGCAACTTGTGGGCGTCCTTTTCGTTTTCCACAATGGGCTCGGGCGCCATCAACTGAGTCGCGACCTGCTTGATATGGGCGATCACCCCTGTGCTACCGCCTGCTGGAGGTTCGCTTTCGGTGGACTGTTGCAATCGGTCCGACAGCTGCCTGCGAACCGGCAGTAACAGTGGCGCATCTTCGAGAAGGTGTTCGGTCCACAACTCGTCCAGCCGCGCCAGGTGTTCGAGCATGCAGTGGAACAAGGGCCGCTGATCCTTGAGCGAAACAGGTTGTGCAAGCACCTGCTCGAGGCGCGGGACCAGCCAGCCAAAGGCGGCACTGCGGGTACGCAGCTTGCCCGGATAAACGACCGCCCAATGATGCTCACAGAGGTAGCGCAGCAATCCGAGGCCTGCGAGTAGCCCGGGGAAGGACTCGCGCTGATGCAAGGCCCAGGTCAACCAGACAGCGACCCGCAAGTCCTTGGACTGGTGGCGTAACAGCGCCTCGCTTTTTTCCACGACCCATTGCCAGTCAGGCTGACTGTTTCCGTGAATGGAGTGCGCCTTGCCCAGTTCAGTTTCAAGCGCCTCATACTCGGTCGAAAAACGCATATCGGCCCCCGCATAACTCGTTTTCGAGTTGGGTGCCTGCGCAAGTTCGAGGTAATAATCGGAAAGCCTGTCTGAGTAAACCATTATGGGCCGCACTTTACTTTCCTGAGCATGTTCAGTGAACTAATGGCCATTCAAGCGCACATCAGGACATTGATTAAAGTTTGCCTTCCCTACGAGAAGAGCACGAACCTTATCCATGCAAAAAGCATTGTTCAAGCCACCAAATAGCAGTTAAGGAGTTTCCTACAAGAATAGAAAAATCACCGACGCGCAAGAATTTGCGCAGCCAAAGCGATAGGCTTCATCATGAATGAGGTGAACTCTGCGAATAACAACGCCCATCAACATGAGCAACTAACTGCACACCCCTGCGCAAACAAATACAACTAAATCGAATTAAAACCTTTAATGCCGCTCAAAATGAAAACCAATAAAACCTTACCCCCCTGCTTTCATTGACGCTCGAACTTTCCGGCACGCTTCTTGATATCGAGCATTACCCGGCCGGCAAGTCCGTCGGCCGGGACGACCTCATTTATCAGGCAAGGAAAACCGTCATGCCAACACCCGCGTATCTATCCATCACCGGCACCAAGCAAGGCTTGATCACGGCAGGCACGTTCACCCAGGACTCGGTCGGCAACATTTACCAGGAAGGCCATGAAGACCAGATCCTGGTGGAAGCATTCCAGCATCAGGTGATCATTCCCCGTGACCCGCAATCCGGCCAGCCCACCGGCCAGCGTGTGCACAAGCCCCTGATGATCAGCAAGGTATTCGATAAATCGTCGCCATTGCTGTTCAGCGCATTGACCTCCGGGGAAATGGTCAAGTGCCGCCTTGAGTGGTACCGAACCTCTTCAGCCGGAACCCAGGAACACTACTTCACCATCGAGTTGGAAGACGCGATCCTGGTGGACATCCAGTCACGGATGCCCAACTGCCAGGACCCGAACAACGCACACTTCACGCACCTGGAGGATGTGTATTTCACTTACCGGAAAATCGTCTGGACCCATGAGGTCTCCGGTACCTCTGGCTCTGATGACTGGCGCAGCCCGGTAGCCGGCTAAGCAGCCACCGAAACAGAAACGGCATCGCCATGGACGGCACCGTTTCTGTCGGCCACTAGACCATCGCCAGCGGATGCTTGCGCTTCGGCGCCCCAAAAACCCGGTCAATCGCGTCCAGGTCGTGCTCATCAAGCACCAGCTTCGCCGCTGCGGCATTGAGCCGGACATGCTCTGGCGTAACAGCCTTGGGAATCGCGATCACACCGTCCTGGCGCAAGACCCAGGCCAGGGAAACCTGGGCGGGTGTGACCTCGTGGCGACGGGCAATTTGCTTGAGGGTCGGGCTGGCCAACAGCTCGCCACCCTGGGCGATGGGACAGTAGGCCATCAAGGGTAAATTGTGTTGCTGCCACCATGGCAGCAGGTCGAACTCGATGCCGCGCTCCTCGATGTTGTAGAGCACCTGATTGGTGGCACAGGCCGGGGAAGCCAGCTCCTGCAGGTCTGCCACATCAAAGTTGGACACACCCCAACGACCGATCTTGCCTGCCTCACGCAAGCGCTCGAAGGCTTCTACCGTTTCTTCAAGGGGGTATTGCCCACGCCAATGCAACAGATACAGATCAATGTAGTCGGTGCCCAGGCGCTGGAGGCTGGCCTCACATGCACGTGGAATGCCCTTGTGGCTGGCATTGTGCGGGTACACCTTGCTGACCAGGAACACCTGGTCGCGCTTGCCGCGAATCGCCTCGCCGACGACTTCTTCGGCACCGCCTTCGCCATACATTTCAGCGGTATCGATCAGGGTCATGCCCTCATCGATACCCAGTTGCAACGCGGCCACTTCGGCGCTGCGCTTGCCGGGATCCTCGCCCATGCGCCAGGTCCCCTGGCCGATGACAGGGACGGGTACGCCGGCCAGATCAATGGTGCGCATGACAACCTCCTGATGAATTTGCGAATTAACAGTGTGGCACCGACTGGACAAAAGGGTTCAATCGAAGGAAGGTGGCCCTTTCCATCCCAGCCATAGAAAGGGCATGCAATGCTGTTTGTGGTCATGTTGGGGGGTAAGCACCCCCGGGCGAAAATCGAAGTGCATGATGTGGTGTTCGCCGTCGCCGACACCCTGGAAGCCGCCTACCCGCAACTGCGCGAGGGCTGGTTTGGCAGCCAGAAAGGTGTGCATATCGACTCCTGGATGACGGTGGATGGCGTTGACGGCTGGAAAGTCCAGCTCAGCCACCTGGCGCCGAACGCCGGGGCGCCGCGCCTGTACTTCATCAACCTGGGCGGGTATGAATCGAACGTCTTTGGCGAGGCACACCACTACCTGCTGGTGGTTGCGCGCACGGCCAGGGAGGCGGCAGCCCAAGGCAAACAGCAGATGCTCACGCACTGGACGCAATCCCACACCGACGGCGTACTGGATATCGACGACTGCCTGCCCATCGACCTGGTAGACGGGCGCTACATCCACCTGGAACCCGGCGTACACCGCCCGGTCATCACGCGAAACGACTACATCGTACTGCCCTGACCGCCTCCTACCCGAACGGGGTATGGCGCCCCACCCGCCACCTGCCTGAAAGTGCAATCAGCCCCTCGGCCTGACAACAAGCACAACATCAAGGTGGGTTCGCCATGCATAAAGCCGTTATCGCCCTGTTCAGCGCTGTCTTGCTTGCATCAACGTCCGTCAGCCAGGCCGCTGACGACCCGGGCAACACCTTGCGCATTTACAACTGGGCCGATTACATCGGGGAACACACCCTCGCCGACTTCGAGAAAGCCACCGGCATCAAGGTGATCTACGACACCTACGACTCCTACGAAACCGTGCAGGGCAAGCTGCTGTCCGGGCGCTCGGGTTATGACCTGGTGGTGCTCAACGCGTCCCTGGTGCCGCTGCTGATCAAGGCCAAGGCCTTCCAGCCCCTCAACAAAGCGCTGCTGCCGGACTGGAACAACCTCGACCCGCAAGTGCTGAAAAGCCTGGAAACCCATGATCCGGGCGTGACCTATTCCGCGCCTTACACCTGGGGCAGCAATGGCGTGACCTACAACATCGACAAGATCAAGGAACGCATGCCGGATGCGCCCATCGGCTCCCTGGCGATGATCTTCGATCCCAAGATCGTTTCGCGCTTCGCCGACTGTGGCATCACCTTCATGGACTCCCCCACCGACATGATCCCGCTGGCCCTGACCTACCTCGGCCTGGACCCCAACAGCGTGGCGCCCAAAGACCTCAAGGCCGCTCAGGACGTGCTGATGGCCGTGCGCCCGTACATCCGCAAATTCGACTCCAGCGGCTTTATCAACGGCCTGGCCAATGGCGAGCTGTGCATGGCCACCACCTGGTCCGGCGACTACGCCACGTCCCAGGCCCGGGCGGCGGAAGCCGGGGCCAAGGTCAACCTGGGTTACTTCATCCCCAGGGAAGGCTCGCTGATCTGGTTCGATAACTTCTACATCCCGGCCGACGCACCCCATGTGGCGAATGCCCACAAGTTCATCGAGTTCCTCCTGCAACCCGAGGTTATCGCCGGCGTCAGCAACACCATTCACTACGCCAACAGCAACCTGGCCTCCAAGCCCTTCGTAAATGCCGATATACGCGACAACCCGGCCATCTACCCGGACTCGGCGACGATGCAACGCTTGTTCACCCAGAAAAGCCAGTCCCAAGCCGCCGTGCGCCTGATCACCCGTACCTGGAATGCCGTGAAGACCGGCAAGTGAAACCCAGCCATTGAAGGTAAACGCCATGACCCTGCCAAATCCTGACTTTTTCGCCCAGTTCGACCACGACCAACTGGACGCCGCCGACAAGGCCCATTACATGCACGGTTTTCATATGTTCGACGAACACCGTGAACAAGGCTCACTGAATATCGCGGCGGGTGACGGCGCCTACATCTACGACACCGCCGGCAACCGCTACCTGGATGCGGTCGGCGGCATGTGGTGTACGAATATCGGCCTGGGCCGCGAGGAAATGGCAGACGCCATCGCCAACCAGGTTCGCCAGCTTGCGTACTCCAACCCGTTCTGCGACATGGCCAACGTCACCGCCATCGAACTGTGCGCCAAGCTTGCCAGCCTGGCTCCCGGCGATCTTGATCATGTGTTCCTGACCACCGGCGGCTCCACCGCCGTCGATACTGCCTACCGCCTGGTGCAGTTCTATCAGAACAGTCGCGGCAAGCATGAGAAGAAACACATCATCTCGCGCTTCAGTGCGTATCACGGCTCGACGTTCCTCACGATGTCCATCGGCAACAAGGCCGCCGACCGCGCGCCGGAATTCGATTTCATGAGCGACTTGTTCCACCACATTTCATGCCCCAACTACTACCGGGCGCCGCAGGGCATGAGCGAGGCGCAGTTCCTCGATTTCCTGGTGGATGAGTTCGAAGACAAGATCCTGACCATCGGCGCCGACAAAGTGGCCGCGTTCTTTGCCGAACCGATCATGGGCTCGGGCGGCGTGATCATTCCGCCCAAGGGTTACCACCGGCGCATGTGGGAAGTCTGCCAACGTTATGACCTGCTCTACGTGGCGGATGAAGTGGTGACGTCCTTCGGCCGGCTGGGAAAATTCTTTGCCTCCCAGGAAGTGTTCGACATGCAACCGGACATCATCACCACCGCCAAGGGCCTGACGTCCGGCTACCTGCCGTTGGGCGCGTGTATTTTCTCGGAGCGCATCTGGCAAGTGATCGGCGAGCCGGGCAAGGGCCGCTGCTTTACCCACGGGTTCACCTACAGCGGCCACCCGGTGAGTTGTGTGGCGGCGCTGAAGAACATCGAGATCATCGAGCGGGAAAACCTGCTGGCCCATGTCGAAGACGTCGGTGTGTACCTCGAACAGCGCCTGCAAACCCTGGCCAACCTGCCGCTGGTGGGCGATGTGCGCTGCCAGCGGCTGATGGCCTGCATTGAGTTCGTCGCCGACAAACACACCAAGGCGCTGCTGCGGGACGCGGTGAACATCGGCGAGAAGATCCACCTGCGGGCCCAGGCCAAAGGATTGCTGGTACGGCCCATTGGCCACCTGAATGTGATGTCGCCGCCGCTGATCATCACCCATGCCCAGGTGGATCAAGTGGTGGAAATCCTGCGCCAGTGCATCCTCGACACCGCCGAAGAGCTGCGCCAGAGCGGCGAGTATCAAGGCCGATGAGCCTGGGCGCCCCGGTGCTTTTGCCGGGGCCCTGGCCGGCGGGTAGACTGGCCGGCATGAACCAGCATGCCGATCACTGCCCTGCCCCGTCCTTCCAGGTGCTTGACGCCTGGAATGGTGCGTTGGCCCACGCCTTCGCCAGCGTCGACGAAGCGTCATTTCTCGAACACCTGGCCTGCGCCCTCAGTGCGCTGACCCCTATCGAATCGATGATGATCAGCCTGGAGCGCCAGGGCCAGGCGCCACACTTGCTCTACCAGCAAGGCATCCCCCGGCCGCACTACGAAGAGATCATCAACCGTTACTTCTCCCGGGGCTACCTGCTGGACCCGTTCTGCCTCGCGGTAGACAAGGGCCTGGCCGAAGGTTTCTACCACCTGGCGCAGATCGCCCCGGACGATTTCTTCAACAGCGAGTACTACAAAACCTACTACCTGCGCAGCGGCGGCGCCCAGGAGAGCTACTACATCGTCGACCTGTGCCCCAACAGCAAGATTTCGTTGTGCATGTTCCAGGGGCTGAGTGCCGGCCAGTTCAGCGACGAACAACTGGCACTGCAACGAACCGCCCAACCCATCGTGCGCGAACTGCTGCGCCGCTTCGGCACCACGGGCGGGCTGTGCAAGGTGATCAGCGACGAGGCCTTCACCCAGACCCAGGTGCATCAGCAGATTGAAGCGGCGTTCATGCATTTTGGCAGCGGCGTATTGACCGTGCGCGAACGGGAAATCGCCCATCTGATATTGCGTGGGCACTCGGTGAAATCCACCGCGCAGGTGCTGGGCATTTCCCCGGAAACCGTGCGCATGCACCGCAAGCATTTGTATACCAAGCTTGAAATCAACTCCCAGGCGGAGCTGTTTGCGCTGTTTATCGATTGGCTGACCCACAGCGGCGTAATGGCCCGATCCTGACCGTCCAGGCAACCCAGGGGAACTTTGCCAGGAAATAACCACCTGAATCCGGTACGCTCAGCATTTTTACCCAAGGAGATACCCCTCATGGCCAAAGCCACCGCCCGTCACATCCTCGTTGCCACCGAAGACAAGTGCAACGAACTGAAAGCGCAAATCGAAGGCGGCGCCGACTTCGCCGAAGTTGCCAAAGCCAACTCGTCCTGCCCATCCAGCCGTCAAGGCGGCGACCTCGGTTCGTTCGGCCCGGGCCAAATGGTCAAGGAATTCGACACCGTCGTATTCAGCGCCCCGGTCAACACCGTGCAAGGCCCAGTGAAAACCCAGTTCGGTTATCACCTGCTGGAAGTAACCAGCCGTCAGGACTGATCCAGTCCGCGCTAATGTTTAAAACAACGGCCCGCCCTTTGGTGGGCCGTTGTGCATCTGTGACAGTGTGATGACTGGCGAGGCGTACGTGCATAGCGTACAAATCCCTTTACCTCTTCACCCGGCGCCCAAGGCTGATAATGCGAGTCGCTTTTTCTACCCTGTTTTGCTCCACCCTGGCCCTGTTGCTGGCCAGCACCGCCGTGATCGCCGCGCCGCAATCGGCATTGACCGTGTACGGCGAGCCGGCCAAATACCAACCCGGCTTCACCCATTTCGACTACGCCAACCCCAATGCCCCCAAGGGCGGCAGCCTGCGGCGTTCGGCGATCGAAATCGGGCGCTACGACCATGTACTGCCTTATGGCGACAAAGGCATCGGGGTCAGCCAGGTCGACGGCTGGCTGTATTCGCCCCTGGCCCTGCGTTCGCTGGACGAACCCTACACGGTCTACGGCCTGGTGGCGGAAAAGATGGAGCGGTCAGACGACGGTCTGTCCCTGCGTTTCTACCTGAACCCCAAGGCGCGTTTCGCCGATGGCCAACCGATCACCGCCGAAGACGTGCGTTACTCCTTTGACCTGCTGATGACCCAGGGCAGCCTGCGCTACCGCACGCTGTTCGCCGACGTCAAACACGTCGAAGTCGAAGGCCCGCGCCAGGTGCGCTTCGATTTCGCAAGCAATGAAAACCGCACCCTGCCCCTGGATGTCGCGACCCTGCCGGTGTTCCCCGAACATTGGTGGAAGACCCGCAACTTCGCCGACGGCGGCGGCTACGAGATTCCCCTCGGCAGCGGCCCCTACACCATCAGCAAGGTGGATGCCGGCAACACCATCACGTTCAAGCGTGACCCGAACTGGTGGGGCAAAGACCTGCCCATCAGCCGCGGCCTGTACAACTTCGATCACCTGAGCCTGGAATACTTCGGCGACACCGAAGTGGCGCGCCAGGTCCTGCGGGGCGGTGCCTACGACTTCAACCGCGAATTCTCTGCCACCGGCTACTCCATCGGCTACAACGGCCCGGCCCTCGATGATGGCCGCCTGCAACGCGCGCACCTGGCCAAGGAGGCACCGCAGCCGGCCCAGGGCTACGTGTTCAACGTGCAAAAACCGATGTTCAAGGACCGCCGCGTGCGCCAGGCCCTGGCTATGCTGTGGGACTTCGAGTGGGCCAACCGGCAGATGATGCGCAACATGTACATCCGCCAGCAAAGCTTCTTCTCCAACAGCCCGCTGGCGGCGACCCAACTGCCGGACGCCCAGGAGCTGGCGATTCTGGAACCCCTGCGCGGGCAGATTCCCGACGAAGTCTTTACCCAGGTGTTCAAGGCCCCCACTACCGACGGCACCGGGATGATCCGCGACAAGCAGCTGCAAGCCCTGGCCCTGCTGGAACAGGCCGGCTGGAAGCCCGACGGTGACAAGCTGGTGAATGCCGAGGGCGAGCCGCTGGAGTTCACCTTCCTCAACGCCCAGAACGGCCTTGAGCGCCTGTTGTTGCCGTACAAGCGCAACCTGGCGCAGATCGGCATCACCCTCAACATCCGCCGCATTGACTCCTCGCAATACGTCAACCGCCTGATGGCCCGGGACTACGACATGATCGTCACCGGCTTCCCGGTTACCACCTCGCCGGGGATGGAGCTGTACAACTACTTCGGTTCGGCCGCCGCGTTTGATACCGGCGCCAACAACTACATGGTGCTGAAAGACCCGGCCGTCGACAGCCTGATCAACGGCCTGGTCAAGGCCGATACCCAGTCGCTGATGCTCAGTTACGCCCACGCCCTGGACCGCGTGCTGCAATGGAATTACCTGTGGATCCCCAACTACTACCCGCCGGGCACCTCCGCCGCGTGGTGGAACCGCTTCGGCCGCCCGGCCGTGGAAGCCAAGACCGATGAGGCCCTGGAAACCTGGTGGGAAATCAGCCCCACACCGCTCACTAACGAGCAGATGAAAGCCGAACTGACCAAACGCCCGGGAGCCCGCTGATGTTTGCCTATATCGTGCGGCGCTTGCTGCTGATCATTCCCACCCTGGTGATTATCCTGCTGGTGAATTTCGTTATCGTGCAGGCCGCGCCCGGCGGGCCGGTGGAACAGGCCATCGCCCACCTGCAAGGCATCGGCGGCGGTGGCGTCGGCGGCTCGTCTGCCGAAAGCCTCAGCAGCGGTTCAAGGGCCAGCCGAGGCCTGGACCCGAAACTGATCAAGGACATCGAAAAACAATACGGCTTCGACAAGCCCGCGCCGGAACGCCTGTGGCTGATGCTCAAGAGCTACGCCCAGTTGGACTTCGGCAACAGTTTCTTCCGTGGCAAAAGCGTGACCGACCTGATCCTCGAAAAGATGCCGGTGACCATTTCCCTCGGCCTGTGGGCCACCTTGATCACCTATCTGGTGTCGATCCCGCTGGGGATTCGCAAGGCGGTGCGCCATGGCAGCAGTTTTGATGTGTGGAGCAGCACGGCGATCGTGATTGGCTATGCGATGCCGGCGTTCCTGTTTGCGATGTTCCTGATCGTGGTGTTCGCCGGCGGCACTTCGTTGAACTGGTTCCCGGTGCGCGGGCTGGTCTCGGAAAACTTCGACCAGTTGAGCACCGTCGGCAAGATCGCCGATTACTTCTGGCACCTGGTACTGCCGGTCAGCGCCCTGGTGATCGGCGGCTTCGCCACCTTGACCATCCTCACGAAAAACTCGTTCCTCAATGAAATCACCCGCCAGTACGTGGTCACCGCCCGGGCCAAAGGCTTGAGCGAACGTCGGGTGCTGTACGGGCATGTGTTCCGCAATGCCATGCTGTTGGTGATCTCGGGGATTCCCCAGGCATTTATCGCGGTGTTCTTTGCCGGTTCGCTGCTGATCGAGGTGATCTTCTCCCTCGACGGCCTCGGTCGCATGAGCTACGAAGCTGCAGTTTCACGGGATTATCCGGTGGTGTTCGGTTCGTTGTTTATCTTCACGCTGTTTGGCCTCTTGATAAAACTCATCGGTGACCTCTGCTACACCCTGGTGGACCCGCGTATCGACTTCGCCGCGAGGAACGCCTGATGCTCAAGCTCTCTCCCGTGGCCCGTCGGCGCTTTGAACGCTTCAAGAAAAACCGCCGCGGCTGGTGGTCGCTGTGGCTGTTTATCGGCCTGTTTATCCTGACCCTCGGCGGCGAGTTGATCGCCAATGACAAACCCCTGGTGCTCAGCTACCAGAACGAACTGTATTTCCCGGTGTTCAAGCGCTACACCGAGCAGGAGTTCGGCGGGCAACTGCCGTTCCAGGCGGATTACCGCAGTGAATACGTGCAGAACCTGATCAAGAAGGACGGCGGCTGGATGCTGTTCCCGCCAATCCCGTTCAGCGACGACACCCCCAACTATGAGCTGACCCGCCCTGCCCCCAGCCCGCCCTCCAGCGTGAACTGGCTGGGCACCGATGACCAATCCCGCGACGTGCTGGCGCGGGTGATCTTCGGCGCCCGGGTGTCGATCCTGTTTGCCCTGGCCCTCACGGCCATCAGCGCCGCCATCGGCATCGCGGCGGGTGCGTTGCAAGGTTATTACGGCGGCTGGGTCGACTTGCTCGGGCAACGAATATTGGAAGTGTGGTCCGGGCTGCCGGTGCTGTATCTGTTGATCATCCTGTCAGGGTTTGTCGAACCGAATTTCTGGTGGCTGCTGGGGATCATGGCACTGTTTTCCTGGCTGGCCCTGGTGGACGTGGTGCGCGCCGAGTTCCTGCGGGGGCGCAACCTGGAGTACGTCAAGGCCGCGCGGGCGTTGGGCCTGGGGGACGGCAAGATCATCCGCCGGCATATCCTGCCGAATGCGATGACCGCTACCCTGAGCTACCTGCCGTTCATTTTGACCGGGGCGATTTCTACCCTGAGCGCCCTGGATTTCCTCGGTTTCGGCATGCCCGCCGGCAGCGCGTCATTGGGTGAGCTGATCGCCCAGGGCAAGCAGAACCTGCAAGCACCGTGGCTGGGGCTGACCGCGTTTTTCACCCTGGCGCTGATCCTGTCGTTGCTGGTGTTTATCGGCGAGGCGTTGCGTGACGCCTTCGACCCACGCTCATGAAGGCCGTTGAGATGACTGAAAACCTGATCGAGATTCGCGACCTGAGTGTCGCCTTCAACGGCCAGACCGTGGTGCGCAAGCTGTGCCTGGACGTGCGCCCCGGCGAGTGCCTGGCGCTGGTGGGCGAGTCGGGTTCGGGCAAATCGGTGACCGCCCATTCGATCCTGCAACTGCTGCCCGAAGCCGGCACCGAAACCACCGGTTCGGTGCGCTATCGCGGCCAGGAACTGCTCGGCGCCTCGCCCGCCACCCTGCAAAAACTGCGGGGCAACCGGATTGCGATGATCTTCCAGGAGCCGATGACGTCCCTGAATCCGCTGCACAGCATCGAGAAGCAGATCGGCGAAACCCTGCTGTTGCACAAGGGCCTGGGCGGCAAACAGGCCCAGGCGCGGATCCTCGAATTGCTCGAACTGGTGGGCATCCAGAAGCCCCGGGAACGCCTCAAGGCCTACCCCCACCAACTCTCCGGCGGCCAGCGCCAGCGGGTGATGATCGCCATGGCCCTGGCCTGTGAACCGGAACTGCTGATTGCCGATGAGCCGACGACTGCACTGGATGTGACGGTGCAGCGCAAGATCCTGCTGCTGCTCAAGTCCCTGCAACAACGCCTGGGCATGTCGCTGCTGCTGATCAGCCACGACCTCAACCTGGTGCGCAGCATTGCCCAGCGGGTGTGCGTGATGAAGGCCGGGGAGATTGTCGAACAGGCGGATTGCGAAACCCTGTTCTGCGCGCCGCAGCACCCTTACAGCCGCCTGCTGCTGGATGCTGAACCGGCAGGCATCGTCTTGAATCACGAGGCGCGGGAGACGGTGTTGCAGGTGGATAACCTGAGTGTGCAGTTCCCGCTGGGCGGCGGGCTGTTCCGGCGCAAGCAGTACCTGCAAGCGGTGGATGGCATCAGCCTGGAGGTACAGCGCGGCAAGACACTGGGGATTGTCGGCGAGTCCGGCTCGGGCAAATCCACCCTGGGCCAGGCGATTCTGCGGCTGCTGGATTCCAGCGGCACGATTCGCTTCCAGGGCGAGGCCCTCGACGGCCTGACGCAAAAGCAGATGCAGCCGTGGCGCAAGCAGATGCAGGTGGTGTTCCAGGACCCGTTCGGCAGCCTCAGCCCGCGGATGTCGGTGGCGCAGATCATCAGCGAAGGCCTGGAAGTGCATGCGCCGTGCAGCCTCAAGGACCGCGAAGCCCAAGTGATTCGCGTGCTGGAAGATGTGGGCCTGGACCCTGCCAGCCGCCATCGCTACCCCCATGAATTCTCCGGCGGCCAGCGCCAGCGCATCGCCATCGCCCGTGCGCTGGTGCTCAAGCCGGCGCTGATCCTGCTGGACGAACCCACCTCGGCGCTGGACCGTACCGTGCAGAAACAGGTGGTCGCCCTGCTGCTTGAGCTGCAGGAAAAGTACGGCCTGACGTACCTGTTTATCAGCCATGACCTGGCGGTGGTGCGGGCCCTGGCCCACGACATGATCGTGATCAAGGACGGCAAGGTGGTGGACCGCGGGCCCAGCGATGAAGTGTTTGCCGCGCCTCAACACCCCTACACCCGGGAACTCCTCGCGGCGGCGCACCCATGAGCACCACTGGCAGCCTCAAGGATTACCAATACGTTCGCGGCCTGGCGATCCAGTCGCTGTTCGAGATCATCGAGCAGTCCAGCGAAGGCACGGTGATTGTCGACGGTGACGCGAACATCGTCTGGATGAACGAGCGCTACGCCAAGCGCTTCGGCCTGAAAAGCGCCGACGAAGCCATCGGGCAACCCTGCGAGCAGGTGATTTCCAACAGCCTGTTGCGCCAGGTGGTGCGTAACGACCAGCCGATATTGCTGGATATCCAGGACACGCCCAAAGGCCCGCTGGTGGTGATGCGCCTGCCGATCCATGACGACGCCGGCAAGGTGATCGGCGCCATCGGGTTTGCGTTGTTTGATGAGCTGCGCAACCTGTCGCCGCTGATCGAGCGTTACCTGAGCATGCAGCAGGAACTGGCTTCCACTCGGTCGCTGCTGAGGTCGCGGCAGAGTAAATACAACTTCGCGCACTTTATCGGCACCAGCGCGGCCAGCCTGGAAGTCAAACGTCGGGCGCGGCGCAGTGCGAGCGCGGAGTCGCCAGTGTTGCTGCTGGGGGAAACCGGGACCGGCAAGGAGCTGCTGGCCCAGGCGATTCATGGTGCATCGCCTCGCGCCCATAAAGCTTTCGTCAGCATCAACAGCGCAGCCATCCCGCATGATTTGCTGGAGGCGGAATTCTTCGGCACCGCGCCCGGCGCATTTACCGGTGCCGACCGCAAGGGCCGCCCCGGCAAGTTGCAGATTGCCCAGGGCGGCACGCTGTTTCTGGATGAGATCGGCGACATGCCGCTACCACTGCAAAGCAAATTGCTGCGGGTGTTGCAGGAGAAAGAGTTCGAGCCGGTGGGCTCCAACGAGATGATCCACAGTGATGTGCGGGTGATTGCGGCCACGTCCATGGACCTGGAAGCGGCAATCAAGCGCGGGGAGTTTCGGGCGGACCTGTATTACCGGCTGAATGTGCTGCCGATCCAGGTGCCGCCGTTGCGCGCGCGGCTGGATGATTTGCCGGCGTTGAGCGAGGCGATTCTGGAGGAGTTGCGCAGCCAGCATGAGCTGGACCGCGAGGCCTTGGCGTTATTGGCGCAGCATGTGTGGCCGGGGAATATCCGCGAGCTGCGCAATGTGCTGGAGCGGGCGGCGCTGTTGAGTGATGACCTGGTGCTGGATGCCAGTGAAATTCGCGCAGCAATTGGTACATTCAGCCCGGTTGAGCAGAGTTCGGTAGAGACCGTTGAGGGCGAGAGTTTCAGCGCGGCCCGGGAGCGGTTTGATCGGCAGGTGATTGGGGCGGCGTTGAAGCACTGTGAGGGGAATGTGGTGGAGGCGGCGAAGCGGCTGGGGCTGGGCCGGTCGACCTTGTACAAGAAAATGGTTGCCTTGGGCATCGCCTAGTCTCAAAAAAGAGACACAATTCCAAATACAGAGAAAATCCAATGTGGGAGCGGGCTTGCTCGCGAATGCGGTGTGTCAGTGCCTGAATTACTGCCTGATACACCGCATTCGCGAGCAAGCCCGCTCCCACATTTGATCTCCAACAGTCTCAAATTCGGGACAAAACTTGAGAACACTCTCACAGATCAAGAATTTCTCTATATATTTCAACAGGTTAATAACTTGGCACACATCTCGCTATAGCCCCTCCCCACCGCCTCACCCCCACAAAAATAACAATCAGATGGAGACACACCATGAGTGTGATCATTGCCCTAGCGGCCCTGGCGCTGCTGATGCTGGCCGCCTACCGTGGCTACAGCGTCATCCTGTTCGCCCCCATCGCCGCCCTCGGCGCCGTGCTGCTCACCGACCCTTCCGCCGTCGCTCCCGCGTTCACCGGGGTGTTCATGGAGAAAATGGTCGGCTTCCTCAAGCTGTATTTCCCGGTATTCCTGCTCGGCGCGGTGTTCGGCAAGCTGATTGAAATCTCCGGTTTCTCGCGCTCCATCGTCGCCGCCGCGATCCAGTTGCTCGGCACCCGCCAGGCGATGCTGGTGATCGTGCTGGTGTGCGCCCTGCTGACCTACGGCGGCGTGTCGCTGTTCGTGGTGGTGTTCGCGGTGTACCCGTTTGCCGCCGAGATGTTCCGCCAAAGCAATATCCCCAAGCGCCTGCTGCCGGCGACCATCGCCCTCGGCGCGTTCTCGTTCACCATGGACGCCTTGCCCGGCACGCCGCAGATCCAGAACATCATCCCCAGCACCTTTTTCAACACCACCGCCTGGGCCGCGCCGTGGCTGGGGCTGATCGGCACGATCTTCGTGTTCTGCGCCGGCATGCTGTACCTGGCCCGCCAGCGCAACAAGGCCCAGCGCGCCGGTGAAGGCTATGGGACCGAGCTGCGCAACGAGCCGGAAACCGCCGAAGACATCAAGCTGCCCAACCCATGGATCGCCCTGTCGCCGCTGCTGCTGGTGGGCATCATGAACCTGCTGTTCACGCACTGGATTCCGCTGTGGTACGGCAAGACCCACACCCTCAGCCTGCCGGGCATGAGCGTGCCGGTGCAGACCGAAGTCGCCAAGCTCACGGCAATCTGGGCAGTGCAGGCGGCGTTGCTGGTGGGAATCATCGTAGTGCTGGTATTCGGCTTCTCGGCGATTCGCAGCAAGCTCGCCGAGGGCAGCAAGAGCGCGGTCAGCGGGGCATTGCTGGCGGCGATGAACACCGCTTCGGAATACGGTTTTGGTGCGGTGATCGCCTCGCTGCCGGGCTTCCTGGTGCTGGCGGACTGGCTCAAGGGCATTCCCAACCCATTGGTCAACGAAGCGATTACCGTGACCCTGCTGGCCGGTATCACCGGTTCCGCCTCGGGCGGCATGAGCATTGCGCTGGCGGCCATGTCGGAGAGCTTTATTTCAGCGGCCCATGCGGCCAATATCCCTCTTGAAGTACTGCACCGGGTCGCCGCCATGGCCAGTGGCGGCATGGACACCCTGCCCCACAACGGCGCCGTGATCACGCTGCTGGCGGTCACCGGGCTGACCCACCGCGAAGCCTATAAAGATATTTTCGGCATCACGATCATCAAGACCCTCGCGGTGTTCGTGGTGATTGGTACTTTCTACGCCACCGGCATTGTGTGAGGTTGATATGACGACATTGAACGGCAAGACCGCCCTGGTCACCGGTTCCACCAGCGGCATCGGCCTGGGCATCGCCCTGAGCCTGGCCAAGGCCGGCGCCAACCTGATCCTCAACGGCTTCGGCGATGCCAGCGCGGTGATCGCCCAGGTGCAGGCCTTCGGCGGCAAGGTCGGGCATCATCCGGCCGACGTCAGCGACCCGGCGCAGATCGCCGAGATGATCGCCTACGCCGAGCGCGAGTTTGGCGGCATCGACATTCTGGTGAACAACGCCGGGATCCAGCATGTGGCGCCGGTGGACGAATTCCCGGTGGAGCGCTGGGATTCGATCATTGCGATCAACCTGTCGTCGGTCTTCCACAGCACGCGTTTGAGCCTGCCGGGCATGAAAGCCAAGGGTTGGGGACGGATCGTCAATATCGCCTCGGTGCATGGGCTGGTGGGTTCGGTGGGCAAGGCGGCTTACGTCGCTGCCAAGCACGGGGTGATCGGGCTGACCAAGGTGGTGGGCCTGGAGACCGCCCAGAGTAATGTCACCTGCAATGCCATCTGCCCGGGCTGGGTGCTGACGCCGCTGGTGCAGAAGCAGATTGATGACCGCATTGCCAGCGGAGTTGACCCGCAGCAGGCGCAGCAGGATTTGCTGGCGGAGAAGCAGCCGTCGCTGGAGTTCGTGACGCCGCCGCAATTGGGGCAGCTGGTGCTGTTCCTGTGCAGCGAAGCCGGCAGCCAGGTGCGGGGCGCGGCGTGGAATATCGACGGCGGCTGGCTGGCCCAGTAAACGACGATTCCCAAGACACCGCAGCTCAAATGTGGGAGCGGGCTTGCTCGCGAATGCGGTGTATCAGTTAACACATCTGGAACTGACCCACCGCATTCGCGAGCAAGCCCGCTCCCACATTTTGATCGGTGTCGTTAGATAGATCAGATAATAAAAAAGAGATTTCCTTATGTCCGAAATACTCTGGCAACCCTCCCCCGAACGCATCCACAACACCCGGATGGACCAGTTCCGGCGCTTCATCAATGATCGCCATGCCTTGCAGATCAGCGACTACCCGGCCCTGCACCAGTGGAGCATCGACCAGCGCCCGGACTTCTGGCAGTCGATTGTCGAGTTTTTTGAGGTGCAGTTCCGCACGCCGCCCAGCGCGGTGCTGATCGAAGACGCCGAGATGCCCAGCGCCCAGTGGTTTCCCGGCGCTACCCTGAACTTTGCCGAACACCTGCTGCGCCGCCGCGACGATCACCCCGCCGTGGTCGCGATCAGCGAAGACGGCCAGCGCGAGCAACTGACCTACGCCGAACTGGCCCGCCATGTCGGCGGCCTGCAACGCAGCCTGCGGGCGGCCGGCGTGGGCGTGGGGGACCGGGTGGCCGCGTGCATGCCCAACACCTGGCAAACCCTGGTAGGCATGCTCGCCACCACCAGCCTCGGCGCCATCTGGTCGTGCTCCTCGCCGGACTTCGGCACCCAGGGCGTGATCGACCGCTTCGGCCAGATCGAACCCAAGGTGCTGATCACCTGCGCCGGTTACCGCTACGCCGGCAAGGTCATCGACCAAAGCAGCAAGCTCAATGAAATCCTCGAACGGCTGCCGTCCCTGCAACAACTGATCATCGTGCCGTATGCCCGCCCGCAGGCGCGTCCCGAGGAGTATCAGACCCGGGCCCACGTCGCGCTCTGGGACGACTTCTACAGCCCCGGCGGCGAGCCCGATTTCGTCGCCGTGCCCTTCGATCAGCCGCTGTACATCCTCTATTCCAGCGGCACCACCGGCGTGCCCAAGTGCATCATCCACGGCACCGGCGGCGTGCTGCTCACCCACCTCAAGGAGCACGGCCTGCACGCCGACCTGTCGCGGGACGACTGCCTGTTCTACTACACCACCTGCGGCTGGATGATGTGGAACTGGCTGGTATCGGTACTGGCCATCGGCGCCACGGCGGTGCTGTATGACGGCTCGCCGTTTCACCCCGGGCCGGAACGCCTGATGGACCTGATCGACCAGGAAAAAATCAGCGTGTTCGGCACCAGCCCCAAGTTCCTTGCCACCCTGGAGAAAGCCGGGCTGCAACCGCGGCTGAGCCATGATCTGGGCAGCCTCAAGGGCCTGATTTCTACCGGCTCGCCGCTGTCGCCCCAGAGCTACGACTACGTGTACCGCGAGATCAAGCCCGAGGTGTGCCTGTCGTCGATGTCGGGCGGCACCGACATCGTGTCCTGCTTCGTGATCGGCAACCCGGTGCTGCCGGTGCGCCGTGGCGAGATGCAGTGCAAGAGCCTGGCAATGGCTATCGAAGTGTGGGACGACCAGGGCCACCCGCTGGTGGGCGAAAAAGGCGAACTGGTGTGCACCCGGCACTTCCCGGCAATGCCCATCGGCCTGTGGAATGACCCGCACCAGGAAAAACTGCGGGCCTCGTATTTCAGCCAGTTCCCGGGCGTGTGGGCCCAGGGCGACTACGCCGAACAGCGACCCAATGGCAGCTTGCTGATCCATGGCCGCTCGGACGCCGTGCTCAACCCCGGCGGCGTGCGCATCGGCACCGCAGAGATCTATCGCCAGGTGGAAAAAGTGCCTCAGGTCCTGGAAAGCCTGGCCATCGGCCAACGCTGGCAGGATGACGTGCGGGTGGTGCTGTTTGTGCGCCTCAACGATGGCATCGAACTGGACGACGGCCTGGAGCAGCAGATCCGCCAAGTGATCCGCGCCAACACCACGCCGCGCCACGTGCCGGCGAAGATCCTCGCGGTGACGGATATCCCGCGCACCATCAGCGGCAAGATCGTCGAGCTGGCGGTGCGCAACGTGGTGCATGGCGAGGCGGTCAAGAACACCGACGCACTGGCCAACCCCGAGGCGCTGGAGCAATTTCGTGATCGCCCGGAGCTGGCAGAAAGATGAAACGTTTTAGCCTTTAAGCACTCATTTGAAGACAAACCCCTCAAGCATGCTATTTTTCGAGGGTGGAAAGCCGGCCCCGGGTCGCGGGATAATCGGCTTTTGTCATTCTTCAAGCGTTACGCGCAGGGCATTTACATGAACGTATCACCCACCGGCAGCGAGGCCGCAGCACTGATTGCGCGGCTGGACTGGGCACGAAGCCCCCTCGGTGACGCCATTGATTGGCCGCAAAGTCTCCGTACAGCCGTCGACATCGTGATCCATTCACCGATGCCGATGCTGTTGCTGTGGGGTGCCGAACTCACCCAGATCTACAATGACGGCTTCGCAATGCTGGCCGGCAACAAGCACCCGGCCGCCTTCGGCCAACCGGCTGACCTGATCTGGCCTGAGCTCAAGCCGTTTACCGACCCGATCTACAGCGCCGTCCTCATGGGCCAGGTGCGCACCTTCACCGAGCAGCGTTTCGTCCTGCAGCGCAACGACCGCGACACCGAGATCTGGCTCGACCTGACCTACAGCCCGATCCGCGACGAACGTGGCGAGGTCGCCGGGATCCTGATCACCGCCATCGAAACCAACGAGCGCCGGCGCATCGCCCTGGAACTGCAGCAGCGCACCGAGAACAGCCTCAAGGCCCAGCGCAACACCGAGCAGCGCCTGCAGTTGGCCCTGGCCGCCACCGATGCCGTGGGCACCTGGGACTGGGATATCGGCGAAGACCGCTTTATCGCCGACGCCCATTTCGCCCAATTGCACGGTGTTGACCCGTGCGACGCCGACCTGCTGCCCATCAGCGACTACCTGCAAGGCGTGCACCCCGAAGACCGTGGCATGGTGGCCCGCAGCATCAAGCACTGCATCACCCACGGCACCGAGTACGCCGAGGAATACCGCCTGCAGCGCGCCGACGGCGAAGTGCGCTGGGTGTTTGCCCGGGGCCGCTGCTACAAGGACCACCATGGCCGACCGGCGCGTTTTCTCGGCGCCGCCCTCGACCTGACCGAACGCAAGCACACCGAACAGGCCCTGCGCCAAAGCCAGACCGAGCTGCAACTGATCATCAACGCCATGCCGGTGTTGATCGGTTATGTCGACCACGAGCAGCGTTTTCGCCTGAACAACAGTGCCTACCTGGACTGGTACGGCATGACCCCGCAGGAGCTGTACGGCAAGAGCATCCGCGAAGTCGTGGGCGACGAAATCTATGCCGGGCGCGTCGACAAGATCGAGGCGGCACTCAAGGGCAAGGCCTGCAGTTTTGTCACCGTCACCCCGCACCATGACGGGCGGCCACGCCACGCGCTGATGAAGTACCTGCCGCGTTTCAGCGCTGACGGCTCAGTCAACGGTTTCTATATTTTTGTAATCGACGAGACCGAGCGCAAACTGACCGAAGAAGCCCTGCGCCACCTCAACGAAAACCTCGAAGAGCGCGTCAGCCAGCGCACCCAGGCCCTGGCCGAAGCCAACCAGCGCCTGCAAAACGAGATGTTCGAGCGCGAGCGTGCCGAAGACGCCCTGCGCCATGCCCAGAAGATGGAAGCGGTCGGCCAGCTCACCGGCGGCATCGCCCATGACTTCAACAACATGCTCACCGGGATCATCGGCAGCCTGGACCTGATGCAACGCTATATCGCCGCCGGGCGCAGCGACGAGATCGGCCGTTTCACCGACGCCGCCGTATCCTCGGCTCATCGCGCCGCTGCGCTGACCCATCGCCTGCTGGCCTTCTCCCGCCGCCAATCCCTGGACCGCAAGCCGGTCGACCCGAATCAATTGGTGGCGTCCCTGGAAGACCTGTTCCGCCGCACCAAGGGCGCGCACATCGAACTCAAGGTGCAACTGGGCACCGACGTGTGGCCGGTGAACACCGACGCCAGCCAGCTGGAAAACGCCCTGCTCAACCTGGTGATCAACGCCCGCGATGCGATGCCCGACGGTGGGCAATTGTGCATCGAGACCGCCAACAGCTACCTCGACGGCACCGACATCACCACCCTGGAACCGGTCAAGGCCGGCGACTATGTGATGCTCGGCGTGAGCGACAACGGCGCCGGCATGACCGCGAAAATCCTCGCCAAGGCCTTCGACCCGTTCTTCACCACCAAGCCCATCGGCCAGGGTACCGGCCTTGGGCTGTCGATGATCTATGGGTTTGCACAGCAATCCGGCGGCCACGTGACCATCCAAAGCGAACCGGGCCAGGGCACCTGCGTGCGCCTGTACCTGCCGCGCCTGCATGGCACGGCACTGGAGCGGACCACGCCCGCTACCCAGGGCGAAGCCCCGGTAGCGCTGGAAGGCGAAGCCGTGGTGGTGGTCGAGGACGACCCGGCAGTGCGGATGCTGGTGGTGAATGTGCTGGATGAACTGGGCTACACCGCACACCAGGCTGCGGATGCACGGGCGGCGCTGCCGTTGCTGGAGTCCGACTTGCGCGTGGATTTGCTGGTGACTGATGTGGGCTTGCCGGGGATGAACGGCAGGCAACTGGCGGAAATCGCCCGGCAACACCGGCCGGACCTGAAGGTGCTGTTCATGACCGGTTACGCCGAGAAAGCCGCCGAGCGCCAGGGGTTCCTGGAGGAAGGCATGGACATGGTGGCCAAGCCGTTTTCGATTGACCTGCTGGCCAACAAAATCCGCAGCATGATCAGCTCAGAGGCCTGACTTCAGGCATAATCGCGCGCCGTTTCACATCAGGACCGATCAATGAAAGCCCAAGCCCGTCACATTCTGGTGAAAACCAGTGAGGAAGCCGAACAGCTCAAGCAGCGTATTGCCAAGGGCGAAGCGTTTGATGTGTTGGCCAAGAAGTACTCCACCTGCCCTTCCGCCAAGCGCGGCGGTGATTTGGGTGAAGTGCGGCCGGGGCAGATGGTGGGGGTGATTGATGCGGTGATCTTCAAGAAGCCCGTGAAGGTGGTTCATGGGCCGATCAAGAGCAAGTTCGGGTATCACCTGGTGCAAGTGTTTTACCGCGATTGATGGCTGATCGTTCCCACGCTCCGCGTGGGAATGCCTCACCTGACGCTCTGCGTCCGCTCTTGGGACGCAGAGCGTCCCTGGCTGCATTCCCACGCGGAGCGTGGGAACGATCAGCGTTAGTCTCGGGGAATAAGTGCACCCGGCACCTGAATCACCCGGCTCGCCAGCCGATGCCCGGCCAAGGCTGCTTCCTGCGGCGAACCGCCCTTGAGCCGACTGGCCAGGTACGCCGCACTGAACGAATCCCCCGCCGCCGTGGTGTCGACCACCTTCTCCACCACCAACGCCGGCGCCTCGAACCGCTCCCCCTCACAGCGAATCAAACACGCATCCGCCCCGCGCTTGAGCGCCACCTCGGCAATCGTCGGGTACGCCGCAAACACCTGCTCGCTGTCTTCATAGCCGAACAACGCCCGTTCGTCATCCTCGGTCAGCAAGGCGATATCCACCTCGGCCAACACCGCGTGATACGCCGCGCGTGCGGCGTCCATGCTGGCCCACAGGCGTGGCCGGTAGTTGTTGTCGAACACCACCTTGCCGCCGCGCTTGCGGGTTTCGACCAGGGTTTCCAGCAGGCGCGCACGGCCCACTTCTCCCAGCACCGCCAGGGTGATGCCGCTGAAATACACCACGTCGTACGTCGGCAACGCTGCCAGGATCGGCTCGGCCGCCGGTGTGGTGAAGCAGTCGCGCACGGCCGCTTCATTGCGCCAGTAGAGGAATTTGCGCTCGCCGTTGGCATCGGTCTGGATGCAGTACAAACCCGGCAGGCGCCCGGGCAGGCGCTGGACCATGCCCAGGCCCAGGCCTTCTTCGGCCCAGTGCTTGCACATGGCATCGCTGAAGCTGTCATCGCCCAGGGCGGTGACGTAGTCGACGGTGCTCGGTTCACCCAGTTCGCGGCGCAGGTAGACGGCGGCGTTCAGGGTGTCGCCGCCGAAGCTTTGTTGCAGGCTGCCGTCGGCGCGGTGTTGCAGTTCGATCATGCATTCGCCGATCAGGGCGATGCGCGGTTTTGTGTTCATGCCTGGGGTCTCTCGATGTACTGGAGGGCCTCTTCGCGAGCAAGCCCGTTCCCACATTTGAATGCATTTCAACTGAAGGAACTCGGTCGAATGTGGGAGCGGGCTTGCTCGCGAAAGGCGCGACTCGGTCTAGAAGCAGGTATGCAGGCTTTCGATCACCTGCAATTGCTCATCCACCAGATTACCCACTTGCCACTTGTCGAAGGTCAGGCACGGGTGGGATGTGCCGAAGGAGATGATGTCGCCAATGCGCAGCTCAACCCCCGGTGCGACGACCATGAACGCATGCTGGTCCATCACGGCGGTGACCTTGCACGCGGTCACGTCATCACCCTCGGCTGGCAGCACGCCAGCCTTGTAGCGCTTGAGCGGCACCGGCAGGCCGGCGTCGTAGGCGACGTCGCGCTTGCCCAGGGCGATCACCGCGAAGCCCGGCTCCGGCAGCGACTGCACATGGGCCCAGACTTCCAGCGCCGGGCGCAGGCCTTCGTTGAGGTCGCTGCGACGGTCGAGTACGCAGCACTGCGCGTCTTTGTAGATGCCGTGGTCGTGAGCCACGTAGCTGCCCGGGCGCAATACGCTGAGGAAGCGGCCGGCGGCGTTCTGGGCTTCGAAGGATTCGGCAATCAGGTCGTACCAGGCCGAACCCGAGGCGGTAATGATGGGCTTGGCCAGGTCGAAGGCGCCGCTGTTTTGCAGGTCGACGGCCAGGCGTACCAGGGAGGCGGCGAATTCGCGGATGCCACTGATGGCGTGCTCACCATGGATCACCCCTTCGTAGCCTTCGATGCCGGTGAGGGCCAGCGCAGGCTGGGCCTTGATCGCCTTGGCCAGGTCGAGCACCTGTTGTTCGGTGCGGCAACCGCAACGCCCGCCGACCACGCCGTATTCGATCATCACGTTCAAGCGCAGGCCACGGGCGGCGAAGAACAGGCCCAGGTCGGCGACGTTGTCCGGGTGGTCGACCATGCAGTGGAAGTCGAATTCGGGGTCGGCCAGCAGGTCGGCGATCAGCGCCATGTTCGGCGCGCCCACCAGTTGGTTGGCCATCAACACCCGGCGAACCCCACCGGCGTACGCAGCGCGGGTCTGCACGGCGTTGGCCAGGGTGATGCCCCATGCGCCCTGCTCGATCTGCCGCTGGAACAGCGCGGGCATCATGCTGGTCTTGCCGTGAGGCGCCAATTGCGCACCGCTGTTGCTGACGAAATCCTGCATCCAGCGGATGTTGTGTTCCAGGGCGTCGCGGTGCAACACCAGGGCCGGCAGGCTGACGTCACGGACCAGATGTGCACCGACGGCGGCGGCGCCTTTTTCAACGGCATTGAAGGCAGACATAAGGGTTTCCTATTCGTTGATGCGACGGGCCAGGTTGTTCGCACTGTCGATCAGCACCCGGCGGTAGTCGTTGTAGTTTTTGATCGCATCGGCCCGTGGGGCGACGATGCACAGGGTCGCAATGCTGATGCCTTGGGCGTCCCGGACCGGGGCGGCAAAGCAGTGGGTAAAGGTGTCGGCGACACTGTCGAAGGAGAAGAATCCGTCGAGAGTGGCCTGACGGATTTGCCCGAGGAAGGTTTCCAGAGGCAGGCGTTGGCCGTCCGGGAGGATGAAGTCGTCGTAGTCGATCAGGTCGATGATTTGCTGGTCGCTCAGGTGGCCCAGCAGCAGGCGGCCGGAGGCGGTCCAGGGGATCGGCGCGTTCTCGCCGATGTCTGAGGAAATGCGGAAATGCCGCTCGCCTTCGCGCATCAGGGCCACGGTGTATTTGCGGCCATTGAGCAGGCACATCTGGGCGGTTTCGTGGGTTTGGCTGACGATTTCCTGCAGGGCGTGGTCGGCTTCGCGGGTCAGGTCGAAATGGCGCAGGTGGGCCTGGCCGAGGAAGTACAGCTGACGGCCGAGGTAGACGTGACCGTCCTTGCCGACGGTTTCGAGGATGCGCCGTTCCAGCAGCGAGGCCACCAATTCGTAGACCGTGGATTTGGGGCTACCGATGCCGCTGGCGATGTCATTCGGGCGCAGGGGCTGGCCGATTTCCTTGAGGAAATCGAGGATATCGAACGCCCGGTCGAGGCCTTTGGCGCGGCGTTTGATGGTGTCTTCGGTCATGGCAGTTTCGGGTCCCGTCAAAGGCTTAAAATCGCAGTAGATGAGTCCTCTGTGGCGAGGGAGCTTGCTCCCGCTGGAGTGCGAAGCGCTCCCGTTTTTTTGGGGCCGCTACGCAGCCCAGCGGGAGCAAGCTCCCTCGCCACAAACGAGTTTCATCACTGCAAGTTGCGGTCGATCATTTAGCCTTTTTTCTTGTAGGCCACGCAATCGATCTCAACCTTGCAATCGACCATCATGTTCGCCTGCACACACGCCCGCGCCGGAGCATGTTCCGGGTTGAAGTATTCGCCGAAGACTTTGTTGAAGCTCCAGAAGTCCCGTGGGTCTTCCAGCCATACACCCACGCGCACCACGTCTTCCAGGGCGTAGCCGGCTTCTTCGAGAATCGCCACCACGTTGCGCATGGTCTGGTGGGTCTGCTCGACGATCCCGCCCGTGATGATTTCACCGTCCACCGCCGGCACCTGGCCCGACACGTACAACCAGCCATCCGCTTCCACCGCGCGGGCGAAAGGACGAGGCTGGCCGCCGCCTGCAGTGGCGCCGGTGCCGTAACGAGTAATGCTCATAATGGATCTCCTGAAGTGATGATTCAAAAACGAATGTTCTTGAGAAATTCCGCCAGTCGCGGCGATTGCGGGCGTTCGAAAATGTCTTTCGGCGGCCCTTGTTCTTCAATGCGGCCCTGGTTCATGAAGACGATCTTGTCCGAGACTTCATAGGCAAAGCGCATTTCGTGGGTGACCAGCAACATGGTCATGCCCTCTTCCGCCAAACCCTTGATTACGCTGAGCACTTCGCCCACCAGTTCCGGGTCCAGGGCCGAGGTGACTTCGTCGAACAGCATCAGGCTCGGGTTCATCGCAATCGCCCGGGCAATCGCCACGCGCTGTTGCTGGCCGCCCGACAGTTGGCCCGGGAAGTGATTGCGGCGCTCCAGCAGGCCGACACGGTCCAGCCATTTTTCCGCCAGTGCAACCGCCTCGTCCTTGCCCATCTTCTTGACCTTGAGCAGGCCCAGAGTGACGTTCTGCAATGCGGTCAAATGCGGGAACAGGTTGAACTGCTGGAACGCCATGCCGGTCATCGCGCGGTGCTGGGAGATCACCCGCTCCGGGTGGCGCACGCGCTTGCCGCCGACCTCGCTGTAGCCGATGGATTCACCGTCGAGGGTGATCTGGCCGCCCTGGAATTCTTCCAGCAGGTTGACGCAACGCAGCAGCGTGGTCTTGCCCGAGCCGCTGGAGCCGATCAACGTCACGACGTTGCCGCGCTGCATGCTCAGGTCGACGCCCTTGAGCACTTCCACCGGGCCGTACTGTTTACGCAGGCCGCGAATGTTCAGCAGTGGCTGGCTTTCTTTAGAGAGTTGGTTCATGGCAACGCCACCCGCTTTTCAATGTAACGCCCCAACAATTCGATGGCGTAGTTGATGACAAAAAACATAAAGCCTGCAAACAGGTAGAACTCCAGGGTCATGAACGTCCGGGCGATGACCTGTTGGGTGCTGAGGAGCAGCTCGGCCACACCGATCACCGACAGCAAGGTGGAAGCCTTGACGATTTCGGTGGACGAGTTGACCCAGGTTGGCAGGATCTGCCGCAGCGCCTGGGGTAACAGCACGTAGCCCAGGGATTGATAGAAGGTCAGGCCGATGGCCTTGCCCGCTTCCAGTTGCCCCTTGGGAATGGCCTGCAATGCACCGCGCACGATTTCCGAAACGTGAGAGCCGCAAAACAGCGTCAGGCCCACGGCACCGGCCTGGAACGCAGTGATCTGCCAGCCAAGCGCCGGCAGCATGTAGAAGCACGCCAATACCAGCACAAACACCGGCGTACCGCGGATCAGGTCGACGTACAGGCGAAACGGTGCGCGCATCCAGAATTTGCCGTAGGTCAGGATCAACCCGGCAACGATGCCGATCAGGGTGCCGAAGATAATGGCCAGGGCCGAGCAGTAGACGCTGGTCTGGAACCCCGCCCAGAGGGTTTCCCGGGCGATCCACAACTCATGCAGCCAGCTGGGGGATTCGTACATGGGCGCTCCTTAGCGGCGAATTGCCAAACGCTGTTCCAGGTAACGGAGCAGCATGGCAATGAGGTAACAGGCAGCCACGTAGAGCGCGGTCGTGACCATCCAGGTTTCAATCACCCGGTAGCTTTCGACGTTGATCTTGCGGGCGTAATAGGTCAGCTCCGGCACCGCGATGGCGGCCGCGAGGGAGGTGTCCTTGAACAGCGAGATAAAGTTGTTCGACAGCGCCGGCAGCACGTTGCGCAGCATCACCGGCACGGTGATGTACGCGCGGATACGCCATTCGCCCAGGCCAATGGCCAGGCCCGCTTCACGCAACCCCTTGGGAATGTTCAGCAGGCCTGCGCGAAAGACCTCGGTGAGGTAGGCACCGGCGTACAACGACAGGGTGATGATGAACGAAGGGATCTTGTCCAGCCGGATACCCAGGCTGGGCAAGGCGAAGTAGATCAACAGGATCAGCACCAGGATCGGGGTGTTGCGGATCACCGTCACATACACCGAGGCCACGATGCGCAGCGCACGGTGTTTGGACAGCATCGCAAACGCCATCAACAGGCCGATCACGCAACCGATGGCGATGGACAGCAGTGCCAGTTCAAGGCCTAGGCCGAGCCCCGCCAGCAAGCTGGGGAAATCGCGCCACACAGCGGCAAAGTTCAACTGATAGTTCATGGTCGGCAGTACCTGATTGGGGCGCCGTCAGCGACGCCCCAGGGTTTACGAATTACTTGAACTCAACCGGGAAACCGATCGCAGGCTCTGGCAGGTCCACACCGAACCATTGCTTGAACGAGGCCTTGTACATTGGGAATTCCACACCGGTCATGGCTTCATGCAGGGCGGTGTTGACGAAGTTCAGCCAGTCCTGGTCGCCACGCTTGACAGCGCACGCATAGGTTTGCGGGCTCCAGGCGTAGCTCGGGCTGCGGTAGCGGCCCGGGTTTTGCACCATCAGGTACTTGACCGAGGACTGGTCGGTGGCGGCGGTGTCGGCACGCCCGGAGTTCACGGCCTGGTACATCAGGTCGACGCTGTCGTACTGGTCGACCTTGGCTTTGGGCAATGCCTGGTGCACCAGCTCTTCGGCGTAGACGTTTTGCAGCACGGCCACGGTGACGCTGTCGCCAGCGGCCTGCAGGTCTTCGATTTCCTTGTACTTGCTGTTGGCCGGCAGCAGCAGGCCCACACCTTCGCGGTAGTACGGCAGGGTGAAGGCCACCTGCTGCGCACGGCTAGCCGTGACGGTGATGAACTGGCAGCTCATGTCGACCTTGTCGGTCAGCAGGTTGGGAATCCGGGCATCGGAAGACTGCACCACGTATTCGACTTTGCTCGGGTCATTGAACAGACCCTTGGCCACGATGTGGCCGATGTCGATGTCAAAACCCTGCAACTTGCCATCCGCTCCCTGGAAGTGCCACGGCGCATTGGTACTGCCTGTACCCACGATCAGGTGCCCACGCTTGAGCACTGTATCGAGCTTGCTGTCCGCCGCCTGCACTACGCTGGCGAGGGAAGCCGATGCGGCGAAGAGAAAAACACACGCTTTGAACACGGAAGGTCGGTGATGCATGACAAGCACTCCAGGGGTTGTGTATTCCGCTATACCGGAACTTAGTATGTAACAACGGAATAGACAGCAGAAAGTGTGCCACACGCAGTAACAGAAAAATATTTCGAGATTAATTTCTTTTTAAATCAAATGGATAGATTTTTATCAGCGATAAGGCACTGGGCCAGCCGCTGCAATCAGATTGCTACCGTTGGCTACACACCGGGGTGACAGGCCACATTTGGGTGCGGGGGCGGGTCGTTACCGTGCACGAAAGCGGTGCAGTGGCCGGATGGAAGAATTCCGTGGCTGGGCTAGTCTTGGCAGATGATCGACCCCCCCAAGGAACGCGCTCAGATGAAGATCAGTCTTGTCCTTATGTTGTTGTCGCTGGCGTTTGCCACCCAGGTGTTCGCCAAGAATGACCGGCGCGAATGCAAGGCCGAGCTGGTCAGGCTGAAGGCGGCGTTCAGTACGAACTACACCACGCAGAATCATCATGGGTATCGCAGGGCGAAGGATGCCAAGGATCAGGGTGACTATAAGCAGTGCGTGGGGTTGGCGAAGAAGGCTCGGGAGCGGGCGGAGCGCTGAAGGCTTTGGGGCTGCTGCGCAGCCCAGCGGGAGCAAGCTCCCTCGCCACAATGGGCCAGTTGGAGGTGGGTACCTGTTAGTTTTGACAGTAGACGGTTTTGATCGCCGGGATTAGCGTGGGCCAGGCCTTTCGCTCAAGGAGATCATCATGGGAATTGCAACGGCGGTGATTGCCGATGCCGAGCAGTATCAGCAGTTGCTCAAGACGCATAGAACGGTGTTCATGCTGTTTGTTTCGCAGCACTGCCCGGCCTGCGGGGAAGCCGGGCCACTGTTTGAACGGATTGCCGGGAAATACGCCAGTTCCGTGAAGAGCCTGGTGCTCGACACTGCCCGAACCCCTAGGCATCCCGAGGTTACCGGCACGCCTACCCTGCTGGTTTTCCAGAATGGCAAGATGATCAATAAGCTGGAGGGGTTCGACGAAAAAACGCTGAGGGAGACGTTCGCCAGGACCAGAATCAGTCCTCCAACATCAACCGCGCCGTACCCGAAACCCGAATCGAGGCACCCTTTTCATCGGTGATCTGCGCCTGCAAGCGCGAACGGCTGCCCATGTCCTCGCCTTGAATGATGTCGATGCGCCCGTTGTGCGGCCAGCCCAGGTCCCGCAGGTAGCCGGCAAAGGCAGCGGTCGCGGCACCCGTGGCCGGGTCTTCGTACACGCCGCCCACCGCAAACGGGTTGCGGGTGTGGAACAGTGTCGGGCTTTCGGCAAACACCAGCACCACGGTACCCAGCCCGGCGTCGGTCATGTAGCGGCGACCGGCTTCCAGTTCATAGTGCATCTGGCTGAGTTTGGCGCGGCTGGCGAGCGCCAGCACCAGATGGGAAATGCCGGCATGGATGATCGCCGGCGGAATGCTCGGGTCCAGGTCATTGCGGGTGTAACCGAACAGGGTCAGGCCCGCGTCCACCAGGGCATCGTTGGCCGGTGCGCTGCGGGTTGGCGGGGATTGCAGCGCGGCCTCGATCAGGTCGCCTTCGCTGCGGCCGCTGACGGAAATATCGCCGTTGTTCAACGCCAGGTGGAATTCGCCATCGCCCAGCGCCAGGCTCAAGGCCGCACCGAGGGCGATGGTGGCATGCCCGCAAAACGCAACTTCGGACTCCGGCGCGAAGTACCGCACGCGCCAGCCGTCATCCTGCGGGCAGGCGAATACGGTTTCCGAAAACCCGACTTCGTGGGCGATACGCTGCATTTCTGCAGCTTCCGGCAGGCTGTCACCGATCCAAACACCTGCAGGGTTACCGCCCTGGTTGCCGTCACAGAATGCAGAAATCTTAAGCACGTCCAAAGTCATTCGGGTAACCCTTCCTTAACGGTTCAGTGAGCGGCGATGCTATCCAAAGGCCAGCCCAGCGTCGAATGAAATTCACCCGTTAAAGAGGGGCCAGCAACACCTGCGTGACCCGCCGCTCCTCCACCGCCGCCACGGTCAGGCGCCAGCCTTCATGTTCCAGGCTGTCACCGACCACCGGCAGTCGATCCAGCAGGCTCATCACCAGCCCGGCCAGGGTCTGGTAATCCTCCGTCGCCACAGCCTTGAAGCCGGTGCGCTGGCGGATCAGGTTGAGGTTCAAGGCGCCATTGACGCGAAAACCACCCTCCTCCTCGACGATATCCGGGCCTTCGACCTCACTCGCATCCGGCAACTCACCGGCGATGGACTCGAGGATGTCGGTCATGCTCAACACCCCGATAAAGTCGCCAAATTCGTTGATCACGAAGGCAATGTGAGTCGACTCCTGACGCATCTGCTCCAGGGCATTGAGAATCGAAAAACTCTCCAGCAAGTTGACCGCCCGGCGCGCCAGGTGCTCCAGGTTCGGCTCGTTACCGGCCAGGTATTCCTTGAGCAACTCCTTCTTGTGCACAAAGCCCAATGGCTCGTCGACATTACCGTCGCGGATCAAGGGCAGACGCGAGTAAGACGAATGCATCAGTTTCAGGCGGATAGTGTCGGGATCGTCCGACAGATCTATAGAGTCCACCTTCGCCCGAGGCGTCATCAGCGTACGGATCGGGCGTTCAGCCAGTTGCAGCACGCCACTGATCATCACCCGCTCGCGCCGGTCGAACAGCGGCCCGCCGTTGGCATCGGGGTTGTCCAGCAGGTCGGCGACCTCTTCACCCACCTCCTCCACTGCCAGATTACGCCCGCCGAGCAAACGCATCACCGCGTGGGCCGTACGCTCACGCCTCGGCAGCGTGCCCTGGGCCGACTTCTTGCGGCGCGACCGGGCGATCTGGTTGAACAGCTCGATCAGGATCGAGAAGCCGATGGCCGCGTACAGATAGCCTTTGGGAATGTGGAAGCCCAGGCCCTCTGCGGTCAGGGCAAAACCGATCATCATCAGGAAGCCCAGGCACAGCATGATCACCGTCGGGTGGGCGTTGACGAAACGGGTCAGCGGCTTGCTGGCAACGATCATCAGGCCGATGGAAATGATCACCGCGATCATCATCACCGCCAGCTCATCCACCATGCCCACGGCAGTAATCACTGCATCCAGGGAGAACACCGCATCCAGCACCACAATCTGCGCAACGATCGGCCAGAACATCGCATAAGCCACGTTGCCAGTGCGCTGAGCCACATGCCCTTCAAGGCGCTCATGCAATTCCATGGTGGCCTTGAACAACAGGAACACACCACCAAACAGCATGATCAAGTCACGGCCCGAGAAACTCTTGTCGAACACCTCGAACAGCGGTTGGGTCAGGGTCACCAACCAGGAAATACTTGCCAACAGGCCCAGACGCATCAGCAACGCCAGGGACAAACCGATCAGACGCGCACGGTCACGCTGCTCCGGCGGCAGCTTGTCCGCCAGGATCGCGATAAACACCAGGTTGTCGATGCCCAGCACCAGCTCCAGCACAATCAAAGTCAACAGGCCGAGCCAGGCCGTTGGATCCGCTAACCATTCCATTTTTCAGTGTCTCTTCAAGTTTTTCAGAATGCCGGGCACGGCAACGCACGGTCGAGGGACCGGGTAAGGGTAGGCAATCGGAAGACGGGGTGCCTGGCCTGGAGGCAGGCGATCAGCGGGAACGGCGACAGTGCATGTCTTGGGGAAAGACGACTGGGAGGCTCCGAGAGGGTGTTCATGTAGGTCCTGTTGTGGGAAAAGGACTTGAATCGTACAGGCGAAACAAGAATTTCCTACAATGCAAAACTATTACAAGATCTGTAACTGCTTCAGAACGGCCCCTTCGTCATCACCCGCTCATCGATAAAGCTACGCAACATCGCAATACGCTGCGTATAGGCCTGGGTCAGGCAACTGACCTGAGCCCCGCACGTATGGCGTTTTTTTAGCCACACAGCCTGATCATCCATCAACGAACCGCGCCCGCCCATGGCCATGAAGTGCCGGTTGAGGTCATAAAGCAGCGCCATGGTCACGTCCTGATCATTGAGGGAGCGCGTGGCACAGATGGTTTTCTCGTCAGGCGCCTTCGCCCGGTCACAGTCAAAACTGGCCGCCAGGCTTGCAGGGCTGAGCCACAACACGGAAAACCCGGCGAGCACTGCAAATACCGCCGGTTTAATCAAACGAACTGCCATGAAAATTACCTCCTACAGAGGGCTACGCGCCACACCCTGCCCAAACCGATAAATCGCCAGGCAATACCCAATCAACGCCACCGCTGCCAGCAACCCGCCCGCCGCGCCGATCCAGGCAAAACCAAAGTGGCTGCCCACCCAACTGCCCATCAACGCCCCACCGCCAATACCGATGTTGTAGATCCCGGAAAACATCGCCATCGCCACATCCGTGGCATCCGGCGCCAGCACCAGCACCTTCGATTGCAACGCCAGGCCAAAACCCATGATGGCCATGCCCCAGAACACACTCAGGGTCACCAGGTACGACACCTCGCCACTCAACGGCAGCAACAACGCCAGGCACAGCGCCAGGATGGTCACCGCGCTGATCAGGAAACGATGGGGGCTAAAGCGATGCACCAGGCTGAACAACAACGAGCCAATGATCCCCGCGCCGCCAAACACCAGCAGGATCAGGGTCACCGTATTGCCACTCATACCGGCAACACCTTCAACAAACGGCTCAACATAACTGTAGGCAGTGAACTGCGCCGTCACCACCATCGCCGTCAGCACATACAACGCCACCAGCGCCGGGCGCTTGAACAACAGTGGCAAGCTGCGCAGCGAACCGGAGTTCTGGCTCGGCAGCAGCGGCAAGGTGCGCGCCAGCCAGAACACCAGCCCGGCGGCAAACGCGCCGATCACCAGGAAGGTGGTGCGCCAGCCCATGGCTTCGCCCAGCAAGCGGCCCAGCGGAATACCCAGAACCATCGCCAGGGAAGTACCGGTAGCCAGCAACCCAAGGGCCTGCACCTGCTTGCCCTCCGGCGCCAAACGCACCGCGAGGGAGGCAGTAATCGACCAGAACAACGCATGGGACAGGGCAATGCCGACCCGGCTGAGCATCAGGATGCCAAAGCTGGTGGCCACGCTGGACAGGATATGGCTGGCGATAAACATGCCGAACAGCACGATCAGCAGCTTGCGCCGCTCGACGTTACGGGTCAGCAGCATCACCGGCAGCGAGGTCAGGGACACGATCCAGGCATAGATGGTCAGCATCAGGCCGACGCTGGCGATGGGCATGTCGAAGCTCGCGCCGATGGCACTCAGCAGGCCGACCGGTACAAATTCGGTGGTATTGAAAACGAAAGCGGCCAACGCGAGAGCGAAGACCGGTTGCCAGTTGGCTTGAGGTGTTGCGGCGGAAATGCTCATTTACAGGTCGTCGTACTCGTTTGCGCGCAGATCAAGCCGGCCCGATGCCGGGCCTTGAGCCGCGCGCAAAAAATAGTAACACGACGATTCAGGGATCGACTTGCCCCATCAGCTCGGGAATCGACTCAGGACGCTTGGCATAGCGCTGGGCCAGCGCCGCGCAGACCATCAACTGGATCTGGTGAAACAGCATCAGCGGCAAGATCAGCACCCCCATGCTCGCCCCGGCAAACAACACCTGGGCCATCGGCACACCGGTGGCCAGGCTTTTCTTCGAGCCGCAGAACAGAATGGTGATCCGGTCTTCCTGGCTGAAGCCAAAAGCCTTGCCCAGCACCGTGGACGCCACCAGTACCAGCACCAGCAACACACAGCACGCCACCACCAGGCCACCCAGTTCCCACAACGGAATCTGGTGCCAGATGCCCTCGTTGACCGCTTCGCTGAAGGCGCCGTAGACCACCAGCAAAATCGAACCCTGGTCGACGAACTTCAGCCAGGATTTGTTACGCCCTACCCACTCGCCGATCCAGCGACGGGCGATTTGCCCGGCGATGAACGGTAGCAACAATTGAACACTGATTTTCAGGATCGCATCGACGGTGGAGCCGCCATCGCCATGCACATTCAGCAGCAACGTCACCAGCAATGGCGTCAGGAAGATCCCGAACAGGCTCGACGCCGCCGCGCTGCAAATCGCCGCCGGGATATTGCCCCGGGCCAGCGAGGTAAAGGCAATCGCCGACTGCACGGTGGCGGGCAACGCACACAAATAGAGCATGCCCATGTACAGGTCTTTACCGATCAGCGGCGACAACACCGGCTTGAGCGCCAGGCCCAGCAACGGAAACAGCACGAAGGTCAGGCTGAACACCAGCAGGTGCAGGCGCCAATGACCCGCACCGGCAACAATGGCCTGGCGCGACAGTTTCGCGCCGTGCAGGAAAAACAGCAGCGCGATGGCCAGGTTGGTCACCCAGCCAAAGGCCACGGCGGTCTGGCCGCTGGCGGGCAGCAGGGACGCGAGGATCACCGTGGCCACCAGGGTCAGCGTGAAGTTGTCAGGTAAAAAGCGTGGGCGGGTCATAGGCCAATCTTCCAGGGGTTGCCAAGAGCATCGTCGCGACTCTAACGTAACGGCTTATTACCGACTAACGCCAATGAGCCAGTAAATGCCGCCAAAAGGACATGACAAAACTGTGCGCCGCAGCGTGCCCGGGCTTTCCAGCCTGCCCAGGCCGGTGTATGGCCGCACCGAATCCCTGCCCAACCGCGCGCTGACCCGCCGCCATAGTCACCCGTGGGTGCAGTTGTCCTACGCGATATCCGGGGTGCTGGAGATCCAGACCAGCGTAGGACGCTTCGTCGCGCCACCCCAGCGGGCCGTGTGGATACCGGCCGGCATGCCACACCGGGTGTTCAGTTCGCCCCATACCGAGATGCGCAGCCTGTACCTCGATTGCAGCGTCACCGCCTGGGCGGCTGACCGCTGCCAGGTGCTGGCGGTGAGCAGCCTGTTGCGCGAGTTGATTCGCAGCTTCAGCGAATTGCCGGTGGAATACGCCGAGGATGGCCCGGATGGACGGCTGGCCCAAGTGGTGCTGGACCAACTGGCCGCCGCGCCCCAGGTCGACCTGATGTTGCCGCTGCCCGCCGACAGCCGCTTGCGGCAGATTTACCGCAGCCTGAACCTGCACCCGGAGCAGCAAACCACCCTGGGGCAGTGGAGCCAGAAACTGGCGGTCAGCGAGAAAACCCTCAGCCGGCTGTTCCTGAGCGACACCGGCCTGACCTTCCGTGCGTGGCGCCAGCGCCTGCGATTGTTGAGCGCCCTGCCCGCCCTGGAACAAGGCGAACGCGTGACCGATGTGGCGCTGGCCTGCGGCTACGAATCCACCTCGGCCTTCATCAACGCCTTCCGCCAGCAGTTCGACGCCACACCCGGTGAGTTCTTCCTCTGATCATCAGACAACAAAGACCTCAAAAAGAGAACAGGGCCCCCGTGGGAGCGGGCTTGCTCGCGAATGCGGTGGTTCAGCCAGCACATGTATTGACTGACCCACCGCATTCGCGAGCAAGCCCGCTCCCACATTTTGTCCCGCGTTGATCCCGTTAGCGTTGCGCCTTGGCCAACACCGCCTGCAACAACACATCCGCCCCCGCCGTCGACCACTGCGGATGAATCTCCTCCGCCTCGTTATGGCTCAACCCATCCACACACGGCACAAAAATCATCGCCGTCGGCGCCACCCGGTTCAGGTAGCAGGCATCATGCCCGGCCCCGGAAATCATGGCGCGATGGCTATACCCCAACGCTTGCGCCGAAGCCCGCACCACCTCCACACACTCAGGGTCGAAGGCAATCGGCGCGTACTGGAAAATCTGCTTCACGCTGTGCTGCAAACCAATCCCCTCGGCAATCCGCGCCACGGCCGCCTGCAGTTGCTGATCCTGATACCCCAGCACCGCTTCATCCGGATGCCGAAACTCCACACTGAAAAACACCCGCCCCGGCACCACGTTGCGTGAATTGGGGAAGATGTTCGCCATGCCCACCGTCGCCCGCCCTTCGGCGCCCTGTTCCAGGCCGATCTGGTTCACCGCCTCCACCACCCGGGCAAATCCGAGCAATGCATCGAGCCGGTGATCCATCGGCGTCGTCCCGGCATGAGCGCTGCGCCCGCTCAGTTCCACTTCATACCAGCGCTGGCCCTGGGCGCCGGTGACCACACCGATGGTCAGGCCCTGTGCCTCAAGAATCGGCCCCTGTTCGATATGCAGCTCAAACGCCGCATGCACCGCCTGGCCACCCACCGGATGCGCACCGGCATAGCCAATCTGCTGCAATGCCTGGCCGATGGTGATCCCGGCCTTGTCTTCCCGGGACAGGCCGTACTCCAGGTCAAACACCCCGGCATACACCCCCGAGGAAATCATCGCCGGCGCAAACCGCGAGCCTTCTTCGTTGGTCCAGTTCACCACTTCGATTGGCCGCTCGGTTTCAATCCCCAGGTCATTCAAGGTGCGCACCACCTCCAGCCCGGCCAGCACGCCGTAGATACCGTCGTACTTGCCGCCCGCCGGCTGGGAATCGCCATGGGAACCGGTCAACACCGGGGCCAGGTGATCCTGGCGCCCGGCGCGACGGGCAAAGATATTGCCCATGGCATCCACCCGAATGCTGCAACCGGCCGCCTCGCACCATTGCACAAACAGGTCGCGACCGCGGCGGTCCTCATCCGTGAGGGCCAGGCGCGAGACGCCGCCCTTTTCGGTGCCGCCGATCTGCGCCATTTCCATCAGCGAGCCCCACAGGCGCTCGCCATTGACCCGCGCCAAGTCGTTCATGAACGCGGCTCCTGGGCTTTGGCCCGGTAGCGGAAGTCACAGTAATGGGCACCGCCCATGATGGTCTGGGTGCGGGTCAGCTTGATGTCCGGGTTGTAGCCGACGATAAACAGTTCGTCGCGGTTGCAGGACAGCAGGTGACCGATCTCGCCCAGGCCCATCTCGTGGTACATCTCGGCATAGCGGCAGCGCTTCACGTCATAGTCGTAGTGCTCGGCGTCGCTGGCGATGATCTCGACCTTCAGCGCATCGTCCTTTTCCCAGAGCACTTGCAACTCGACGAAGCTCTTGAGGTCGGCGCCCTGCTCTTCCAGTTCGGCAAAGTGCTTGCCGGCCTGAATCGCCGCATTGCCCACCGCCTCGCCGATCACCGCCGCCGCAAAGGCCTTGCCCTGCTCGCGCACCAGGATCTCGTAGATCGGCTTGATGATTTCGGCTTCGATCCGCCGCCGGGCCAGGATGCCCAGTTCACCTTCCAGCTTGCTCATTGTGTGCCTCCGTCAGCTCCACAGAATTCGTTTACTTGCCGCCCGCCACACTCACTGGCTGCCACTGATTGCCCTTGACCTGATACACGGTGAACGACGGCTTCTTCAAATTGCCCTCGGTATCAAACGCAATGGTCCCGGTCACGCCCTGGTAGCTGATGGCGCGCAGCACCGGCAGGTACTTTTGCGGGTCCACCGAGTCGGCCTTCTCGATCGCCGCCACCAACACCCCGACACCGTCATAGGCAAACGGCGCGTGCAGTTCGATCGGCGCCTTGTAGCGATCCTTGTAAGCCTGCTCGAACGCCTTGCCACCCGGCATCTGTGCCACCGCCAGGCCCGGCTCCAGGGCAATCACGCCCTCGCCTTCGTTCTGCGCCAGTTGCAGGAAGGTCTGGCTGACAAATCCACCGGCCCCCATCAGTGGTGCCTTGATGCCCAGTTGCTTGATACGCCTGGCCAAAGGCGCGGCCTGGGAATCGACGCCACCAAAGAAAATCAGGTCCGGGTTCTGGCTGCGGATATTGGTCAGCACTGCGCTGAAATCGATGGTCTTGTCGTCGACGTATTCACGAGACACCACCTTGGCGCCACCGGCCTCGATGGATTTGACGAACTGGTCCGCCAGGCCCTGGCCGAATGCGGTGCGGTCGTCGATCACCGCAATGCGCCGGGCCTTGAGGGTGTTCAAAGCATAGTCGCCGGCCACCTGGCCGCCATCGTCGTCATGGCCCATGATCCGGAAGCTGGTGTCGAAGCCCTGCTGGGTATACGCGTGCCCGGTAGCAACCGGGGCGACTTGCGCGATACCTGCATCGTGATAAACCCGCGCCGCCGGAATGCTGGTGCCGGTGTTCCAGTGGCCAACCACGCCCACCACGCCTTCGTCCACCAGGCGCTGGGCCACGGTGACGGCGGTGCGCGGGTCGGACTGGTCGTCCTCGGACAGCAGCTTGAAGGTCACCGCCTCGCCGTTGATTTTCGGGTGCTTGGCGTTGGCCGCGTCGATGGCCAGTTGCGCGCCGTTTTCCAGGTCCTTGCCGATCCGCGCCGACGGGCCGGTCAACGGCCCGGCCAGGCCGATCAATACGGTCTGGTCGGCCTGGGCCATGGCACTCGCCAGGCTGCTCAAGGCCAGGCCGATCACTAGGGTGTGCTTGAAAGTCTTCATCAGTGGTTCCTGTTTCTTTACGGGCAGGTCGGAACACGCCGGGCGTCCGGTAGCGTCAGGGTTGATTCATTCACCGAGGTAGGCACTGCGCACCTCGGGGTGGTCGAGCAATTCATGGGACGGGCCAGTGAGGCTGATGCGCCCGGTGTCCATCACATAGGCACGGTCGGTGACCTGCAGCGCGAGCCGGGCGTTCTGCTCCACCAGCAGCAGGGTCATGCCCTGGCGGCACACGTCGTCGATCACCTGGAAGATCTTCTCCACCATGATCGGCGCCAGGCCCATGGACGGTTCGTCCAGCACCAGCAAGCGCGGCTTGGAGAGCAGCGCCCGGGCCAGCGCGAGCATCTGTTGCTCGCCACCGGAGAGCAGGCCGGCGGACTGCTGCAGGCGCTCCTCCAGACGCGGGAAGTGCTCGAACAACTGGCGGATCTCGCGGTTCACCTGCTCGCTGTCACGACGCAGGAAGGCCCCGGCCTGGAGGTTTTCCAGGACGCTCATGCGTGCAAAGATCCCGCGCCCTTCCGGTACCATCGCAATGCCCTGGCGCAGCAATTGGTCCGGCGCCTGGCCGAGGATCGAACGCCCGGCGAAGTGAATCTGCCCCGCCGCTGCCGGCAGCAATCCGGTCAGGGCCTTGAGGCTGGAGGTCTTGCCGGCACCGTTGGCGCCGATCAACGTCACTCGCTCGCCTTCGCCGATGTGTAAATCCAGGGACTTGACCGCTTCGATGGCGCCGTAGCGCACCTGCAAGCCGTCGACTTTCAATAAAGGTTCAGACATGGGCGCTGGCTCCCAGATAGGCCTGGATCACCGCCGGGTCGCGGCGCACCTCGGCAGGCGCGCCCACGGCGATCACCTGGCCGTAATCGAGCACGCTGATGCGGTCGCACACCCCCATCACCAGCTTCACGTCATGCTCGATCAGCAGCAGCGTGTGGCCGTCGTCGCGGATCTTTTCCAGCAGGCCGCGCAGTTGCACTTTCTCGGCAGCGTTCATCCCGGCGGCCGGCTCGTCGAGGGCCAGCAAACGTGGTTCAGTGGCCAGGGCCCGGGCGATTTCCAGGCGGCGTTGGTGGCCGTAGGAGAGGCTGTCGGCGCGGTAATTGGCGAACCCCGCCAGCCCGACATACGCCAACAGGCGATGGGCATGGGCGCGGGTTTGCGCTTCTTCTTCCCGGGCTCGACGATGGCGACTCAAGGCGGCCCACACGCCATTGCGGGTGCGCACATGGCGGCCGACCATGACGTTTTCCAGCGCGCTCATGGTGTTGAACAGGCGGATATTCTGGAAGGTCCGGGCGATGCCAGCCTGGGCCACCTGGTGCACGCTGGCCGGCTTGTAGTCCTCGCCGTCGAGCCGGAAGCGCCCGGAATCCGGGGTATACAGGCCGGTCATCACGTTGAAGAAGGTGGTTTTACCGGCGCCATTGGGGCCGATCAAGCCATAGATCTCCCCAGGCTGGATGCTCAGGCTCACGTCGGTGAGCGCCGCCACGCCGCCGAAGCGCTTGTTCACCTGGTCAATCTGCAACAGCGGCTGATTCATCGCGCCACTCCTTTCGGCCACAGGCCTGCCGGTCGATAGAGCATCGCCAGGATCAGCGCGAGCCCGTAGAACAACTGACGAATGATTTCCGGGTCCACCAGCACCTGGCCGAACAGCGCCTGCTGCAACGGGCCCATGCTCGCGCGCAAGGCTTCGGGCAACGCCGCCAGCAATACGCAGCCGAGAATCACCCCCGGGATATGGCCCATGCCGCCGAGCACCACCATCGCCAGCACCGCGATGGACTCATTGAGAGTGAAGGACTCCGGCGAGACAAAGCCCTGGAACGAGGCGAACAACGCCCCGCTCACGCCGCCAAACCCGGCACCGATGGCAAACGCCAGCAGCTTCAAGCGCAAGGTGTTGACGCCCATGGCCTGGGCCGCTTCCTCATCTTCACGAATCGCCACCCAGGCCCGCCCGATGCGCGAACGCTCCAGGCGAATGCAGGCAAACAGGATCAGCACCACCAGCGCGGCGAACAGGTAGTAGTACAGATAGACCGAAGGCAGGCGCAGGCCGAACAGCTCCTGGGTGCGCCCGAGGTTGATCCCCAGCAGGTTGACCGGGTCGACCTGGGAAATACCTTTGGGCCCGTTGGTGATGTTCACCGGGCGATCCAGGTTGCGCAGCAATATGCGGATGATTTCACCAAAGCCCAGGGTCACGATGGCCAGGTAATCGCCGCGCAGGCGCAAGGTCGGTGCGCCCAACAACACGCCAAAGCCCGCTGCCAGCAACGCGGCCAAGGGCAGGATCAACCAGATCGAGGTGTGCATGCCCGTCGGCAGCAGCGCCATCAGCGCCGGGAATTGCTGCAACAGATGCGGCGATGACAGCAATGCGGCGAGGTACGCGCCCACTGCGTAGAACGCGATAAAACCCATGTCCAGCAGCCCGGCGTAACCCACGACGATGTTCAGGCCCAGGGCCAGCATGATGTACAGCAACGCGAAATCGAGGGTGCGCACCCAAGTGTTGCCACCGGCATGCCCGACAATCCAAGGCGCCAGCACCAGCGCCACGGCGAACAACACAAGGCCGAAGCTGGCGCGCTGGCGGGAGGTATTCAGGACACTCATGCGCGGGTCGCCAGTCGTTCGCCCAACAGCCCCGAAGGACGAAACACCAGCACCGCGATCAACACGATAAAGGCAAACACATCCTGGTAATTGCTGCCGAACACACCCTGGGTGGCAGCGCCCAGGTAGCCGGTACCCAGGGCCTCGATCAACCCCAGCAGCAGGCCGCCAAGCATCGCGCCCTTGAGGTTGCCGATGCCGCCCAATACGGCTGCGGTGAACGCCTTGATGCCCGGCAGGAAACCCATGTAGAAATGCGCGCTGCCGTAGTTGCTCGCCATCATGATTCCGGCCAATGCCGCCAGGGCGCCGCCAATGGCAAAGGTCAGCACGATGATGCGATTCGGGTTGATGCCCATCAGGCTCGCCACCTGCGGGTTCTCGGCCACGGCGCGCATGGCCCGACCAAAGCGTGTGCGTTCCACCAGCACCAGCAGCGCGACCATTACCGACAGTGCGACGGCAATGGTGGTCAGGGCGGTAGCGTTGGTGATCGCCGGATGCGCCGAAGCGCCCGCGAGCACTTCAATCGGTTCCAGCGGCAGCAGTTGCGGGAACATCTGCGGGTTACGCGTCCACACCAACATGGCGACGGTTTGCAGCAACAACGACACCCCTATGCCGCTGATCAATGGCGCCAGGCGCGGCGCATTGCGCAGGCGCCGATAAGCGACCCGTTCAATCAGCACCGCGAGTACCGCGCAGAACGCCATGGCAATCACAGTGGCTGCCAGCAGCACCAGCACCGGCGGCATCGCCGGCCATGTCACCTGCAACAGGCGAATCACCGAGAGGCCCACCAAAGCGCCAATCATCAACACATCGCCATGGGCAAAGTTGATGATCCGCAAAATGCCGTAGACCATGGTGTAACCCAAGGCCACTAGCGCGTAGAGACTGCCCGTCATCAAACCATTGAGCAGCTGCTGGATAAACGCATCCATGGAAACCATCGACCTCACTACTGACGAGGGCGGCACACTAAGCATCTATTCTGTTTTTATCAAATATCAGAAATTCATATGGTTATGCCAAACGCATAAAGCGCTATAACCGCCATAAATACGGCATTTATGGCTCTTTATTTGCCATCTCACTTAGTATTTAATTCAACACATGAATAATTTAGAACAGCTAGCCAATGACCCGCCGTTGCGTGCCGTGCGCACCTTCGAAGCGTTTGCCCGCCACGGCGGAGTGAATTCCGCCGCCCGCGAGCTGGACGTGTCGCCCTCCGCCGTCAGCCATCAATTGCACCTGCTGGAAAGCTTTCTGCAGCAACCGCTGACCTTGCGCCAGGGCCGCAACCTGGTGCTCACCGAAGAAGGCCGCGAGTACTACCGCGCAATTCGCTCGGCCTTCGCCGTACTGCGCAGCGCCACCGAACACGTGCGGGAAAAAAGCGCCACACGCCAGGTCACCATCAGCCTGATCCCGCTGTTCGGCATCAACCTGTTCATCCCGCGCGTGGCACAGTTCCTCAAGGACCACCCGGCGCTGGACATCAACGTCACCTACGCCAACCACCGCAGCTACCCCAGCGACGCTGCCGATTTATCGATCCGCTTCGGCACCGGGCACTGGCCGGGGTACCACAGCGAGCCGCTGATTTCCGGGGCGGTGACGCCGTATTGCAGCCGCGCATTCCTGGAGCAACACGGGCCGATCGACACACCTGAGGCGCTGAGTGAATTACCGCTGTTGCACGACGAAGAGCGCGGCACCTGGAGCCAATGGTTCCAGGCCGCCGACGTGCATCACGGGACCGCGTTGAATGGTTTGCTGCTGGAGGATGGTCAGTTGGCGCTGACGGCCACGCTGACCGGATTGGGCTGCTCACTGCTGCGCGCGCCACTGGTGGCGCCGCATGTGGCAAATGGGGAGTTGGTGAAGCTGTTTGATCTACAGGTCGATGATGGCCGCCAGTACTACCTGTGCCGGCGGGCCAACAGCGAGTTGTCGAGCGAGGGGAATCACTTGTACGACTGGATCAAGAACAACCTTGCGGGAACCTGAAAACACCGCAGATCCAATGTGGGAGCGGGCTTGCTCGCGAATGCGGTGGTTCAGCCAGCACATGTATCGACTGACCCACCGCATTCGCGAGCAAGCCCGCTCCCACATTTTTGTGTGCGTTTCAATTCAGAATGGAGTCAGCTGCCGTTCCCGCCGTGCGCCTCTTCAAAGAAGTAATCCTTCCAGCTCCCCGCCTTGTTCTTCAACACCCCCAACTCCTGCAATTTCTCGGCATAGATATAGGTACGCTGCGGCACGATGGTGAAGTCGATTTCCGGGTCCTGGACAATCTTCTCCACCAGCGCCAGCGGTAGCTTCGACTGCTCTACACGAATGTAAGCCTGGGCCGCTGCCGGCTTGTCGGCCTTGATGATTTTCTCGGCCTCGGCCAACGCGTCATAGAACGCCTTGTAGGTCTTGGGGTTCTCGTCGTGGAATTTCTCGGTGGTGTACAGCACATTGAACGTCGCCGGGCCGCCGAGAATGTCGTAGGAACTCAGCACCTTGTGCACCTTGGGATTCAACAACTCCTGGTACTGGAACGGCGGGCTGGAAAAGTGCGCGTTGATCTCCGAACCGCCAGCAATCAGCGCCGCAGTGGCGTCCGGATGCGCCAGGCTGATGGAGATATCGTCGAACTTCTTGTAGTTGTCGTTCCCGAACTGCTTGGCGGTTTCAATCTGCAAGGTACGCGACTGGAAACCCACGCCCGCGGCCGGTACGGCGATGCGGTCTTTTTCGCTGAAGTCCTTGAGGGTCTTCACATCCCGGTTATTGGTCAGCAGGTAGTTGGGCATCGAGCCCAGCGAGGCGATGGCCTTGACGTTCTGCTTGCCCTTGGTGCGGTCCCACAGCGTCAGCATGGGCGGCACACCCGCCGACACCACGTCCAGCGCGCCGGCCAGCAGCGACTCGTTCATCGCGGTGGCGCCGGAGATACTGTTCCACTCCACCTTGATGTCCAGGCCCTGTTCCTTGCCGTGTTTCTCGATCAGGTTCTGGTCACGAACCACATCGAGGATCAAGTAGCCGATGCCGAATTGCTGGGCGATGCTGATCTTGCCTTCGGCGTGTGCACCAAGGCTGAGGAGCGCACTGGCTGCTGCCAGGAGCGTCAGGGTGGGTCGTTTTATTATCATGAGAACGCTGCCGCGAGGTTGAGAAGGGTTGCGAGCGTAGCGGCCCACGTACAGTGCGAAAAAGAATATCGCGATCTATGGATATACGAAAAACACTGCCCGCCGGCGCTGCTATATTGCGCGCCTGTGCCTGATGTCATCCCCGGAGCCACTCTGCATGCTGCGCACCAACCTCAACGAGATGCTGATCTTCATGGCAGTGGTCGATGGCGCCAGCTTCGTCGCCGGTGGGCAGGCGATGGGCCTGACGCGCTCTGCCGCCGGCAAAGCCGTGGCGCGCCTGGAGGACAGCCTTGGTGTGCGCCTGTTGAACCGCACCACCCGCACCTTGAGCCTTACCGACGAAGGCCGCGCGCTGTATGACCAGGGGCTGGAGATCCTCGCCGCAGTGGACAACGCCCAAAGCCGCATCGGCCAGCCCACCGGGGTACCGCGCGGTTTATTGCGGCTTACGGTGCCCGATGCGTTCGGGCGCAAGGTGTTGCTGCCGTTGTTGAAGAAATACCTGCACGCCTGGCCCGAGGTGCAGGTGGAAGTCAGTTTCAGCGACCGCACCGCCGATATCGTCGAGGACGGCTTCGACCTGGCCATCCGCATCGGCAGCGCCAACACCGACCGCCAACTGGTTTCCCGGGTGGTCGCTCGTTATCAGGCGCTGCTGTGCGCCGCACCGGACTATCTCGCCGAGCACGGCATGCCCCGGGACATGGACGCCCTCGCCCACCACGACTGCCTGTATTTCAGCAGCCGCACGCGCAAGCAAAGCTGGCGCTTTCGCGAAGCGGACGGCACCTGGGTCAAGGCGTACGGGCGCAGCCGCCTGCGCCTGGACAGCGGCGAAGCACTGCGCGACGCTGCCGTGTCCGGGCTGGGCATCGCCTTGCTGCCGGACTTCGTGGTGGCCGAGGACCTGGCTGCCGGGCGCCTGGTACAGGTGCTGCCCGACCTGGACGCCGGGGACGTGGAGATCCTGGCGATGTACCCGAGCAAACGCTTCCTGGAGCCTCGGGTACGGCGCTTTATCGACCTGATGGTGGATGAGCTGGCGGACTGATCACCGTAACAAGGGCATTGGCGAATGGACGTCCCCACTGAGGCGACCGAAAACTACCCGCCCACGCCCTTCGGCTGGTATCGTGCCGCCCTTGAAAAAACCGCTGCGAGGAAATGGACCTTGAACACTGACGAAAAAATGACCGGGGACCTGTTCGAGGTGGACAAACGCCTGTCACTCAAGCCCGTGGTGGACTTCAACAACTACCTGCGCAGCGCTTTCGGCGATGGCCCCTGCACCTGCATCCGCTGCGTCGCCAGCGAGGGCAGCGAGGCCGGCTACGAGTTTCAGCACACCTTCGATTTCGACGGTAAAAAAACCCACCGCCGCTTCGCCTCCACCGCCGGCAGCGACGTGCTGCTGATACTGAAGAAAGCCTGGTTGTCTTACACCAAGGCCGAGCTGCCGTTGAGCGGCGCGCTGGGGCTGGACACGGTGAAAGAGTTTGTCGAGCCGCAATTGCACAAGCGCGTGGCACCGCTGTTGCTGGCCAGTGGGTTGGTCAAGGATATGGAAGGTGAATGGCGGATGCAGCCGCAGGCCGCGTGATCCTCCCTGCGTTGATCAGTAACCCACGCCACGCACCCCACCCGAAACGCGAATGGATTCGCCGGTGACCCAATGGGCGTCGTCGGACGCCAGGAACACCGCAACCGGCGCGATATCATCCGGCTCGCCAAAGCGCCCCAGCGGCGTGCCCGCGATAAGCTGCTGGCCAAATTCACCGGCAAAATTGCCGGCGGTGGCCGGCGTATTTGTATGCCCCGGAAGGATCGAATTGACCCGGATCCCCTTCGGCCCCAGTTCACGCGCCAAGGCGAAGGTCAGCGTATCCACCGCGCCTTTGGTCGCCGAGTAGACGCTGGAGGCCAGGTAGGGATCGGTGCTGAGGATCGAGCTGATATTAATGATGCTGCCCCCTTGGCCAAACAACTTGACGGCTTCCCGAGCAGCCAGGAGATACCCCAGTACATTGAGGTTGAACTGGCGATGGAACGCCTCTTCGGTCAAGTCCTCGATCATCTGGAACACCGCGACACCGGCATTATTGACCAGGATGTCCAGGCGACCATATTCGCTTCTGATGGTGTCGAATAGTTGAATCACGTCGGCTGCCAGGCTCATGTCGGCCCGAACACTCATTGCGTTGCCGCCGTCGGCCTGGATCTTCGCCACCACCCCATCGGCCTCGGCTTTGCTGGATGAATAGTTGACCACCACCGTCGCCCCCGCTGCGCCCAGTGCCTTTGCGATACCTGCGCCGATGCCTTTTGAGGCGCCGGTAACAACTGCGATTTTTCCGTCGAGCTTCATGATGTGACCTTCCAAAGGATAAGTGATACCGCTTGCCTACAGTATTCAGGCCGCAGCGGATGCAGCGGTTGCCGGTTCTTCTCCCGTGCTTGCCTATTCTTCTCGCCTGGCTTGCGTTGCCCGGCGGCGTGCCTCATGTTCAACGCCATGAACAATCAACTCGATGAACTGCGCAGCCTGGTCATGCGTGCTGGCAACCAATGGACTGATACCGGCTTGCCGCGTGTGACGATGGTGCGGGCCGAAGCCTGTGCCGATCAGGTCTACCAGCCGATGCTGCACCTGGTCCTGCAAGGTTCGAAGACCTTGTGGATAGGTGACCAGGAGCAAACCTACGGGCCCGCCAGCTATTTCGTGGTGCCCGTCGAGGTACCCGCCACCGGCCAGATTCACCCCTGCGCCCCGGGGCTGCCTTATCTGGCTCTGAGCCTGACCCTGGACCACAACGTGATCGCCACGCTATTGGCCGACGAGATCGAAACCGGCGAGCGCACGACCGACAGTTGCTTTGCCGCCGTACCTGCACCCGCCGAGCTGATCGATGCCTGGCTGCGCATGCTGCGGCTGATGGACCGGCCCAGCGAAGTTGCGGTATTGGCGCCGATGATCGAGCGGGAGATTCTGTTTCGGGTCTTGCAGGGCCCGCTACGGGCAACGTTACTGGACATGGCCCGTCCCGACGGCCGCCTGGCGCAGATCCGCCGCGCGACCGAGTGGATTCGCCAGCATTTCAATCAACCCTTTCGCGTTGAGCCATTGGCCGCCATGTCCGACATGAGCGTCGCGGCGTTCTATCGGCACTTCAAAGCCATTACGACCATGACCCCGATTCAGTACCAGAAACGCCTGCGCCTGCTCAGGGCACGCTGGTTGCTGCTGTTCGACACCAAGGATGCAGCGTCGATTGCATTCAGCGTCGGTTATGAAAGCGCCTCACAGTTCAGCCGCGAATATGCCCGGCTATTTGGCTTGCCGCCGGGGCGTGATGCCGCCAGGTTCAAGGCGCCTGGCGGGTGACGAGGGTCCGGTGATTGGCTTACACGTCAATAATCGTGGTACCCGCGATGGTTTCGGCAAACCCCATACCCAACACTCGCCCCGGCGTTGCGAACCCCGGTTGGCGTTCACCGGCCAACACCCGGCGTGCCGCCTCCACCGCCGCCAATGGCGTGTAGGTGTAGCCGTTGACGGTCTCGATCACCGAGCGCACCACCCGGCCATCGGCCCCTGTGACTTCTGCCACTGCCCGGGCACGATGGGCCTCACGCTGTTGAAGACTGGGGCCGTCGGGCAGTTGTGACAGGTCACCCTCGGGAAACGCATCGCCGCTGATGTGCACGAACATGGCGATATTCGGGATGCCCGTGGAATGCCACGCCGTCACCAAATCACCAAAAGACAGCGGCGCACACAGTACCGGGCCATCGCCAAAATCCATGAACTGCGGTTGTGCATCCGGGGTAGCGATGAGCTGCCCGTCCACCCGCACCAGGAGCCCCGCACCGATGATTTCACCCACGCTCAAGGCCGAGCCCCGGGACATGGGACCGGCGACCTGCAGCGCGACTTTCAGCGACTGCGGGTTCTGAACACGGCGCGCCACATGCATCGCCAGACAATCCGTCGGCACCACGTCCCAGCCAACCCCGGGCAACAGCATGACGCCTGCCTCAGCTGCACGCGCGCCCAGTTGCCTTGCCAAGCGGTAAACGTTGATTTCGGCGGTGATGTCCAGGTAGTCGACGCCTGCTGCAATACACGCCTGCATCAGCGCGCCCGCCGTCTGCGCAAACGGCCCCGCGAAGTTCAACAGCACGTCGATGCCATCCAGGGCGTCCGTTTCCAGGGTGTCCGGGCTGAATACTCGGTACGGCACACCCAGTTGCGCAGCCAGCGGTTCCAGCCGTTGGCGGTTGCGCCCGGCGATCACCAGGTCCAGCCCGTGTGCCTTGGCGTTTTCGGCCGCCATGCGTCCGGTGTAGCCCGTGGCGCCGTAGATCATTAAGGTTTTCATTGGACGTGCTGCCAGTTCTTGTAGACAAATTCCAGGCTGTAGCCGTCAGGGTCCAGCACGTTGGCCGCGTAGTAGTTCGGGTCATAGTGCAATCGTACCCCAGGGGCTCCATTGTCGACGGCGCCCGCGTTCATCGCCGCCAGGTAAGCCGCATCGACCTCGACCCGGCTGCCGGCGACGAACCCCACATGCACCGCCCTGCCCTCGACCGCGCCCTCGCGCAACCAGAAGAAGATCCGCCCGTTCGCGCCGAACCCCTTGAGGTCCGGGTGGCCCGGCGGGCCGTCCTTGCCGTCGTAGTCGTGGCGCGTGTTGATGCCCAGCGGCGCCAGTGCGGCCTGGTAGAAACCGATGGAGCGTTGAATGTCGCTGACCGACAAAAAGATATGATCCAGCATGCTGTCGCCTCGCTCTTCAGATGATGTAGCCGCCCGCGACCTCGATCGTCTGGGCATTGATCCAGCGGCCTTCGTCAGACAGCAACATGGCGATCACACGCGCCACGTCCTCTGGCTCCCCAACCCGACCAAGGGCGGTTTGTGCAGCCAGCAGTGCTTCGAACTCATCATTGAGCCCGCCGCCCAGTTCGGTACGGATGGCTCCCGGAGAGACGGCATTCGCACGGATATGCCGCTCGCCAAACTCCTTGGCCATGTAACGGGTGAGTACATCCAGCGCGCCCTTGAAGGCTGCGTAAGGTGCTACGCCAGCGGTGGCGACGCGAGTTGTCGCACTGGTCAGGTTGACGATGCAGGCGTGGGCTTGCAGCAGCGGCAACAGGGTTTGAGTCAGGAAAAACGGCCCTTTGAGGTGCACATTCAGCAGGCCGTCGAACTGAGCCACGGTGACCGATTCCAGGGGATTGAACAGTCCATAACCGGCGTTATTCACCAGGCCATTCAACCCACTCACACCCCAGGTGGCCGATAACGCCTGCTTTACCGCCTCGCCAAAACCTTGGAAGGAACTGATGTCGGCCACGTCCAATGGCAGCGCGACCGCCTTGCCGCCCGACGATACGATTCGCTGCACAACCGCTTGGGCGGCCTCTGGATGATTGTTGTAGGTCAGGATCACGCCCATGCCTTGCCGGGCACACAGTTCTGCGGTACTGGCACCAATGCCACGGCTGCCGCCGGTAATGAGGATAACGCCCATGTGTGGCTCCACTGCTTGCTCAAATGAGTCACCACAGTAGGCTTGCGCGCCTGCGCCGACGCAGCCGTTCCTGCTCGAAACCTGCCTGTTTCTGCTTTTTGCTTGCACAGGGCACACCTGGGCGCTCAGCATGCCCGGCATGAACACACAACTGATCGAACTGCGTACCCTGGCCGCCAAGGCTGAAAACCGCCGCACTGAAACCGGCATCCCGCGGGTGGCCATGGTCCAGGGCGCGATTCCCGAGCACATGCTGGCCGCGGTGTACGACCCGATGATCAACCTGATCCTGCAGGGCAGCAAATCCATGACGGTGGGTGATCGCACGCTGCGATACGACCCTGCGACCTATTTCGTGATGTCCATCGAACTGCCCGCCGTGGGCACCGTGCACCCGGCGGTGACCGGCGAGCCCTACCTGGCGGTCAGCCTGACCCTCGACCCGACGGTACTCGCGACGCTGCTGAGCGACTTGCCCAAACCTGCCGGGCGCTACGACCACGATGCGGGTTTTTCGGTGGCCGCCGTCACCCCCGAACTGATGGACGCCTGGCTGCGCATGCTGCGGCTGATGGGCAACCCTGAGGCGATCACAGCCCTCGCGCCGGTATACGAGCGCGAGATCCTCTACCGCGTATTGCAAGGCCCCCACGGCTGGATGCTGCGTGAAATCGCCGCGCCGGACACCGCCATGGCCCGGGTGAGCCAGGCCATCCAGTGGATCCGCCGGGACTTCGCCGAACCGATCCGGGTCGAAGCCCTGGCACAGAAAGCCGCAATGAGCGTGTCGGCCTTTCACCGCCACTTCAAGGCCGTCACCAACCTGAGCCCGTTGCAGTACCAGAAGCGCGTGCGCCTGCTACAGGCGCGCACGCTGATGGTGGGCGGCGCCAGGAACGTCACCAGCGCCGCCTTCGAAGTCGGCTATGAAAGCGCCACCCAGTTCAGCCGCGATTACGCCCGGGTGTTCGGCCTTCCACCGGCTCGCGATGCCGCGCGAATCCTCGGAGAAAACCGGAGCCCGAAGGCACGCTGACCACAACGTGCTAGCCTGCCATCGCACGCCCCACGACAAGGAGTTGCCGATGGCCGAGCCAAGCAAAAAGATGAGCCTGATGGGCCTGACCACCCTGGTGGCGATCAACATGATGGGCTCGGGCATCATCATGCTGCCCGCCAGCATGGCGCAATTGGGTGCGATTTCGCTGCTGTCGTGGCTGATCACCGCCGTGGGTTCGATGGCGATCGCGTACTGCTTTGCCCAGTGCGGCCTCTTCTGCACCCGCACCGGCGGCATGTCGGCCTACACCGAAGAGGCCCATGGCAAGTCGGGTTTCTTCCTGTGTTCGTTCCTGTATTTCCTGTCGCTGATCATCGCCAATGTGGCGATTGCGATTTCGGCGGTGGGCTATCTATCGTCGTTCATCCCGTGGCTGGGCAGCGGGCCGATCCCGTTGTTTATAGGCACCCTCGGGCTGATCTGGCTGACCACCGTGGCCAACTTCGGCGGGCCGCGCCTGACCGGGCGGATCGGCGTGATCACGGTGTGGGGCGTGATCATTCCCGTGGCGGGCTTGAGCGTGATCGGCTGGTTCTATTTCAAGACGGAGGTGTTCAGCGATGCCTGGAACCCCAACCAACTGCAACTGTGGGATGCGATTGGCGCGAGTATCCCGCTGACCCTCTGGGCCTTCCTCGGCATGGAGTCCGCGGCCCAGGGCTATGACGCGGTGGAAGACCCCAAGCGCACCGTGCCGCTGGCCTGCCTGCTGGGCACCCTCGGCGCGGCGCTGGTGTATGTGCTGTCCACCAGCGTGATCCAGGGCATCGTGCCTAACGCCGAACTGGCCGAGTCTTCCGCGCCGTTTGCCCTGGTGTATGCGCAGATCTTCACGCCGCTGGTGGGCGATATCATCATGGCCCTGGCGGTAGTGGCGTGTATTGGTTCGCTGTTGGGCTGGCAATTCACCCTGGCGCAAACGGCCAAGATGTCGGCGGACCAGCGTCTGTTTCCGCGCTTCTTCAGCCGGGTCAGCCGCGCCCACGCGCCGGTGTTGGGGCTGATTGCCTGCGCGGCGTTGCAGAGCTTGATTGCCTTGTCGACCATCTCGCCCACAGCCAGTGCGCAGTTCGGCAAGCTGGTGAACCTGGCGGTGGTGACCAATTTGATTCCTTACGTCACTGCGCTGACTGGGCTGCTGGTGATGATGCACAAGGCGCGGGTGGCGGCGGTGGTGTATGCGCGCAATACCACGGTGTTGCTGATTGCCGTGGGGTATTCGCTGTATGCGATTTATGCGTGTGGTGAGGAGGCGGTGTTTGGTGCGACGCTGGTGTTGGCGTTTGGGTATCTGTTGTATGGGTTTTTGGCGCGGCGGTTTATCACGGCCGGTGGTGGGTGAATATCCGTTATTTTGGTGATGGCTGAGATTGGTTCC